>NZ_CP080096.1:3000000-3372003 GCF_019428685.1 Paraburkholderia edwinii
GCAGCGTTATCGGGTGATGCGCGTGCCGAACCTCGAGGGCGAGAACAATCCGTTCCGTGTCGTCGCGCGCGATCATCCGGATTCCGCGCAGATGTCCGAGCAGACCATACTCGTCACGGGCGCAGGGCGGACCACGAAGGATGGCTGGCTGATCGTCAATAGCGCGCTGAATATCGAGGACGGCAGCGGCACGGCCGAACCGTTGCTCGATCATGAATGCAAGCTCGCGAAACACGGTTGAGCCCTCTGCTTAAGCGTTTTTTCAGCGAAGCTTTGCGTGACAAATTGGTTTCACCGCGCGTAACCGGCCGGTAGGATCGGGTTCGATCGACGTCGGGGCCTTCAGCCCGGCGTATCAACGACCGGACCCGCCGATGGCTTTTTATCTCGATGACAGTCAGCGTCAAGCTTTACTACACCGCCGTGCCAGCCTGACGTGGCGCAGCGAATGGCCGACCTGGCTCGTCATCGTGGCGATTTACGCGGGATGGTTCGGTGTCGCGACGCACGCGCGCGTGCTCGGTATGCCCGTCACGATCGCGTTGCTCGCGCTATTCGGCGCGTGGTATCTGTCGTTGCAGCATGAACTGCTGCATGGGCATCCGACGCGTTCGCCGTTGATCAACGGCCTGATCGGGTTTATGCCGCTCGCGGTGTGGTTTCCGTACCGCGTGTATCGCGACCTGCACTTGCGGCACCACGACGATCCGCACTTGACGCGCCCCGAGCACGATCCGGAAAGCTATTTCGTGAGTCGTGCCGCGTGGGATCGTGCGGGTCCGATGCTGCGCACGTTGTTGACGGCGCGCAATACGTTTATCGGCCGCCTGTTGCTCGGGCCCGCGTTTTCGCTCGCCGCAACCGCAAGCGACGCATCGCGCAAACTCCTGCAGCGCGATTTCAGCGACGTGCCCGCGTGGCTCGCGCATGGCGCGGCGCTCACCGCGTTGACTGTGTGGCTCGCACGCGAGTGCGGCATTTCACCGTGGCTCTTTATTGTCGGCGCCGGTTATCCCGCATTGGCGTTGAATGCGGTTCGCTCATTTCACGAACATCGCAGCGCGGATGCGTATGAGCACCGCTCGGTCATCAACGAGGCGGCATGGTTCTGGCGGTTGCTGTTTCTGAATAACAACTACCACGCGGTACATCATGATCTGCCGGGGCTGCCGTGGTTTGCGTTGCGTGGCATCTATCGCGAGCGCCGCGCGGCATACCTGCATCGCAACGGCGGTTTTCTCGTGAGCGGCTATGGCGACTGGCTCACGTCGTACGCGGCAAAACCGATCGTGCACCCGGTGCACGCGCTCAAGCAAACCGGCGCCGCTTCGACCACGCGGCGCCGGCCACTTCAACCGAAGCTTGCGCTACGGCGTCAGCGTCTTCAGTTCAGACGCTTCAACTGACCGTCGTCCGCGTACCAGTCGACCGTCTTGCCCGTCGTGTTGATCGTCACCGCGCGCGGCTCGGTGAACTGGTCGAACGACTCGATACCGGTTTCGCGACCCACGCCGCTGTTCTTGAAGCCGCCCCACGGCGATGCCGGGTCGAGACGGTGATGGTCGTTGACCCACACCATACCGAACTCGAGCTTGCTCGCCACACGATGCGCGCGCGCGACATCGATCGTCCACACCGATGCGGCGAGACCAAACTGCGTGTCGTTGGCGATGCGAATCGCGTCGGCTTCGTCCTTGAACGGCATCACTACAGTAACCGGGCCGAACACTTCGTCCTGACCGATCTCGCAGCGCGGATCGACGTCGTACAGCACCGTCGGCTCGAGGAAGAAGCCTTGCGACAGATGCGATGGAATCTTGCCGCCCGTCAAAAGCTTCGCGCCGTCCTGTTCCGCGCGCGCAAGCATCGCGAGAATGCGCTGGCGCGAGCGGTCGGAAATCACCGGGCCAAGCTGCGTCTTCGGGTCTTCCGGGTTGCCGACGCGAATGCCGCCCGCCTTCGTGCGGAAGCGCTCGAGGAATTGCTGATACATCGTTTCCTGCACGAGAATGCGCGCACCACACACACAGGTCTGCCCCGCACCGATAAATGACGCAAATGCGGCGCCGTTAACAGCCCGTTCGATATCCATATCGTCGAACAGGATCACCGCGCCCTTGCCGCCCAGTTCAAGCGTGGTCAGCGCGAACGTGCGCGCGGCCGCTTCGCCGATCGAGCGGCCTACGTCCGTGCCGCCCGTGAACACGACCTTGCGGATCAGTTCGTGCTTCGCGAGCGCGGCGCCGCACACGCGGCCTTCGCCGTTCACGACGTTGACCACGCCCTTCGGCACGCCCGCTTCTTCGAGCAGGCGCACGAGGCGCACCGTGGTCAGCGGGGTTTGTTCGGATGCCTTGATGACGACGCTATTTCCGGTGGCCAGCGCCGGCGCGAGGCTCTTCGACAGAATCATCAGCGGGTGATTGAACGACGTCATCAGCGCGACGACGCCGAGCGCCACGCGCTGCGTGTAGCACAGGTACGGCCCTTCGATCGGAATCACGTCGCTGCGGCGCGTCAGCGACAGCGCGGCGAAGTAGCGATAGAACTGCGGCAGGCGCGAAATCTGCGCGCGCGTTTCGGAGATCGGGCGGCCGTTGTTCAGCGTTTCGAGCTTGTAGAAGTTCTCGAGGTCCGCTTCGAACAGGTCGGCGAATTTGTTGATGATGCGCGAGCGCTGCTGGATCGGCATGTCGCGCCATTCGCCGCGCTCGAACGCGGCGTTGCCGGCGCGCACGGCGCGATCGACATCGGCTTCCGACGCTGCGGCCAGACTGCCGATCACCGCGCCCGTTGCCGGGTTCACGATGTCCATCGTGCGGCCGCCTTCGGCGCCGGTCCATTCGCCATCGATCAGAAGCTGGGCTTCGAGGTGCTGCTTGTTGACTGCATCCATTGCGATTTCCTTGCGGTTTTCCGGTGCGGTTTCAGGTTTCTTGAGTTCTGGTTGCGTGTTGCTTGACGGTTACTTGAGCGGCGACACCCGCGCGGCGGCGTTGACGCCGTCGTGCGCGAGCGCGTCGCCCGGTTGAAGGTCTTCGAGGCGCTGGCCCGTCGGTTCGACGCCGAGCCATGCGACTACCACGATCTGGACCGCGAGCAGGCCGATCATCAGCGCGAGCACACCGACGACACCATGCTGCGCAAACAGCGCGACGACGATAAACGGCGTCACGATCGTCGCGCCACGTCCCAGCGTATTACAGATGCCCGATGCGCGCAGACGCACCTCGGTCGGGAACAGTTCGGGCACGTACACGGCGAACAGCAGCGCGACGAGCACGTAGATCGGGATCGTCAACAGCAGGCCGACCACCGGCAGCAGCAGCGGATTGCTGACGAACGGGTAGATCGCGCCGAACAGAATGGCCAGCAGCGACGCGATGATGATGGTCTTCTTACGGCCCCACGAATCGGCGGTGAACGCGCCAATCGCCGAACCCACGGGCGCGCCGATCGACATCACGAGCGCATAGCCGAACGACTTCGCGATGCTGAAGCCCTGGTGCACGAAGAACGTCGGCAGCCACGTGACAAAGCCGTATAGCAGCGTGTTGATCACCACCAGACACACGCAGCCGACAATCATCCGCTGCAGCATCGTGCCGACGAACAGCGACCCGAAGCTCAGCGGCTGTTGCGCATGCGCGGGCTTCGCGGCTGCAATGGCCGGCTGCGGCAAAGGCTTGCCCTGCTCCTTCGTGACCTCGCCTTCAATGCGTTGCAGGATCGCTTCGGCTTCCTTGTCGCGGCCGGCGGATTCGAGCCAGCGCGGCGACTCGGGCAGCGATTTGCGCGCGTACCAGACGCCGAGCGCGCCGATGCCGCCGAGCACGAACATCGCGCGCCAGCCGAGGGCCGGAATCACGAGCAGGCCGATCAGGCCCGCGATCGGCAGGCCGGTCACGACGAACACCGCCATTAACCCCTGCAGCCGGCCGCGCTTGCGCGGCGGCACGAACTCGGCAAGCGTCGAATAGCCGACCACGTTTTCCGCGCCGAGGCCTACGCCCATCAGGAAGCGGCACGCAATCAGCAGATTCATGGTCGGCGAAATCGCGGCGCCGAGCGACGCGATACCGAAGATCGCGAGATTCACCTGATACGTGAAGCGGCGCCCGAAGCGGTCACCGAGAAAGCCGGTGACGAGCGAGCCGATCATCATGCCGAGAAACGTCAGCGACACGAACAGCGCGTTTTGCGCGAGCGTCGAGAAGCCTGATTTCAGCGTCGCACCAAGCACCGTGGACGCGACATAGATGTCGAAGCCGTCGAAAAACATGCCGATGCCGATCAACCACATGATCCGGCGATGAAACGCCGACATCGGCAGCCGATCGAGTCTTGCACCTGCGTTCACGTTCATGTTGTACGTCTCCAGCCAGTTTCCGGTCGGTTGTTGTTTTGCGCGGCGGGGTGTGGTTGCCGCGGGTGTGTCGGGTTTTGCGTTAAAGGTTGCTTACCGCTTGATGCGTTGGGCTTGCGTTCAGCTTGAATAGGGCTCGCGTGGGCCGTTGCGACATCAGCGGCTTTACCTTAGCGGCTCTGCAACAACCGCATGGTCGTCACGGTTAGCGTTTCGGCGGCGAAGCGGAAGTTCTGTTCAAGCGCATTCTCTTCGACTGACTGGAAAAACGCCTTGCAATCGCGCGCGCCCGCTTCGTTGAGGGCGAGGATTCGTTCGATCAGCGTGTCCGTTGCATTGTTCAGCGTATCGGGCTCGGCGATTTGCGTGATCAGACCCGCATCGAGCGCGACGGCCGGCGTCATCGGTTCGCCGAACAGCACCATCGGGAACACGCGCTTGGGCAGCGCATAGCGTCCGAGGTACGCCATGATCGCGGCCGGCGGCAGGCCTGCTTTCATTTCCGGGAACGCAAGGCGCGCAGCGCTCGACACGATCGCGAAATCGCACAGGATCGCAAGGCCGAAGCCGAAGCCGAACGCGTCGCCCTGCACTTCGGCGACGCTGATCAGCGACGAACTGCGCACCAGCTTCTTCAGTTCGATCAGCCGCGCGACTTCCGCGTGAATCGATACCGCGTCGCGACCCGCGCGTTCGCGACCCTTGCAGAACGCGTTGCCCACGGCGCGCAGCCGCAGCACGCGCGCGGTCGGCTCGATCGCCTCGCTGCGCAGGGCGGCAATCATCGCGTCGAACATCGGACCGGTAATTTCATTGGCGGCGTCCGGGTTGTTCAGCGTGAACGTGAGCACCGCGCCGGACTTTTCGATCAATACGGGCTGCGGCAAAGAAACGTGTTCCACGTGCTCTCCTTGGTTCGGTTCCTGTTTTCGAATCCTGGTTTGGGCGGATTCGATGTTGTATAATCTGTATACAGCGTATTCAATGAATATTGCAGTGTCAACCGGAATGCTCAGCAAGGGGTTATTACGGGAGACCGGACGGGAGAAGGGAGCTCCAATTGCGAACCGCAAAAAAAGCCGAAAAAGGCCAGCATCAGGACATGCCGCTCGCGCCGCCGCTCGATACGATCGGCCGCAAGTACCACGCGCGCATGCGCACCATCCACGCGACGAGCGACTCGTTGAGCGAAGGCGTCGTCGTGCCGGCGCTGCGCGAGGCGATTGTCGAAGGCGTGCTCGCGCCCGGCAGCCGCCTGTCCGAAGTACAGGTTGCGAAGCAGTTGAATGTGAGCCGCACGCCGATGCGCGAAGCGTTCGCGCAACTCGAACGTGAAGGGCTTGTCACGATGCTGCCGCGCGTCGGCGCATTCGTGCGCTCAGTCAGTGTGCGCGACGTCGAAGAGATCTATACGGTGCGTTCGGCGCTTGAATGCCTTGCCGTGCAACTCGCCGCGGACCGCATCACCGCGCTCGGGCGCGCGCAGCTCGATGACGTGGTCACCGCGATGGAAACGGCCGTCTCCGGCGACGATCCTGCCAGTTACGTCGATGCGCTCGATCGCTTCTATACGGTCGTGATGACGATTGCCGATAACCGCACGCTGCAGGAAAGCCATGCCGCGCTGATCGGCCCGGTGCGGCGCGTACGGCGTATCGCGATGGCGCGCGGCGGGCGGATGCGGTCGTCGTTCGAGCAGTCGGTGCGGATTCGCGATGCGATCGTGAGCCACGATCCAGGTGTGCAGGATCTGATGCGCGCGCAATTGCAGGGCGCGTGCAAGGCGGCGCTCGATGTATTGAATCACGTGGAATGACGGTGATGTGATGCAGGCTCTCGCGCGGCCGCGTTGCGCGGTCCCGCGGCGCCGCATGGCGTAGTACGGTTGCTTGGGTTTGGCGCAGCGTCCGATCATGTGACAGAATCGGGCGCATCATGAATCCAGTTCCGTGGGTTGCCGCGCTGCCGATGTACAACGTCTCGCCATCGCTCGAAGCGTGCTGGCGCGAGTGGCTTGCGGACGTGCTACACGTCGTCGAACCGGCGGCGCGCATTGTCGAAAGCGATAGCGGTCTTGACGCGCTCTGGCGTCGCGATGATCTGCTGCTCTCGCAAACGTGCGGTTATCCGTTGACGCATGAGCTGCGCGACATCGTGCAACTCGTTGCGACGCCCTGCTTCGATGCGCCGGGCTGCGATGGTCCTTATTATTCGAGCGCACTCGTCACGCATGCCGATGCGTCGTTCGCTACGCTCGAAAACTTCCGCGGTTCGACCGTTGCGTTCAATCAGACCGACTCGAACAGCGGTTTCAATGTGTTGCGCCACGCGGTTGCGCCGCTAGCGCGCGGCGGCAGGTTCTTCGGCTCGTCGCTACAGACAGGTTCCCATATCGCTTCGCTGCAGGCAGTGGCCGAGCGCCGCGCGGATCTCGCCGCGATCGACTGCGTGACGATGGCGTTTGTGTGCGACGAACGGCCCGCGCTGGCGCAGGCCGTCAAGCAAATCGAGTGGACTGAAGCGTCGCCGGGGCTGCCGCTGATTGCATCGAAAGCGGTGCCGGCTGAGCGGATTGCCGAGTTGAGAAGCGCATTGAAAGAAGCGCTCGCGATGCGGCCTGAGCGTGCGCGTCGGCTGCGTTTGAAGGGCTTTGCAACGCTTTCGATGGATGACTATGCGCACATCACGCAGCTCGAAAACGAGGCCATCGAATCGGGTTATGCGCGGCTAGCGTGAAGATGTAAGAACCGGGACCGGCTAGCGCAATTCACGATCGACAATCCACTACCCGTGACGCTCGATTCGTGTTCACGCATGCGGTGCGGTCCAGCGAATTCCAGAGAATCCGAATCACTCGCTCGCCAGCACGAGCAATTGCGCCCCTTCGGCGACCTGATCGCCGACCGCATACAACAGCTCCGCCACGGTGCCCGCGGCAGGCGCGCCGATCGTATGCTCCATCTTCATCGCTTCCATCACGATCAACGGCGCACCCTTTTCGACCTTCTCGCCCGGCTCGACAAGCACCGCGATCACCTTTCCCGGCATCGGCGCCGTCAAGCGGCCTTCGCCATGCTCGGCGTCCGCCGCATGCGCGAGTAGATTCTGCCATTCGAACGCAAGCGCCTCGCCGCGGCAGAACACATGGAACGTATCGCCGTCGACAAACACGCGGCCCGTGACGCGAGTATTCCCGAGCGTGGCGCCATATTCGTGCGGCCCCGCGCTGACCCACCACGCGAAAGGCTCGCGGCGTCCCGCGAATGCGAGCGTCTGCTCGGCGCCATCGCGGGCGAATGTGACGGTGAACGGCGTGTCGCTTTCGACGTCGTTCCAGTTCAGCGTCTGTTGATAGCCGCTATTCAGACGCCAGTGCGCGAGCGCTTCCCACGGCGAGGCGCCGCTCGCGGCGGCCACGCCGCCCGCTGCATCGCCCTCGCGCTCGAGCAAGGCCGCGCATGCCAACGCGAGCGCGGCGTCGAACGGCTTTTGCGCGGGCGCAAACAAGGTATCGCGATGCCGTTCGATCAAACCGGTATCGAGGTCGGCGCTCGCAAACGGTTCGCTCGTGACGATACGCCGCAAGAACTCGACGTTCGTGTGCGGCCCGACCACTTCGCATGCCTGCAGCGCGCGACTCATCCGCTGCAACGCGTCGGCGCGTGTGGCGCCATACACGATCAGCTTCGCGATCATCGGGTCGTAGAACGGCGTGATCGTGTCGCCCTCGCGTACGCCGCTATCGATACGCACGGTCGCGCGCGGACCGCCCGGCAACGCGCCGATCGTGAATTCGACGCCTGCGGGCATGCGCAAATGCTTGAGCGTGCCTGTCGAAGGCAGAAAGCCGCGCGCCGGATGCTCGGCATAGATCCGCGCTTCGATCGCATGCCCGTGCAATTGCAACTGTTCCTGCGTGCACGGCAGCGATTCGCCGGCTGCGACGCGCAACTGCCATTCGACGAGGTCGTGCCTGGTCACCATTTCGGTCACCGGATGCTCGACCTGCAGCCGCGTGTTCATTTCCATGAAATAGAAATCGCGGCCCGTCATGATGAATTCGACGGTACCGGCGCCGACATAGTCGACCGCGCGCGCGGCCGCGACCGCCGCTTCCCCCATCGCGCGGCGCATGGCATCGGGAAGCCCCGGCGCGGGCGCTTCTTCGAGCACTTTCTGATGGCGCCGCTGCACCGAGCAGTCGCGATCGAACAGATAGACCGCGCCGCCGTGCATATCGGCGAACACCTGCACTTCGACGTGGCGCGGCCGCGTCAGATACTTTTCGATCAGCACGCGATCGTTGCCGAAGCTGCTCGCCGCTTCGCGTTTACACGACGCGAGCGCCGCCGCAAAATCTTCGCCGCGCTCGACGACGCGCATTCCTTTGCCGCCGCCGCCCGCGCTGGCCTTCAACAGCACCGGGTAGCCGATCGCATCGGCCTCGCGCCTGAGCAGATCAGCGTCCTGGCTGTCGCCGTGATAGCCGGGTACCAGCGGCACCGCGGCCGCGTGCATCAACGCCTTCGCCGCCGCTTTCGAGCCCATCGCGGCGATCGCCTCGACCGGCGGCCCGATAAACACGATGCCCGCCGCCTTGCATGCCTGCGCGAAGTCTTCGTTTTCCGACAGAAAGCCGTAGCCCGGGTGCACGGCCTGTGCGCCGCTGACACGCGCCGCATCGATAATCCGCTCGATGCGCAGATAGCTTTCGGCCGCCGTCGAGCCGCCGATATGCACGGCTTCATCGCAGGCCGCGACGTGCTTCGCGTTCGCATCCGCATCGGAATAGACCGCCACGCTTGCGATGCCGAGCCGCTTGCACGTGGCGGCAACGCGGCACGCTATTTCGCCGCGGTTCGCAATGAGGATCTTGTTGAACATGGTTTGCCCTGGCGCTGTGGTTTGCGTTGCGGATTATTGTGTGCGCCACACCGGCGCGCGCTTCTCGAGGAACGACGCCACGCCTTCGCGCCCTTCCGCGCTAGCCCGCACCTGCGCGATGCGCGCGGCCGTTTCCTCGATCAAGGCCGTGTCGAGCTCGCGGCCCGCGATGTCCTGTACGAGCTGCTTGCACGCGCGCACCGCGCGCGGTCCGTTCGAACATAGAATCGCCGCGAGTTGCTGCACGGTGTCGTCGAGTTTGTCTTCGCTGACGGCTTCGCTAACGAATCCCAGGCGCAGCGCGGTCGCGCAGTCGAACTGTTCGGCCGTCGCGAAGTAGCGGCGCGAGGCGCGCTCGCCGAGCGCGTGGATGACATAGGGCGCGATTGTCGCGGGAATCAGGCCGAGGCGTGCTTCTGAAAGGCAGAAGCGCGCGGTGTCCGCAGCAATCACGATATCGCACGCGGCGATGAGTCCCATGCCGCCCGCGTAGGCGTCGCCGTTCACGCGCGCGATCACGGGCTTCGAGCAGCGGTAGATCGACCACAGCATGTCGGCGAGACGCATCGCGTCGGCACGGTTCTCGTCATCCGAGTAGCCGGCCATCTTCTTCATCCAGTTCAGGTCCGCGCCCGCGCAAAATGCCTTGCCGTTTGCGCCGAGCACGACGGCGCGTAGATCGTCGCGCTCGCTCAGCTCGCGAAACACGGCCGTAAGCTCGCCGATCATCGTTTCGTTGAACGCGTTGCGCACGTCGGGACGATTCAGCGTGACCGTCGCCACCTGATGCGTGACTTCGACGATCAGCGTTTCAGGCTTCACTTCATTCACCATTCGAGACTCCTTGCGCGGTCCTGCCGTCCATTTCACATCGCAAACCTGCCGGGCATTTCATGCTGCGGGCTTCGTTCGACGCATCGCATCGCGTAGTGGACGACGCTCGCTCCGTGCTGCGCGTTACATCCGGAACACGCCAAAACGCGTATCTTCGATCGGCGCGTTCATCGCAGCCGACAAACCGAGGCCCAGCACGTCGCGCGTTTGCGCCGGATCGATCACGCCGTCGTCCCAAAGCCGCGCGCTCGCATAGTACGGGTGGCCCTGGTGCTCGTATTGCGCGCGAATCGGCTGCTTGAATGCCTCTTCCTCGGCGGCGCTCCATGTGCCGCCCTTCGCTTCGATACCGTCACGCTTCACCGTGGCCAGCACCGAAGCGGCCTGCTCGCCGCCCATCACCGAAATGCGCGCGTTCGGCCACATCCACAGAAAACGCGGCGAGTAGGCGCGGCCGCACATCCCATAGTTGCCCGCGCCGAACGAGCCGCCGATGATGACCGTGAACTTCGGCACCTTCGCGGTCGCGACCGCGGTCACCATCTTTGCGCCATTGCGCGCGATGCCTTCGTTCTCATATTTGCGGCCGACCATAAAGCCCGTGATGTTCTGCAGGAATACGAGCGGGATCTTGCGCTGGCAGCACAGTTCGATGAAATGCGTGCCCTTTAACGCCGACTCCGAAAACAGAATGCCGTTGTTCGCAACGATGCCGACCGGATGCCCCCAGATATGCGCAAAACCGGTGACGAGCGTCGTGCCGTAGCGCGCCTTGAATTCATCGAAAGCGGAATCGTCGACGATACGTGCGATCACTTCGCGAATGTCGAACGGCTTGCGCGTGTCGACAGGAATCACGCCGTAGATGCTCTTCGCGTCGTAACGCGGCGGCTTCGGTTCCTGCAGCGCAAGCGGCTGCTCCTTGCGGCGGTTCAGATTCGCGACAATGCTGCGCGCGATGGCGAGCGCATGCGCATCGTTTTGCGCGAGATGATCGACCACGCCCGACAGGCGTGTGTGCACGTCGCCGCCGCCGAGGTCTTCGGCGCTGACTTCCTCACCGGTCGCCGCCTTCACGAGCGGCGGCCCGCCGAGAAAAATCGTGCCCTGGTTCTTCACGATGATCGACTCGTCGCTCATCGCCGGCACATAGGCGCCGCCCGCAGTGCACGACCCCATCACGACCGCGATCTGCGGAATGCCCGCCGCGGACAGATTCGCCTGGTTATAGAAGATGCGGCCGAAGTGGTCGCGATCGGGAAACACGTCGTCCTGATTCGGCAGATTGGCGCCGCCCGAATCGACGAGATACACGCAAGGCAAGCGGTTTTCGGCGGCGATCTCCTGCGCGCGCACATGCTTCTTGACCGTGATCGGGTAGTACGTGCCGCCCTTTACGGTCGCATCGTTGCAGACAATCACGCACTCCTGCCCCGCGATGCGTCCAATGCCGGTGATGACGCCCGCGCCCGGCGCGTCGTCGTTGTACATGCCGAATGCGGCGAGCTGCGAGAGCTCGAGAAACGGCGTGCCGGGGTCGAGCAGTTGCGCCACACGCTCGCGCGGCAACAGTTTGCCGCGCGATATGTGCTTGTCGCGCGCGGCCTCGCCGCCGCCCAGCGCGAGCTTGCCGATCTTCTCGCGCAGGTCCGCGACGAGCGCTTCGAGCGCCGAGACGTTCGCGCGGAAATCGTCCGAGCGCGGATTCAACTTCGTTTCGATGACCGGCATTGCGTGCTTCTCCTTCTGCTACATGGTTTCGGCAAACAGCTCGCGGCCGATCAGCATGCGGCGAATCTCACTCGTGCCCGCGCCGATCTCGTAGAGCTTCGCGTCGCGCCACAGGCGGCCGACCGGATATTCATTGATATAACCATTGCCCCCGAGAATCTGGATCGCTTCGCCGGCCATCCACGTGGCCTTTTCCGCGGTGTAGAGAATGACGCCCGCGCAATCCTTGCGTACATGCCGGATATGATCTTTGCCGAGCGTGTCGAGGTTGCGGCCCACCGCATACAGATACGCACGGCATGCCTGGAATGTCGTATAGAGATCGGCAAGCTTGCCCTGGATCAGCTGGAATTCGCCGATCGGCTGGCCGAACTGCTTGCGGTCGTGCACGTAAGGCACCACGGCGTCCATCACCGCGGCCATGATGCCGGTCGGGCCGCCTGCCAGGACAGCACGCTCATAATCGAGCCCGCTCATCAGCACCTTGACGCCGCCATTGAGCTCGCCGAGCACATTCTCCTGCGGCACCTCGACGTCCTGAAACACGAGCTCGCCGGTATGCGAGCCGCGCATACCGAGCTTGTCGAGCTTCTGCGCGACAGAAAAGCCGCGCATGCCCTTCTCGACGATGAACGCGGTGATGCCGCGCGCGCCCGCTTCGATGTCCGTCTTCGCATAGACGACCAACGTATCGCAATCGGGACCGTTGGTAATCCACATCTTGGTACCGTTCAGCACGTAATGGTCGCCTTTTTTGTCCGCACGCAATTTCATGCTGACGACATCCGAGCCCGCATTCGGCTCGCTCATCGCGAGCGCGCCGACGTGTTCGCCCGACACGAGCTTCGGCAGATACTTGCGCTTCTGCGCTTCGGTGCCGTTGCGATGGATCTGGTTCACGCACAGATTCGAATGGGCGCCATAAGACAACCCGACCGACGCCGAGGCGCGGGAGATCTCTTCCATCGCGACCATATGCGCGGTGTAGCCCATGCCCGCGCCGCCGTATTCCTCGGCTACTGTCATGCCGAGCACGCCGAGGTCGCCGAATTTACGCCAGAGGTCCATCGGAAATTGATCGGTCCGGTCGATTTCGCCGGCACGCGGCGCGATCTCTTTCGCCGCGAACCCCGCGATGCTGTCGCGCAGCATTTCGACTTCTTCGCCGAGTGGGAATTGCAGGCCGGGCAAGTTGCTCATTCGAATCTCCCAGATATGCGGCCGGAGGTGCGGGCCGGATGCGCGGCACGCTGTAAGGCCTGCCGCAAGGCCCGATGGACAGTGGGCCGCCGCGCGGCCGATGCGCGACGTGTATGCCGCACCGCAGTAGCCGGAATTTTCTGAGCAAGGCTCAGCATTTCCGCGACTGCGGAATACGCTTTGCGGTCGCGATGTACCATCGATCGCAACCGCCGTTACAGTGCGCATTTCACGCCAGATTTACGTAAGCGTCAATAGGTATTTCTGAGCGAAGCTCATAAATCTGGAAGCGCACTTTAGCCTTACGTGCCATGCTAGTATCGACACGTGCCGGGCCCATCCGGCACTGAAATCTGAATTGGGCTCATATGATGCGCGTAACAAGGGACGAGACGCCGGCGTCGCGCCGGCAGCCGGCGGGACGCAAGTCGCAGCAACGTGTGAAGGAAATCCTCGAAGCCGGCCGCGACGTGTTCTCCGAGAAGGGATACGAGCGGGCGACCACCGCCGAGATCGCGCATCGCCTCGGCATTTCCGAAGCCACCGTATTCAGCTATTTCCGCGGCAAGCGCGAGTTGTGCGCGCGTGTGATCGGCGACTGGTACGACGAAATCATCGAAGCGATCGAAGCCGGCTTGCCGCGCGACGGCGGCGTGCGTCAGCAGTTCGCGTTTATCGTTCGCACTCATTTGCGGCTCATGCTCGTGAACGGCACGGGGTTGTGCTCGCTCGTGCTCTCCGAAGGGCGCACGCAGCAACACGAATTGAGCGAGGCGCTGACAGGGTTGCATCGGCGTTATACCGCACCGCTGATGCGCGTGCTTGCGCAGGGACAGGCCACGGGCCAGGTGCGCGCCGATATGCCGCTGCGCCTTTTGCGCTCGCTCGTGTTCGGGCCGATGGAGCATGTGCTGTGGGAAGCGACGCTCGCGAACCGCCGCTCCGATATCGACGCCACCGCGGATCGACTCATCGACGTGCTGTGGTCCGCGCTGCAGCCGCCCGACGTCGCGCGCACAGCGCTGGCGCAATTTCGTCATGATGTGAGCGAAGCAACACGCCGGCTCGAGCAGGCGGAAGCCGCGTTGCGCGAAACACCACCCACGCGAGAAACGCGGCGCTCACGCAAGGACAACAGTGGCGGTGCATAAGCGGCGCCTACTTCGACGCTTTTCGTTGCGAGACCTGGTACACATGCGTCCGGCGAAATGAATTGACACGTTTTCTGGCTCGTATATCCTGAATATGTAAGGTCGTTTACCTCAACGCACCAAATCGAGTGTCATCGTGAAAGTCCGAGGCCCTTTGGTAAGGTGGAACCGCAGCCAGCCCGCGAGGTGTCTTCGCGCTGACTGCACCAACGCCGACAGTATCGGCAGCGATATGCACGCAATACGCGTATTGCGCCGCTTCCTGTCCGTCTTTGTCATCCTTTCCCGCCGTTCGGTCAGACGCCACAACATCGTCTGCGCACGCGCCTTCGTCGCCATTCATTCCGACGGCGTCGCATCCCTGCTGCCCTAGCGCCTCTTACGGCATTTCCGTTTTCGCTACCGCTCCGATTCGCCTCGTCTGCGCACGCATTCGCGTCGCGCGACGGTGTGATCGCGCGCGTGCCGACACTGCTAGTGAAGCTGTGCGCAGCGACGCCTGTCAGCGCGCGGCCAGGTTGTGGTCGCGCGATGCGTGGCGCGTAGCCCGGCTATTCCGGCTATTCGTATCGCGTGGTGCGATGCGCTGACCGCTGTCGCGCCAAACGACGCTATTCATAGTGTTTTCACGTCTTTCCCAAACCCGACAAGTTTGGCCATTAGTCATGCAAACGAAACCTCTGGTCGGTGTCACTGCCGACCGAACGACGATCGGCGCGCATCCGTCGCATGTGACCGGCGAAAAGTATCTGACCGCGGTAGTCAATGGTGCGCATGCGTTGGCCGTCATGCTGCCCGCGCTCGGCTGCAGGCAGCGCACGGCAGACATTCTTGCAGCCGTCGATGGCCTGCTGTTTACCGGCAGCTACTCGAACGTCGAACCGCATCGCTATAACGGTCCGCCGAGCGCACCGGGCACGCTGCACGACGCCGCGCGCGATGCAACGACATTACCGCTATTGCGCGCCGCGATCGACGCAGGCGTGCCCGTGCTGGCGATCTGTCGCGGGTTTCAGGAGATGAATGTGGTGTTCGGTGGAACGCTGCATCAAAGCGTGCACGCGGTACAAGGCTACGACGATCACCGCGAAAACGGCGACGACGGCCTCGACGTTCAATACGGGCCTTCGCATCCGTTGCGGCTTGCGCCGGACGGACTGCTCGCCCGTCTGGCTTCGGGTGCGCAGACTGTGCGCGTCAACTCGTTGCATGCGCAAGGAATCGAGCGGCTCGGCGACAGACTGCGCATCGAAGCCCGCGCGCCTGATGGACTGATTGAAGCGATCAGCGTTGACGATGCACGCGCATTCGCGCTCGGCGTGCAATGGCATCCGGAATGGAAGTTCGCCGCCGATCCGCTGTCGACCGCAATCTTTCGCGCGTTCGGCGACGCGTGCCGCGAACGGATGCAAAACCGCGCGCATGCGGGCGCTACAGATGCACCGCTTGCGAACAGGTAAATGACGTTTTCCGATTCATGCACAAGCGCACTTTGCGGGCACACAGAGAGAACAATCATGTACGACATCGATGAATTTCTGAAGAAGCACCATATCACCGAGATCGAAGCCATCATCCCCGATATGGCCGGCATTGCGCGCGGCAAGATCATTCCGCGCAGCAAGTTCGAATCCGGTGAAACGATGCGGCTGCCGCAGGCCGTCATGGTGCAAACCGTCACCGGCGACTATCCGTCGGACGGAAGTTTGACCGGCGTGACCGACCCCGACATGGTGTGCGTGCCCGATGCATCGACGATCCGCATCATCCCGTGGGCGGTCGATCCGACCGCGCAGGTCATTCACGATTGCGTGCATTTCGACGGCACGCCCGTCGAAATCTCGCCGCGCCGCGTCTTGCGGCGCGTGCTCGATCTCTACCAGGAGAAGGGCTGGAAGCCGATCGTCGCGCCCGAACTCGAGTTCTATCTCGTCGATATGAACAAGGACCCCGATCTGCCGCTGCGACCGCCGATCGGCCGAACCGGTCGCGCGGAAACCGGACGGCAGGCGTATTCGATCGAAGCGGTCAACGAATTCGATCCGCTTTTCGAAGATATCTACGAGTATTGCGACATTCAGGAACTCGAAGTAGACACGCTGATTCACGAAGTCGGCGCCGCGCAGATGGAAATCAACTTTCTGCATGGCGACCCGCTCAATCTCGCCGACCGTGTGTTTCTGTTCAAGCGTACGGTCCGTGAAGCGGCATTGCGCCACCAGATGTACGCGACCTTTATGGCCAAGCCGATGGAAGGCGAACCAGGTTCGGCAATGCACGTGCATCAAAGCCTCGTCGACATACATAGCGGCGAGAACCTGTTCACCGGCCGCGACGGCGAACCCACCGCCCTTTTCCACGGCTATCTCGCGGGCCTGCAGAAATACACACCTGCGCTGATGCCGATCTTCGCGCCGTATATCAATTCGTATCGCCGCCTGTCGCGCTTCATGGCGGCGCCGATCAACGTGCAATGGGGCTACGACAACCGCACAGTCGGCTTTCGCATTCCGCATTCGGGGCCTAACGCACGGCGCATCGAAAACCGTATTCCCGGCGTCGATTGCAATCCGTATCTTGCGATCGCGGGGACCCTCGCGGCCGGTTACCTCGGCATGACGCAGCATCTGCGTCCGACCGAGCCGCTATCGAGCGACGGATACCAGATGCCGTATCAGCTGCCGCGTAATCTCGAAGAAGGCCTCACGCTGATGGCGGCGTGCACGCCGCTTGCAGAGACGCTCGGCGAGCGGTTCGTCAAAGCCTATCTGACATTGAAAGAAACCGAATACGACGCGTTCTTCCGCGTGATCAGCTCGTGGGAACGCAGGCATTTGCTGCTGCATGTCTAACGATACCGGAGCCAAACATGAGCTTGACGACAGAAGAAGCCGTCTACGCGACGCCAACACCGGCGACGAATAATGAACGGCAACGCGAAGCATCACGGCGTGCACGCAGCACCGCCGAATACCGCGCGCTCGATGCCGCGCATCATATCCACCCGTTCTCCGATATGGGAACGCTGAACCGCACTGGCAGCCGGGTTGTCGTGAAGGCCGAAGGGGTCTACCTGTGGGATTCAGACGGTAACCGGATTATCGACGGTATGGCTGGCCTGTGGTGCGTGAATGTCGGCTATGGCCGCAAGGAACTCGCGGACGCCGCCTACCGGCAGATTCGGGAACTTTCGTTTTACAACACCTTTTTCAAGACCACGCATCCGCCTGTCATCGAGCTGTCGGCACTGCTCGCGGAGTTGACGCCGACGCCGTTCAATCACTTCTTCTATTGCAACAGCGGCTCCGAGGCCAACGATACGATGCTGCGTATCGCGCATCGTTATTGGGCTGCGCTCGGCAAGCCCGGCAAAAAATATGTGATCGCGCGCAAAAACGGCTACCACGGCTCGACGATCGCGGGCGGCACGCTCGGCGGCATGGACTATATGCACGAGCAAATGCCGTCGCCGGTGGCGCATATCGTGCATATCGATCAGCCGTATTTCTTCGGAGAAGCGGCCGCCGACGTGACGCCCGAAGCGTTCGGCCTCGAACGCGCGCGGCAACTCGAAGCGAAAATTCTCGAGCTCGGTGCGGAGAACGTCGCTGCGTTTATTGGTGAGCCTTTCCAGGGAGCGGGCGGCGTCATCTTTCCGCCGTCGAGCTATTGGCCTGAAATTCAACGTATTTGCCGCAAATACGATGTGCTGCTCGTGGCAGATGAAGTGATCGGCGGTTTCGGCCGTACCGGCGAATGGTTTGCCCATCAGCACTTCGGTCTCGAACCCGATCTGATGACACTCGCTAAAGGGATGACAAGCGGATATGTGCCGATGGGCGCGGTCGGCTTGCACGACCGCATCGCGCGAGCGCTGATTGAAAATGGCGAATTCAATCATGGCATGACGTATTCAGGTCATCCGGTCGCTGCCGCGGTTGCCATCGCCAATCTCACGCTGCTGCGCGAAGAAGGGATTGTCGAGCGCGTCAGGGACGAAACGGGGCCCTATTTTCAGGGCCTGCTGCGCGATACGTTTGCGGGGCATCCGATGGTCGGCGAGGTGGCGGGAGTGGGTCTTGTTGCGGGCGTGCAGCTCGCGAAGGAGCCGGCCACACGCGGGCGCTTCGAAAATGGCGCCGAGGTCGGCACGATGTGCCGCGATTTCTGCTTCAACGGCCATCTAATCATGCGCGCGACCGGAGACCGCATGCTGCTGTCTCCGCCGCTCGTTATCACGAAGAGCGAGATCGATGAGATTGTCGAGAAGGCAAAGCGAGCGATAGATGCGACCGCACGACAGATAGGCGTCGCATGAGGATGTGAAGGCCTTTGGCCATCTGGCTGGCCTGCGCGCAAACAAACGGCGCAGGCCACTTGCGCTACAAACACCGGTAGAATTGCCGATCCCAGCCGGCGTCCGCATTGCCCGGCAAGCAATCCTTTCCGCCTCCCCTCTTTCAATGACCGACGCCCTCGATCGCCGCGCCGACGCACTGATCCAGAACTCGTACTACGAGGCCAATGTCCGCCGCCCCGCTACCGACGATCCGATCCTCGACGGCACGCTCGAAGCGGACGTCTGTGTAATCGGTGCGGGGTTTTCGGGCCTGTCCGTCGCGCTCGAATGCCGCGCGCGCGGCCTGTCCGTTATCGTGGTCGACGCGCACCGGCCCGGTTGGGGTGCATCAGGCCGCAACGGCGGACAGATGCTGGTCGGCTTTGCCAAAGATGAAGTGATCGAGCAGCAGCTGGGCGCCGATGGTGCGCGTGCCGCGTGGTCTTTGTCGGTGGATGGCGTCGCACTGGTGCGCGAGCGCATCGAGCGCTATGGAATCGACTGCGATTTCACGCAGGGTTACCTGACCGTCGCGACCCGAGAAAAGCGCATAGCGGATCTTCGCGCATGGATGGATGCAGCCGCGACGCGCTGGGGTTATCCGCATCTGCAATGGCTCGACCGCGATGCGATTCGCTCGCGCATCGCATCCGAACGCTATCTGGCCGGTGTGTTCGACCCGGTCTCCGGGCATTTGCATCCGCTCAAATATTGTCTTGGTCTTGCCGACGCGGCCCGCAAAGAAGGTGCACTGCTTTTCGCCCATTCGCCGGTGATCGAGGTCGTACGCGGCGCACAACCGGTTGTTCGCACAACGAGCGGCGAAGTGCGCTGCCGATTTGTTGCCGCATGTGGAAACGCGACGCTCGGCAACGTGCTGCCTTCGGCCATTGCCGCGCGCATCGCGCCGATTGCGTCGTATATCGTCGCGACCGAACCGCTCGGCAAGGCACGCGCGGATGCGCTGATTGCGGGACGCGCCGCGGTTTGCGATAACAACTTCTTCCTCGATTACTTTCGCGTGTCGGCCGACCATCGCCTGCTGTTCGGCGGCCGAGCGACATCGGCAGGCATGGCGCCCGAGCGGCTCGCCGAGGCCATCCGCAAGCGAATGCTCGCGGTTTTCCCGCAACTCGCCGATGCGCGCATCGACTATGCATGGGGCGGCTTCGTCGACGTCACGCGCAATCGCGCGCCGGATTTCGGCGCGATCGACCCGAACTATTTCTATGTGCAAGGCTTTGCAGGCCACGGTGTCGCGCTGACGGGCATCGCTGGCCGCGTTGTTGCACAAGCGATCGCGCAAGACCGTGCCGCGCTCGACCTCTTTGCGAGGATCAGGCACGCGCGATTTCCGGGTTGCCCAGCATTACGCGGCCCCGCACTCGAACTCGGCATGCTGTATCACAGGGTTCGTGAGTTGTTTTAGGCGCGCGGCAGGCGGAATTCCAGAATCCACAGCTTAAGCATTACTCGAATTCACGTCGGGTCGCGGTCACGACCTGCTGCTTGAGGAACGGGACAGCGTTGACGACGCGCATCGTCGAGCGTACGAAACCGAGCATGGCTCGCCCCGCAACCGGCCGATGTAGCAGGCTTCGATCGTCGTAACGCTCGCGTGATTTTAAAACCGCGTCGAAGCCGTATTGCCGCATCTGGTGTTCGTATGCGGCAACCGCGGTGCCCAGCGTTGCATGCCCTCGCACAACACTCCCCAATTCATGCGATAACAAGGCGGCGTCGCGCAGTGCGGTATTGGCGCCTGCGCCGCCGCCCGGTGTCATCAGATGGATCGCATCGCCGAGCACCGTGACAGGTCCGGTTTTCCACGCCGTGACGGGTGCGGACGTCCGGATGTTGCCGATAAACAAACTATCGGGATCGGCCGCGGCATAAAGCGATTTCAGACGTGGATGCCAATTGCGCGTCGCATCGCGAACAAGCGCGAGATGGTCGATGTCGGGCATCAGCGGGTCTGCCGACCAGTTCGAAACAGCGCCCCAAACGGCCCATGTGATGACGTCGCGCCTGTCGACATACTGCATCCCGGACCACTGGGAATCGGTGTCTCGCGGCTCGTCGAACGAAAGCGCATGCACGACGCCGCCAAAGCCTTTCGGCGCGAGTACCAATGTGATGCCGTTCAATATCTTCGCAGGCAGCAGCTCTCGCGTGCGCGCGTCCAGGGGCGTCGTTCCTGCGATTCCCACGATGCCCGTTTCCTCGATCTGCGCGTGCGGTAACAGTTGGCTGCGCACCCTGGAGTTGGCGCCGTCGGCGCCGACGATCAGATCCGCTTCCGCGATGCTGCCATCGGCAAAATGCGCGGCGACCGTGCCGCCGCCACGCTCCGTGTAGCGTATAAATCTTTTATCGAAGTGGACTTTGCCTTCCAGGCCGCTCATCATGACCTGTCTTAACGTAAGGCGTGTCGCGGAACGTCCGACCCCCACGTCGCCGAGATCCACGCTGAGCGTTTCTTTAAGGCACTCGGTCATGTAGTTCAGGTATCGCGGCGTACGCGCGCATGCCGCGTTGAAAAAATCCATCACGTTTTCCGGCAGGCATTCACGCAACGCCTTCATGCCGATGCCGTCGATGCCGATGCGATATCCGGGCGGTCCATCGACTCTCGTGCGATCGCGCTCAAATACATTGACCTCTATTCCCCGGCGATGAAGGCCGTGCGCGAGGCAAAGGCCCCCGGTTCCTGCGCCTATGATCGCAACACGTAAGGGTTTTGTGTTCATATCCGCGGCTTCCGACTGGTAAGGATTGCGAGTTGTATCGTGCGCTTATCCCCTAAGTCTCTCTCTAAAGGGATAGAAGCCCGACGAGCGAATCCTTGCGCAAACCGCGGCATCTTCCAGGTCTGAATCCGAATTCAAGCCGCACGTTACGAACAGATCGTGTCGTGGAAAATCGACAACAATATTTGAGTATTCAATAACACGCTAACGCAGAAACATGCATGTACGATTCACCGAAACTTGCATATTCACGTATTTCAGATCGAAAGAAATCTGACGGAACACGTCGGGATATTCGCAAAGCAGCCCGCGATACCGGCATATTCAGGTCTTTAACGCTACCTATGCGCGAGGTCACCATGCAATACGTTTGGCCGTTTCTTGTCGGCGCGTTTCTATGTAATTCGATCCCTCACCTGTGTGCAGGCCTGCAGGGTCGCCTGTTCCCTACTCCCTTTGCGCGCCCACCAGGGGTGGGCGATTCATCGCCGATCGTGAACGTCGTGTGGGGATTCGTGAATCTCGTTATCGCGTCGGTTATTGCCTGGTATCGCTGGGACATGTCCGGTGCTGTACCGGATGGCGTGGCCGCCCTGTTCGGCGGCCTGGTCATGGCGCTGTCCCTGGCTTTCCATTTTGGAAAAGTACAGCGCCGCAAGAGCACGCAAACCTAGTCGTTACGCATGCCGCAATCCGTCGTAAAGCCGCGCTTCGAACTGCCCGTACAGATCGACGACACGCGCATCGTAGAAAGGAAGCGTCTGCGTAAAGAGCGATCCCGCAACGCGTTTCACAGGATCCAGCCAGAAGTATGTGTTTAGCAGTCCGGCCCAGCTCACACTGCCCGCGCTGCGGCCGTGCGGACCCGGCTGCACGTTGATGTCGAACGACAGCCCCCACTTCTGCGGCTGCCCGGGAAACTGATCGAAGCTGTTCGACCACGACGGCTGAGCCGATTTCATTTCGACGACCTGAATATCGCCAATGTGATTGCGGAACATCGCCGCTACGGTGTCCGGGCGCAATACGCGTTCGCCGCGGTAGGCGCCGTCGTTGAGCAACATCTGCAGAAACGCCATGTAGTTGCGCGGTGTGCTGAAGAGTCCACCGCCGCCCATAAAGAACTCGGGGCGCTGGTTTATTTCGAATGGCTCCGGCGTCAGCGATCCGTCCGCCTGGCGGCGATGCATCGCCGCGACGCGGCGCTTCTGTTCGCTGTCGATCAGGAAGCCCGTGTCGCGCATGCCGAGCGGCTCGAAGATATGCTCGCGGAAATAAACTTCCAGCGACTGATCGGTGACTGCTTCGACGAGCTTACCGACCCAGTCCATGCTGATGCCGTACTGCCAGCGCTCGCCAGGCTCGAACTCGAGCGGTGCGGCAAAGGCGCCATTCAGCGAATAGCCGATGTCCGGCATGCCCGTCGCTTTTTCATACCGGATGAGCGGCTCGCTCCAGATGCTGTACGTGTAGCCCGATGTATGCGTCAGCAGATGGCGTACCGTGATCGCCTTACGCGCCGGACGCAGTATCGGCGCACCTGACGCATCGAATCCCGCAAGGATTTGCGGCGCCTTCAGTTGCGGCAGGATGTCGGCGGCCGGCTGCTCGAGTTGCAGCTTGCCCTGTTCGACAAGCTGCATGCAGGCGGTGGCGGTAATGGCCTTGGTCATCGACGCGAGCCAGAAGACCGAGTCCGGACCGATCGGCGCGCCGGTGCGAATATCGGTCGCGCCGGCCGATCCTTCGTAGACGAGCCCGCGCTGCGTCGCGCCCAGTGCGACGACGCCCGCAACCACACCATTTTCAACCGAGCGCTGCAGGCATTGGTCGATCGATGCATACGCGGAGCCGGCGTGCCGCACTGCCTCCGCGCGCTTGGGCGCCTGCGCCGATGCCGCGTGCGCGCTTCGATCCGTCAGCGCGCCCCATGTCGCGGCGGCCGCCATACCCACCGCCCCTTTGAGCAGGCGCCGGCGATTCATTCCATCTCTCATCTATTTTCTCCAGAGCGTTTGTGCTGTGTATCCGGATTCGGTACCGATGCGACGGAATTCTGGAGAGGCGGCAGCAGAAGAAACATGCCCGGAAGGACACTAGAAAAGTGACGAAGCGTCACGAATGGGCACGTGACCCGGAATAACAGCTATCGCATGGCTGTTCCAGTCTATAGGCCGGTTTCGCGCGCGTGAGCTGATGTAGCGCGCCGCGGCCCCTGGTGTCGGTTTCCGACTGTCCGCCTGATGGAGCCCATGCGATGCAATTCAGCGATTTCTCGAACGCTGCGTTCTTTACCAACCCTTATCCCCTCTATGACGAAATGCGCGCCGCCGGGCCGCTCGTCAAACTCTCCCCGGGGCTGTACGTAACCGGGCAGTATTCGGTTGTGCACGATTTGCTGTTCGACCGGCGTTTCGGCAAAGGCATCGAGGCCAGTGTGAAGGCCCGATACGGCGAGAACGCCGTCGAGCAGCCAATTTTTCGCATGGCGCGTCACATGCTGGCCGGGCTGAACCCGCCGGTCCATACGCGAGTACGCGCCCTGCTGATGAAGTCATTTACGGCTCGCCAGCTGGAGCGCTTTCGTCAGGCGTCGCACGACATTTCGCATCGTCTTGCCGATGCGCTCATCGCCAGCGATGAACCGGATGTGATCCGCGACTTTGCATTTCCGCTGCCTATGCAGATCATTTGCACGATCATGAACATCCCGCTGGAAGATGCGCCGATGATAAAGCAGCTAACCGACAATGCATCCAGCGTGCTCGATGTCAATCTCATGAGCCCGGAGCAGCTTCAGAAGGCTAACGATTCGGTGCTCGAACTGCACCGGTATTTCACGGTGCTATTCGAGGCACGCAGGCGAAACCCTGGCGACGACCTCATATCGCAAATGGTTGCGGCCGAGGAAAACGGCGACGTGATGACGAACGAGGAACTTTTCGCGAACGTTCTTCTTCTGTTTGTGGCCGGTCATGAAACCACGACCAACATCATTGGCAACTCGCTGGTTTCCTTGCACCGGCATCCGGAACAATTGATTCTCGCCAGGTCGAATCCGGCCATGCTGCCGAATGTCATCATGGAATGTATGCGCCATGAAACGTCGGTTCAATCGACCATGCGTGTCGCGCTCGAAGATGCGGAAGTCGAGGGCGTTCAGATCGCTCGCGGCGATGTGGTGTTCGTCTGGCTCGGCTCGGCGCATCGTGATCCCGGCATGTTCGTCGAGCCGGACAGATTGAAGATCGACAGATCGTTCAAGGATGTCAAAATACTGAGCTTCGGCGGCGGCCTGCACTTTTGCCTTGGCGCGCGGCTTGCATCGATGGAGATCGAAGCTGCGCTGGGCACGCTGTTTTCCCGGCTGCCGGACATGCGCATTACCAATCTCGACGATCTGCACTGGCACAAGCGTTCCCAGCTTCGCGGCGTCGAGTCTTTGCAGATAGCCCCTTCCTGACGACGCTTCCATGACCACCCAGTTCACTGCCGCCCTCGCATCGAAATTCGCGAACCTCGCGCTCGGTCACCTGACGCGCGAGTACCCGAACCAGCTGACTCATCGGCTCGCCGGGCCGCAGGATGTCAAAAGTCCGCGTTCGCTGCACCCGATCTTTTACGGCAGTTTCGACTGGCATTCGTGCGTGCATGGCTACTGGCTCGTGCTGCGTCTGATCGACCGCTTTCCGGATTTGCCCGAAGCCGCGCGCATCGTCGAGGTGGTCGACACGCATTTCACCGACGCGAACGTTGCCGGTGAACTCGCCTATCTGGATTTGCCGCATAACCGCGGCTTCGAGCGGCCGTATGGCTGGGCGTGGCTGCTGGCACTCGCAGCAGAGGTCGAAGCGTCGAAGCTTCCGCAAGCCGCGCGTTGGACAAAATCGCTCGCGCCGCTTGCCGATGCTTTCGTCGAACGCTTCGAGGAATTTCTTCCGAAGTCGACCTACCCGCTGCGTGTCGGCACGCACTTCAACACCGCATTCGCGCTGACGCTCGCGCTCGATTTCGCGCGCGCGTCTTCTTCGCGCAGAGGGCTCGAGACGCTGATCGTCGATTCCGCGAAACGCTGGTATCTGAATGATGCGGGCTGCCAGGCATGGGAACCGTCGGGTGACGAATTTCTGTCGCCGTCGTTAATGGAGGCGGAATTGATGCGCCGCGTGCTCGCGCCCGCTGAGTTCGACGTCTGGTTTATGCGCTTTCTGCCCGCGCTTGCGTCACGCGAACCCGCTACGCTATTCGTGCCTGCGGCCGTGTCCGATCGCAGCGACGGCAAGATCGCGCATCTCGACGGGCTCAACCTCAGCCGCGCGTGGTGCCAACGCTCGCTTACGCGAGCATTGCCCGAAAGCGATGCGCGGCGCGCGGTGCTGCTCGATGCCGCCGGGCATCATCTGCAAAGCGCGCTCAAGCATGTGGCCGGCGACTATATGGGCGAGCATTGGCTCGCGACATTCGCCACGCTCGCACTCGAAGCGTGATCAACTGGCGTCGGCCCCGCGCTGGCCTTCGCCCTCCCCTTTATCCCCTTTAACCTTGCCCGAAGCAATGCGCGCAAGCATCGCATGGAACGCGCGCTTGATCCGCTCGACGCTTGCGGTCTTGTAGGGAAACGACCCGTTGTCGCCGTGCGCCAGCATGCACGCGTTGACCTCGAACACGACAACCGCACCTTGCGTGTCGAGCGCGCAATCGATGCCGAAGTAGTCGAGCCCGATCGACTCGCCAATCGTACGCAGCGCGGCGTACTGCGTTTCACCGAATACGCTTGCCGGGTTGTCGAGGAATGCCTGCTCCTCTTCCTGCATCCACGGCGTACGCGCCATCGCAGTCGTTGCGTGGTGCACTTTCCACTGGTCGCCGATCGCGAGGTGATACGGCAGGATCTCGCCGTCGACGTAAAAGAAGCGGTATTTACGGTAGTGCCCGTCCTGCGACTGATAGTCGACAAACGGCGTCAGATAGTAGTCGCAACTGTCGCCGTGCCGCTCGACGAAGGCGCGCACTTGCCACATCAGGTGCGCCAGCTCGAAGTCGTTGCCGCCGTGCGTGCCGGCCCGTCGCAACAGCAACGGAAACGTCCATGGAAACGCCGCTTCATCGGCAATCAGCGCGCGAAGCGCATCGGTCGTGTACAGGCGCGCTTGCGGCACGATGCATCCCGGCGTATCGGCAATCAGTTTCGCAATCGATTCGCGCCCCGTGTTTGCAATCCGTTTCGGGTGATTGACGACCGGCTTGCCGACCTGCTCGACGAACTCTTCCGCCAGCGCGAGCATCGGGCCGCACTGATCGACATCGGCGATCAGATTCACCACGACGTCGCCACTATTGCGCAAGACTTCGTTGTCGTATTTGAAGTCCTGCAGCAGGTTCAGCACGTTGCTGTCGAACGGCGCGCCTTCGACAAGATACGAAAACGGCGTATTGCCGCGCCCGGGCGCGAAAACGAACAGCGCGCTAAATGGCGACGGCTTGACGGCCGACGGCACGCTGACGAACAGCTTGTGCTCGAGCGCGCGACGATAATGCGCGTCGGCCTCCTCGTTCAGATACAGCGACTGCTCGAAGTTCGCAACGAGGTGCAATGTTTCAGGGTCGTTCGGCTGCTTTTCGAGGATGCTCCTGAAATGCTCGAGCGCACGTTGAGGGCGCCCGGCGCTCGCGTGCGCAAACCCGATCTCGCGATGCACCGGCACACATTCGTCTGGATCTTCGGAGAGCATCGGCATCAGCCAGCCAATCGCCGCGTCGTACCGGTTTGTCCGGTTCAATACCTCGGCCAGACCGAAGCGCGCGCTCCAATGCGTCGGCGCGCTCTTGATTACTTCGAGGTACAGATTTTCGGCGAGATCGAAACGACCTTCACGATGATGGCTAAACGCGCTTTGCAGCAGACTGTTGATGGACATGGCGGGGAGCGCGTGAGGAAGTCATGCGGCGCGCGGGTCGCGCCGCGCGCACGAAACATAGCAGAACTTCGGTGCGCATAGGGCTACCTGAATGCGGCACGTAAGGTTCTGTTTTTTACGCCGAAACAATTGAAAGGTTTAAAAGAGGCCTAAAGCGCCCGAATGCCTAAAGGAATTTTCGCGTGCAGCGATTGTTATATGGATGAAACCCATCGATGAAACCGATGCGCGCGCATGCTATGCCGGATCGCATGCGCGCTAGCCATCCGGTAACCATCAACACGCAACCTTAACGCTACGCTAGCCCATAACATGCCCACTGAAAAACCGTCGTTTCTGCTTATCCACGGCGCCTGGCACGGCGCTTTCACATGGCGTCGTCTGGCTCCGCTGCTCGAAGCGCGTGGCCACGTCGTGCGTGCATACGACCTGCCCGGCGCCGGTGCGCAAGCGAAGCAGCCGGCGTCGTATCTTCGGCAGCCGCGCGACAATGAAGCATTCGCCGCCGAACCGACATTGAATTCGGGAGTGACGCAGGACGACCGCACGCAAGCCGCAATTGCATGGATCGAGGATATGCATCGGCAAACAGGCTTACCCGTGATTACGGTCGGCCATTCGCTCGGCGGCGTGACGCTTACCGGCGTCGCGCAAGCGCGCCCCGAGCTCGTGCATGCGGCCGTCTATCTCGCCGCGTACATGGTGCCGCCCGGTCAGGTGCCTGCGAAGATTCGCGCGCTTCCATCGATGAACGGCTCGCTGGTCGGCTTGCTGGGCAAAGGCGATCCATTGAAAACCGGCGCGTCCCGCATCGACCCGCGCAACCCCGACCCCGCGTATCGCGAATTGCTCAGGCGTGCGTTTTATGGCGATATCGACGAAGCCGCCCTCGACGACGAACTCTCGCTACTGCATTGCGATGAGCCGGTGAGCGCGCTCACCTCGCCGTCCGAGATGACGCGCGAGCGCTTCGGCAGCGTACCGCGGCACTACATTCGCACGGCCAACGATTCGACGATGATGCCCGCCGCCCAGGACCATCTGATTTCCACCGTCGACGCCGCAATGGGCAATGCGACCACCCTGCATACACTATCGTCCGACCATTCGCCGCATGTGACGCAGCCCGCGGCGCTCGCCGCTTTGCTTTCCTCGATCGCCGCTAACGTTTAGGCGGCCTCGCGAAAGCCTGTGCGGCACCGCACCAACACCTACAAAGAAAAAACTTTACATTACGATTTACTTTCAACTATAAAGGTAACGCATGTCGCGAACCCGCTTTGTCTCGCCGCATGTCCTCGCCCGCCGACGCTTGTACGGCGGGCTTTTTTTTGGGTGACGCCCGCTCATTCATGCGCTGCCTTCATTTTCCTTTCGTTCGACAAAACGCCTGGTGAAAACCCCGCCAATCCTTTCTCTTGACTTACTTGATATATCACATACTGTATCGACTTATGACCGGCCCTAAAACTGCCCTTTGCCAGGCTTGAGTCAAGGTTGGCGACGACACAGCCCGGTCGTCTCCTCCCCACAAACATAAATTAAGGCAGTCATACATTGGAGACATCATGAGATCGGATCGAGAGGAACAGGCGGGACAAGCGTCGTCGTGGATGGCGTCGCCGTGGGTACAGCTGGTATTCGGCGTGATATGCATGGCGATGATCGCCAATATGCAGTACGGCTGGACGCTATTCGTCAACCCGATCAACGAGAAGTATCAGTGGGGGCGCGCGGCGATTCAGGTGGCGTTCACCATCTTCGTGGTCACTGAGACGTGGCTCGTGCCCGTTGAAGGATATCTCGTCGACCGCTTCGGACCGAGGCCGGTCGTGGTTGGAGGCGGCATTCTGTGCGCGCTCGCGTGGGCGTTGAACTCGGTCGCGTCTTCGCTGCCGTTGCTCTATTTCGCGGCAGCAATCGGCGGTGTCGGCGCGGGCGCGGTATACGGCACCTGCGTTGGCAATGCGCTCAAATGGTTTCCGAGTCGCCGCGGCCTTGCTGCAGGGATCACGGCGGCCGGCTTCGGCATGGGCTCGGCCGCAACGGTGGTGCCGATCGCCAACATGATCAAGAGCAGCGGCTATGAAGCGACGTTCCTGTGGTTCGGCTTAGGCCAGGGCATTATCGTGTTCCTGCTCGGCCTTGCCTTGCTGGCGCCGCCGAAAAGCCTGCTTGAAAGCGCAAAGACCGCGGCAACGAACACGGCCAACGCGGTCAAGCGCACGATCTACAACGCGACGCCTCGCGAAGTGGTGAGTTCGCCGGTGTTCTGGGTCATGTACCTGATGTTCGTGATGATGGCCGCGGGCGGCCTCATGGCAACGGCTCAACTCGGTCCGATCGCCAAAGACTTCGGTTTGCAGGACTCGCCGGTTTCATTGGTTGGCCTTACGTTGCCCGCGCTGACCTTTGCATTGACGATCGACCGCGTGCTTAACGGTTTGACGCGACCGTTCTTCGGCTGGGTGTCGGACCGCATCGGCCGCGAGAACACGATGTTCATCGCGTTCGCAATCGAGGCAGTCGGCATCGTTCTGCTGTCGCGGTATGGGCATAGCCCGACTGCGTTCGTCATCCTGACGGGTATCGTGTTCTTCGCATGGGGCGAGATCTATAGCCTGTTCCCCGCGACTTGCGGCGACACGTATGGTCCGAAATTCGCCGCGACGAATGCCGGTTTGCTCTACACGGCGAAGGGCACCGCGGCGCTGCTCGTACCGTTCACGAGCGTCATTACCGCCGCGACGGGCAGCTGGCACGCGGTGTTTATGCTGGCGGCCGGCATGGCAGCTGTTGCGGCGCTGCTCGCGATCTTCGTCTTGAAGCCGATGCGGCGCGCGCATGCTGAACGGCACTCATCGCCCGCATTCGACCTGCCTTACGGCGCGGGACCGCTCGTTAGCGAATCGGCGCGCGTGTCGGGCGTCGACCGATAAGGCATAGCGAATGCGGCATTCATTGCCGTCTGCGTGAGCGCTTAAGCAATAAAAACGGGTCGCCTTTTGCCGGCGACCCGTTTTTGTCATTGACGACCGCTTGCGCGTTTTCTTACCAGCGCTGATGCACGTGCGGTGCGATCAGTTGATCGTAGATTCGGCGTGCGTGGGCCATCGTCTCTTCGGTCAAGGCGCCAAGCGCGCTCGCCTCGGCATTGGCCTTCGCCTGCGCGGCGTTTTTAGCGCCGGGAATCACGACCGATACGGCCTTTTCCATCAGGATCCAGCGCAGCGCGAACTGCGCCATCGTCGCGCCTTGCGGCACATCCGCGCGCAGCGCTTCGACCGCTTCCAATGCGACGTCGTACGGCACGCCCGAAAAAGTCTCGCCGACATCGAACGCTTCGCCATGGCGATTGAAGTTGCGATGGTCGTCGGCTGCAAACGTGGATTGTGCGTTGAGCTTGCCCGTCAGCATGCCGCTTGCGAGCGGCACGCGAACGATCACCGCAACATTCTTCGCCTGCGCTTCGCGGAAGAACAATTGCGCGGGACGCTGGCGGAAAATGTTATAGATGATCTGCACCGATACGACATTCGGATACTCGATCGCCTTCAGCGCTTCTTCGACGCGTTCAACCGACACGCCATAGTGGCGCAGCTTGCCCGCAGCGACCAGTTCGTCGAGCCCGTCGAACAGTTGCGGGCGGAAGTAAACATCGGTGGGCGGGCAATGCAATTGCACGAGGTCGAGCGTATCGACGCCGAGGTTTTCGCGGCTGCGGTCGATAAACGCTTCGATATTGGCCTTCGTATAGCCGTCGGCCACATGCGGGCTCAGTCTGCGCCCGGCTTTGGTTGCGACCACGGGCCGCGTGCCGCCGCGCTCGCGCAGCACGTCGCGAATGATCCGCTCCGAGCGGCCGTCGCCGTACACGTCCGCGGTATCGATGAATGTGACGCCGGCATCGAGCGCCGCATGCAGCGCGTCTCGCGCGTCCGCATCGGACACATCGCCCCATGAACCGCCGATCGCCCACGCACCGAAGCCGATTTCTGAAACGTCCCAGCCGGTACGGCTGAAACGGCGATGATGAATCTGCATGAATGTCTCCTCGAAGCTCACAATTTGGGATCGGCTCGCGCCCGCAAGACCGCTAGTGTGCCAGCAAGTTGCGAGATGCGCTGACACGCTTATGCACCCGTTACACACCCCACGCACCTCACGCACCTTTACGCACCGCCGAACATGCTCACCAGTTGCTCGCGCAACCATCGGTGCGCGGGCACCGTTTCATTGCGTTGATGCCAGAACAGGCTGATCACGCGCTCGGGCGCCTCGAGCGGCGCCCGCACGCCGACGAGTTCGCCGCTCATGCCGAAACGTTCGCACAGGTCGCGCGGCATGACCGCGATCAAATCGCTTGAGCGAATCATTTCGCAGGCAACCGTATAGTGGTTGACGGTTGTGACAAGATTGCGCTTGAGACCGCGCGACGCGAGAAAAATATCGAACGACGGTTGTGTCTGGCCCGCAAGGCTGATGTCGACATGCCGCGCGTTAAGAAAACGCCGCGTGGTCAGACGGCCGGCCGTTGCAAGCGGATGATCGCGCCGCATCAGGCAGGCATAGTCGACGCTCCATAGCGAGCGCGCACGGATATAAGGAGGCGGCAAGGTCTCGTTCACATACACGCCGATCAGGCAATCCACGCGATTGTCTTCGAGCAGCGTCGGCGCATCGAGCAGCAGGTTCGGCACCGAGTGAAAGCGCAGACCCGGCGACGCGGAGCCAAAGCGCGCAACAAGCCGCGGCATGACGATGCCCGCGACATAGTCGGACATCGAAAGACTAAAGCTCGCTTGCGCGCTCTCCGCCAAGAACGTTTCTTCGTCGAGCGCCGCGCGAATACGCGACAACGATTCGCCGACCGGCCCCCACAACGCAATCGCACGCTGCGTCGGGGTGACGCCCGCGCCGTTGCGCACGAAAAGCGGATCGTCGAAGGCTTCGCGCAGGCGGCTTAGCGCATTGCTTACCGCCGGTTGCGTAAGCGACAGCTTCGACGCGGCGCGCGTGACCGCGCCCTCCGACATCAGCGCCTCGAACACTTTGAGCAGATTCAGATCGAGCGTCCTGAAGTTCATCACGCCTCCATTCACCACGCTTATATGGCGGATCACGATTATAAATATTTGTGACGTTAAGCATGGCCCTAGAATCGGCCCTGCAGGGTACGACGCCCGCTTCTCTAAGCGCCGTTCAGGACAATGGGAGAGACAAACCGTGTCGACGATTTCCGGCCGCATCGAGCGCCTGCCGTTCGGGCGTTTCCACAAGCGCCTGCTGTTGATGGGCGGTCTCGGCTACACGTTCGATGCGATGGACGCCGCCGCCGTTGCGTTCGTGCTGCCGGTGCTGCGTCACGACTGGGCGCTGACGAGCGTGCAGACTGGCGTGCTTGGCAGCGGCAATTTCATCGGCTATTTCTTCGGCGCATTGTCTGCAGGTACGCTCGGCGATCTGATCGGCCGGCGCAAGGTGATGATGTGGGCGCTGCTGCTGTATAGCGTCGCGACCATCGTCAGCGCCACGACTCATTCGTGGCCCGCGTTCCTCGCATCGCGAATCGTTTCCGGCATCGGCACCGGCGCGGAAAGCGCGATCATCGCGCCGTATCTCGCGGAGTTCGTCGCGCGGCGTTATCGCGGGCTTTTTACGGGTTCGCTCGCCGGCTTCTTTTCATTCGGATTCGTTGGCGCGGCGCTGCTCGGTTACTTCATCGTGCCGGCGTTTCCCGCAGGCTGGCGCGCGGTGCTCTACATCACCGCGGTGCCGGTCGTGATGCTGCTGTGGTGGCGCCGCGCGCTGCCCGAATCGCCGCGCTGGCTCGAAAGCCGCGGCCACAGTGCGGAAGCGGACCGCGTGCTAAGGAAAATCGAAAACGAGTTCATAACGGCCGGCGTTGCGTTGCCTGAACCCGAGCCGATCGGCACGAGCGGCGCATCATCCGCGGCGACCGGCACGCTGCTCGCCAATTTCCGCGCACTGTGGATCGGTAAGCAGGTGCGCATCACCACGATGACCTGGCTGATGTGGCTATCGATCACTTTCAGCTATTACGCGTTCTTCACGTGGATTCCTGGCCTGCTCGTGCAGCGCGGCATGAGCATCACGCAAAGCTTCGGCTACTCGGTCGCGATCTATCTTGCGCAGGTGCCCGGCTATTTCAGCGCATCGTGGTTCAACGAACGCATCGGCCGGCAAGCGACGATCGCGTCGTATATGGTGCTTGGCGGCGCGTGCGCACTCGGCATGGCATTCGCGTCGACCGGCGGCGAGATCATGCTGTCGGGCATTTGCCTGTCGTTCTTTATGAACGGCACGTATGCCGGCGTTTACGCCTACACAGCCGAAGTGTTCCCGACTGCCGTGCGCACGACAGGCACCGGACTTGCGTCGGCAATCGGACGCATCGGCGCGATCGCGTCGCCGATACTCGTCGGCTATCTGTTTCCGAAATTCGGCTTTGGCGGTGTATTTGGCACAACGACCATCGTGCTATTGCTCGGCGCCATTTCGGTGCTTGTGATGGGCATACCGACACGTGGACGCTCGCTTGAAGACATCGCCGCAGGCGAAGCGATATAACGCTGCTCGATTGAACGAGGAGAAAGTCGTGGAATCCACGCTATTCAGGAATGCTGCACTACTCGACCCGCTGCAAGGCGAGTTGCTCGAAACGCGCGATGTACTCGTCGAAAGCGGTGTGGTGAAGGAAGTGTCCGACCAGCCGTTGCAAAGCAAGGCCGCGCGTGTGATCGATCTCAAGGGCAAGACGCTGATGCCCGGCCTGATCGATCTGCACGTGCATGTGGTCGCTGTGCAGTTGAATCTGTCGCAACTCGTGCATGTGCCGAATGTGCTCGTCACGCTACGCTCGGTGCCGCTTATGCGCGGCATGCTGCGGCGCGGCTTTACAACGGTCCGCGATGCGGGCGGCGCAAACGCGCCGCATAAGCAGGCCGTCGAAAGCGGGCTTGCGGTCGGGCCGCGCATGTTCGTCGCGGGCCGTGCACTGAGCCCGACCGCCGGTCACGGCGATATGCGCTCACGCTCCGACTATATCGGCCCGAGTGCGCCGTGCGGCTGCTGCGTGCGCGTCGGTGCGTTGTCGCGCGTTGCGGACGGCGTCGACGAAGTACGTAAGGCGGCACGCGAAGAGCTGCAGATGGGTGCCGACCACCTGAAGATCATGGCGTCGGGCGGCGTCGCATCGCCGACCGATCCGGTCGGCGTGTTCGGTTTCGCCGAAGATGAAGTGCGCGCCATCGTCGACGAAGCACGTGCACGGCATACGTATGTGATGGCGCATGCTTATACGGCCGAGTCGATTGCGCGGGTCGTGCGCTGCGGCGTTCGCACGATCGAGCACGGCAATCTGATCGACGTGCCGACCGCGAAGCTGATGGCCGAGGCCGGCACCTATGTCGTGCCGACGCTCGTCACCTACGACGCGCTCGCAAGCGAAGGCGCGCAGTACGGGCTCGCGGAAGAAAGCGTGGCGAAGATCGAGGACGTACGTGAAGCTGGGAAGCGTTCGCTCGAAATCTATCGCGACGCGGGCGTGAAAATGGGCTTCGGCTCGGATCTGCTCGGTCCGTCGCAGCGACTGCAAAGCAATGAGTTTCTGATTCGCGCGGATGTCCTGGGCGCGGCCGAGGCGATCCGCAGTGCAACGGTAATCGGCGCGGAAGTGCTGGGCTTGCCGGAAAAACTCGGCTGCATCGCGCCGGGTGCGTGGGCCGATATGATCGTCGTCGATGGCAATCCGCTTAAAGATGTCGCCTGCTTGACGGGGCAAGGCGAGCGCATTCCGCTGGTGATGAAAGGCGGCAAGATCGAGTTCGATGAGCTGGAGCGGTAGCTCCTTCGTGCGCAATCAGCTACTTGTACTCGACCAATATCTCGCGATAGGGCTTATCTCCCTCATTCCGCGCTTTATGAGTCGCGGGAACGCGCATCCCTTTGCCAACGCTCGACAGTATTTCGAGGTACCCGTTTTCGCACAGTAACGAGTAGACGCCACCTGTCGATACCTCGAAGGTGCCCAGATCGCTACCGTGCTCATCGAAGATGCGCAGCGGTGCGCCTTCAATGGCGTACCACATGTACGAATGCATATGGGTGTGCACGGGCGTTTCTTCACCTGGATCGAGAATAAGGTCCCATACGATGATCTTATCGTTTTCAAATACTTTCTCGGTACCCACACCGGCCATGGCTTTCTCCTTGAGTTTTCGAAGCGATCGATCTCACGATTCTCCGCATCAATATCGTGACCTGCCTCCGAACTCCGGAAACTCAGGCATGTTGTGCGAAGCATTAGGCTCCGTGACTGCACCAGCCAGCCGTGCCGGTGCGCGTGAGGCGACCTCATGGTCGCCCGCAACACCCGACGTCATCGTTCACGCTATAGATGCTCGCGAAACCACTGAATCTGCACGTCGATACTGCTCGCGAAGTGCGGCCCTTCGTACATGTCGTAGTGCCCGGCAGCTTCCTCGATATGAAGCTTCTTTACAGGCGTTCCAAGCGCCGCAAAGAGCTCCTTGCCGTGGTCTGGCGGATTCACTCCGTCTTCGCCCGCCACGACCACCAGCACCGGGCATGCAACGCGAGCCGCGTACACCCCCGGTTTGTAGTTCAGCATCTCGCGAACGGTCAGAAACGGAATCTTGATATCCATTGCCGGATAGCGCTGGCGGCTTTCCTCCACGAACGCCTTCGATTGCGGGTCCGTCAGCACCTTCGTGATGGCAACCATCATCTCCCTGCCTGTGCTCTGCTTTTTTTCGTGCATACGCTCCAGTGTCGCGACGAATGCCTGCTTTTCAGCTTCGGTCATATTGCGCGTGACGACCCGTTCGCCATCCGCGAAGCCGAGTTGACTCACCACGGCTTTGATCGATGGGTCACTCGCAGCTGCGGCCAGCACATGACCACCGCCAAGCGATGTGCCCCACAACCCGACGCGACTAGCGTCGACGCCAGGCAGTTCCTTGACGAAGCCGATAACGGCGTGAATGTCCTCGATCTGCATGGCGGGGACGAGGCGGCCAGGCTCTCCTGCGCTCGCACCAAAGCCGCGGTAGTCGAAAGTGACAGCGGCATAGCCAGCGCCAACGAAGGCCTCGGCAAATCCAGGCAGCAGCAACTCCTGGATGCCGCAGAATCCGTGGCACAAGACGATGACCGGCACGGGAGCCTGTGTGTCGGGGCGACGTAGCGTCACTGCGATATCACTGGCGGTTCGATATGAAGTCGTTTCCATGTAAGTGGGAAGTAAATATGACGGGTGGCTGGATTACTGCGCGCGCCGTCGTTGATCAAAATGCGCGCGCAATGCTAGCGAAATCGGAGCAGCAAAACCTTGGCCGGCGAAGATTCATGGGGCCGCCGCCGCGACGGCTTTGACCGAGCTGGCAACAGGACAGAAGGAGTGTATCGAAAAACGCGCGATGCCGAGCACAGCAGCGCGCAAGGCAGCACGGTGGCATCATCCAGGCCGTGGTCTTCAACAACCCCCAGGATCCGCGCGCATCGAGCACACGAAGATTCTTGACGAGTGGGGCTATCGCTCTTATCATGCACCCTAACCAACGTTAGGTAGTCTATCAATTTGCGCAAACGGGACGGACGGGGCGCCCGCCAGAAGCGGCCTCGGATACAGGATCCCGTTTGGCTTACTCATATTAGTGCATATACACCATATGAATTGTCGATGGACCGCGCCGACCCAACCCTCAACGGGACAATTGCATTTTCCGCTGAAGGAAGACCGATGACTGTGACTCGCCGGGATGTTCTCGTGGCCGTAGGCGCCGTTGCTTCGGCGTTGGCCGCTTCCAGGAGCACCTTCGCCCGTTCAACCACCCAAGCGACCATGGGAGGAATGCTGTGTCACGACCGACTCAATCTGAAAACTTAAACCTCCGAACGACGGCGTCGCTTGAATCAGTCAGCGTGGTCCGGAATCTGCATCCGGACTTTTAAGCGGCGCTCATGCGGCAAGCGGTTTCTCAACAGCCTCTTAGTAGTCCGTTACCTTTAAATGAAATAACGACGCTGCAAAGCGAGCCATCCAATATGCTTCACTAAATCATTCTCTAAAGTCTCGCAACCGTTTAAATGTCTGCCGAACGTTTTAAGGCGTAGAAAATGTGCTGTATCGCGACGTACATTCACGGTGAACGCTATAGTACAGTCTGGTGCGTTATCTAAAAAGATTAGCGCGACTCCTAAGTATCCTTAACGGAACTGCAGTATGCTCGAGCAAGTTATTTCTTCCGAAGTGGACGCCTGTCGCGTTCTTCTAGATCAACTGGCTGATAAGTGGACTTTCACAGTCTTTCTCGCGCTTCGCGATCAACCGCACCGCTTCAATGAACTCAGGCGGCGGGTACCCGGTATCACTCAGAAGGCGCTCACTCAAAGCCTACGTCGCCTGGAACGCAATGGCATGGTCTCGCGACGTATTGTCGAAACGGCTCCGCCAGGCGTCGAGTACTCCGTCTCGGCTATTGGCAAAAGCATGTCGGAGCCGCTCGATGTTCTCGCTCAATGGGCCGTGCGACAACTTCCGTCGATACTGGCGGCCCAGGCGCAATTCGATTCGCGCCCTGAAAGTCATGCGCACTCCGACGCGGCCGACCTCGCAGACTACGATACTGTCACGGTGCGCAGCCGATTCTAAAATTTTTTCCCGGTTAATATGATGACCATCATATAACCTTTCGCCGACATTTCTGGAGATTACTGCTCTCAAGCGTGAGGCGCGCTGCCGATCGGATTCCCGCACAACAACATGGACCGAACGCCGATGCTCGGGAAAGTGCCGGCTACCCTCGACGGCCTATGCGCGGGAACAGCCCTCAGGTCCCACTTTATTTGACTGCCTCCTGTTCGGCGCACTGGAGCGTGGTTGGACTCACGCCATATTGCCTCTTGAACGCGCGGCTGAAATGCGCCGCACTGACAAAACCGCAGTGCCACGCGACATCACTAATGCGAACACTTTCATCGCTGTGCGCAAGGATCTTCTCCGCTTTCGCAAGCCGTTGCTGCAAAAGGTAGCGCATCACAGAAGTCCCCTCCTGCGCAAAAATTCTCGATAAATGCCGTTTTGACACTCCCATGGCGCCCGCTACGAAGTCGAGGTCAATGTTTTCATTTCCGACGTTCCGCTCAATAAAACGTTTGACCTTTCTTAGCATCATTTCAGGACGCGTCCGACCGTTGGGCGCTGCAAGCTCGTCGGCAATTTCCCCCATCAAATGAGTCAGAAGTTCGGCGACCCGCCATCTGGTGTACACGCTGCTCGCCTCGCCATAGGCTGCCGCGCCCGTCAGCATTGACTGCAGCATCAGCACGTCCGGCGACGCATTGTTGACCAGGAGCAAATCACGGCCCAAGGATATCTTTCCCCTTGTTTCGAGCGAAGCTTTCGGCACTCGAAGCAATAGTCCGCGCGAATCCGGACCTGATGCCTGTGCATATTTGACACTGCCGTCAAGAAGAAGACACGAGTTTGATTTCAGCCGTACAGACTTTCCGTTTTGCTCGATCTCGGTCGAGCCGCTCTCGGTCAGGAATACGACGACAGTGTTCCTTCTCCAGCTATCGAGGCCCGGCCCCGGTTTCCAGATCCACTGCTGGCCTGACAGATCGGCAACCTCGAATCGGACGTCCCCCATAAACCACGACGCCGTGAGGAGCTGACGCTCGACTCCCGTGTCAAACGCGCACTGCATGCTCCAGTTTTTTTGCACAAGTCGACACCATTCATCCTCGAACTTCGGTGTTTCCTTTTCGAGAGCACGCGCAACAAAGTTCATCATTTTCTCAATTTCGCCGCTTCTTGCCTGGTTCGTCCCGAGGTGAGCGGATGGGGTGTATCTCTCCGCTATTGCACATCCGCAGTAGCTCGATCTGGCATTCGCAGCTGAAGAATTCTGCTTGCCTCATCGAAAGTGCTGCCATGCTCCCAGCGCGACAAAGCTTGGAGACATTGGACTAGCTGCTGCTCATGGAAGTCGACAAGCAGCGCGTCGTCTTTAACGAGACGCTTTGCTATCTGTACGGCTGCTTCATGGCATGCGGCTTGGGAATACCATCTCGTCAGAGCGATCAGGCACGCGGTGATAGCTTCACCGTTCATTTGCTCCACCAACGAAATGTCATCCACAATGCGCTGCGAAAGCCTGATTGCCGCCGCCGCGGTCGCTGTCGAATCGTGCAACCTGGAAAGAGCGCCAAGGCAGTTAACGACATGCTTCACGCTTAAGCGATGACATATAGACGCGTCCGACGCGATGCGCCTCGACAATCGAGTGGCGGCGCTGGAACAAACCTCGTCCGAACACCACTTCGCTAACGCATCCAGGCAGACCGCCACATGCCTGCCATTCAGATGATGTCGTAAGGGACCGTCCTCCGTCAGCCGCCTGGCCAGTCTTTGGCCGGCCGCATGACAGGCTTCATCGTCGCTCCACGTTCCCAACCCGCTTAGACAATGCGTAAGACGCACGCCGTTCAATTGCCGTATTAGCGACTCATCCGTTGAGAGGCGTCGTGCAAACCGTCGCGCCGCCTCCTCGCAGGTTCGGTCGTTGCTCCACTTTCCCAGCGCGTACAGACAACTCGCAACCTCTTGCGCATTCATCCGCGCCAGCAACAGTTGATCGCCGACAATCCGCTCGGCAAGCTGTACGCTCGCGCCCCGGCACACCTCTTCATCGGGCCATTTGCTCAGCGCGTTCAGGACACCAGCGATCTCATGTCTGTGGAGCGCATTGGCGAGAACCTTATCGACGAAGATTCTGGTTGCCAGTCGCACGGCCGCAGCACGGCACACCGGTTCCTTGTCCCATTTATTCAACGCATCGAGACACGAGGCCAACTGCTGGCTGTTGATTGACCAGAAAAGCGAGTCGTCCGTAGCCAATCGTTTCGTGAGAGCCAAGCCGGCTTCGCGGAATATATCTTCCCTATACCACGCAGAAAGCGCGCTCAAACATGCCGCGAATTCGTCGGCATTCATCCGCAAGCAAATCGCCTCGTCGATCGTCAGCCTGCTTGCCAGGCTTCTCGCGGCGCTTTCGCATCTAGCGTCCTTATATTCGTGACTTAGCGAAACCAGAAAGGCGGTTATCTCACCGCTGCCAAGCTCAACGACCGACGCATCCCGTCCGCCAAGGTATTCAGCCACTCTCATGGCTGACAGTATAGACGTGTTGTTCACTTGAGAATCACCACAGTTACTGTGTACGTTTGGACCGTCGGGTTCCTAAATAAGCAAACCGGGTGTTTGACGCCTAAAAGGAACCAGGTAGCCTTTTGGATCCCTATAGCTAAATAGTTCGGCTATTACTTATTCAAGCACTTCCCGATGTTCATGGCCAAGCATCTTGATTCAATGCTTTAGTCGACGTTTGACCGCTCTGGACATTTTCTTGTCCGTTCGAGCCTTTAAGGCTTAAGCCGCTAAAAATGCTATTCCTTCTGCCGTCAACGCCTTTTGAGGCAAGCAACTATCGATCAATGTGCGCCTCCTCTAATCTCAACCTTGTCGTGCACCACGCTACCTTTTCAAGGAGGACCGTATGGATATCAACACCAATATTCCCTCGCTTATCGCCCAGCAGAACCTGAACGCCAATAACAGCAGCCTGAACACAGCAATTCAGCGCCTGTCGTCGGGTAAGCGCATCAACAGCGCGGCAGACGATGCGGCTGGCCTGGCCGTCGTCACGACCATGACGACGCAGGAAAATGGCCTGAACCAGGGTATTCAGAATGCCAATAACGGCGTGACACTGGTGCAGACAATCGGCTCTGCGTTGAGCAGCATGACAAGCAGCTTGCAGCGCATCTACCAGCTGGCAAACGAGGCATTGCAAGGCACGTTGACGCCGGCTAACCAGCAAGCGCTGCAAAAGGAAGTGGAGGAGCAAACTCAGGAAATCAACCGGCTTGCTTCGACAACGCAATACAACGGTCTCACCCTGCTAAACGGCGCGGCCGGTGTCCTGCAAGTGCAGGTCGGTGCGGACGTTGGTCAAACCGTGGCGATCGATCTGAGCCAAGGGGTATCTGCGGCATCGCTCGGCGGCGGCGTCGTTCAGTCGGGCATCACGCTTGGCACAGTGACGGGCCTGAACCTTAACGCGAATGGCTCGGAAGCGAGCGGCGCAGGCGCGATAACGGAAATCCACATCATCTCGGACGGTAACGGTGGATTCACGTTCGAGGACCAGAACGACGCCGCTATCTCGACGACAGCGTCGTCCGCACTCTTTACGGTCACGACGACCAACGGCATTTCATCGCTGTCGCTAAACTCGTTGGGGTCGGATTCACTCCTGCCTACCAACGACCTCGCCTCCATCAACGCCGCGATCACCGCCAACGCAGCAACGGCTTCGGAAGATACCGTGTTCGGCAAGATTTCGGGCATCGACCTCGACGCTTCGACCGGCCTGAATGCAACGGCGGGCGCTTCGAACGTCGTTACAACCGTCAGCGTCGAATCGGATGGCAAGGGCGGCGTCAAGTACGTTGATCAGAACGGTACCCAGCTGAGCTCGGGCGCGACCGCGGGTCTCTTTAACACGGCAGCCGGCGGTACGATTTCGTTCGCCAACGCGCCGGCCAGCACCATCGGCTCGACCCAGGCGGGTGTACAACCGGCGGGCAGCGTGCTTGGGGAAATCAACCAGCTGAATGTGCCGAGCACCGTATCGCAGATCGACGTCAGCACGTCCGAAGGTGCCAATAACGCGATCAATTCCGTCCAGAACGCACTCGCAACGATCGCGAACATGCAGGCGTCGCTCGGCGCTGTGCAAAATCGCTTCACCGCGATTGCGCAAACGCAGCAGGCCCAATCGACCGACCTCGCAACGGCGGCGTCGGGTTACATGGACGCCGACTTCGCGCAAGAAACGGCTAATTTGAGCAAGACGCAAGTGCTGGTTCAAGCTTCTATCTCGGTCGTCGCGCAAGCGAATGCATTGCCGCAACAAGTGCTGAAGCTGTTGCAGTGATTACTCGCCATCGTTTGTAGATGGTATGCAGGACAAAGCAGTTCCGGGTAGGTAACGTGCGCGGGGCGAGCCGGTGGTCATGTCATGCGGCTCCCCCACGCGCGGCTCCCGGCGAACACCAGGCGTTCTGCATCCGCAATGACCTATCACCCGCCTGACGGGCCGAATGGAGCTTCCTAATGTCGACCTCATCCGTTACCTCCGCAGCCGCAAAAGCCGCGCAAGACGCCGCTACCGCAGTTCAGCAGGCCGCCCAATCGCTGATTTCCTCCTCGACCGGCAGCACGGTGGACGTCAACTCGCTCGTATCCGCGCTGGCGACAGCGAAAACCGCAGGCCCGGCCGCATTGATTACTGCGCAGGCTGGAGAGGACGAGGCTCAGATCAGCAGCCTCGCGACGCTGTCGGCCGCCATGTCCGGACTGCAGGCGGCAATCGGGCCGTTTCTGAGCGGCAACGCACTTTCATCGACCACGGCCACGCTAAGCGGCGCCGGGATTACGGCAAAGACCGCTAGCGGTGCATCGGGCGCCACCTATCAGATCAACACGACGCAGTTCGCGCAGTCGCAGTCGATCACGTCGGGTTCGTTCTCTCAGGCGGACTCGGCTGCAATGGGCTCGGGGACGCTGGTCATCTCCTTAGGCAGCGGATCGACCGCGAAATCGTTTCAGGTCACCGTCGACCCGTCGAACGACAGCCTTCAGGACATTGCAAACGACATCAATTCGGAGTCCGGCAATCCCGGCGTCAAGGCACTGGTGATCAATGGCGCCAACGGCCAGTCGCTCAGCTTGCAGTCCACATCGACCGGCTCATCAAGCATGATCAGCGTCGACGTGCAAAATGCGACCAGCAGTACCAGCCCGATCAGTCAGCTTGAAGTCACTTCGTCCGTCACCACCGATTCGAGTGCACCGGTTGGCTCGTCGACGGTCTCTTCTCCGTCCGGCGGCTGGACGCAATCGCAGGCTGCGCAGGACGCGCGCCTGACCATTAACAATCAGCTCGTCACGAGTTCGACGAACACCATTTCGGGCGCGATTCCCGGCGTAACACTGACGCTCGATCCGACCAATGCTAAAGCCATCGGCCAGCAAACACTGACCGTCGCACCGGACCACGGTTCGGTTGAGAGTGAACTGTCCTCGTTCGTCACGGCTTATAACGCGGTAATCAATCAGTTGAACTCGCTTGCCGCGCCGAACGTTGCGGGCACGTCCGGCACTGGCGGCACGTTGCTAGGCGACGAAATGATCAACCAGATCGGCGCGTCGCTTAGCGGCATTGCGGGCGGCGCGGTATCGAGCGGCGGCATCGCGGGCACCCTCGCTTCGCTAGGCATTTCGTTGCAAGTCGACACGGCTACGAATCCCCAGCCGTTTGCCCAGCTCCAGATCGACGCGGATGCTAACAGCCCCACGCTCGACGACGCAGTGACAAACAACCCCGCGCTGATTAGTGCGCTGTTCAATGACACCAACGGGATCGCTCAGCAACTCGACTCGATGTTGACCGCGTACACGTCCCCCGACAAGGGCATTATCCAGTCGCGCACGGACGCACTCACCGCCGATATCACCAGCCTGTCGAAACAGCAGGACGATCTGGACGACTACAAGGCGGTGCTGATGTCGCAGTACAACGATCAGTTCACCGCACTCGATACGCTGATGGCACAGGCGCAAACGAACCAGAACTACCTCACGGCCCTGTTCGGCGGCAGCAACAGCAGCGGCGCCCTGGCCCAGAACAACAACTAGGCGCGCTTCGCCGCCGTGAAGATATGCCCATCAGTCGGAATAAGATACTTGAGCGCGTCGTCGAAATGGGCTTGTCGGGCTGGGTTCCCTGCAAAGAGAAGTCACCGCGGTATCGAAATGGCCTGTACGTATCGTCTATAGCCACACTACGTCAACGACGCGCTCAAGGGAACCCTTTCCGGATTTGCAGCGTATAGACCCGGGAATAAATTGCAACGGGTGCTGTTTTATCATTCGAACGAGTTCTATGGCGGCCGATGGTGAGCATCCACCACTCAATTCTTCTTCCTGCAGTTGTTCTGGCAACATGGACGTCGATCTGGCATTGGGGGCGCAGGCTCGTTGGCTTTCTACTCACCCTGATTTTCGGCATCCCGATGCGCGGTAGTGCGCAGTGGATATCAAATCGTACGATCGCGATCGACTCCCTGAGAGACGGGATCTGGCTCAATCCCCATCGCGATGGTTTGCTGAATGCACCGGTTATTTTTTACGTTCTGTCCATGGCCTTCGCGATCACGCGCGAAGTCGATTACCTGGATTTTGTATTGGCCTGGAGTTATGTAGCACTTGGTATCGTTTTTAGCCTAAGCGACGCGCTTTCGATCGGCACGATCAACAGACAACTCCTGTTTTTTTCTTCCATCGCCCTCCTTCAAATATTCTCCGTACGGTTCATGTTTGTCTCCTTCGTTAGTTGAGTAAAAGTCAAATCTGAATTTCCGTTAGAGACACACACGAAGAGGCCCGGCCGACGTCGCGTGGACAACATCAGCCGGGCCTCACACGTTTTCAGACCACGTATCAATTCTTCGACTGGTCGACGAGCTTGTTCTTCGCGATCCACGGCATCATGGCGCGCAGCTTGGCACCGACCTGCTCGATCGGGTGCTCTGCGGTCAGACGGCGACGCGATTGCAGCGTCGGCGCACCGGCGCGGTTTTCGATGATGAAGCTCTTCGCGTACTCGCCCGTCTGGATGTCCTTCAGCACATCCTTCATCACCTTCTTCGTTTGGTCGGTGATGATGCGCGGGCCCGTCACGTACTCGCCGTACTCGGCGTTGTTCGAGATCGAGTAGTTCATGTTCGCGATGCCGCCTTCGTAGATCAGGTCGACGATCAGCTTCATTTCATGCAGGCATTCGAAATAGGCCATTTCCGGTGCGTAACCTGCCTCGACCAGCGTCTCGAAACCGGCCTTGATCAGATCGATGGTGCCGCCGCACAGCACGGCCTGTTCGCCGAACAGATCCGTTTCGGTTTCTTCGCGGAAGTTCGTTTCGATAATGCCGGCACGGCCACCGCCGATGGCCGCCGCGTAGGACAGCGCGACTTCGCGCGCCGCGCCTGACTTGTCCTGCGCAATCGCGACCAGCATCGGCACGCCGCCGCCTTGCGAGTACGTGCTGCGCACCGTGTGACCCGGCGCCTTCGGCGCGATCATGATCACGTCGAGGTCCGCACGCGGAATCACCTGGCCGTAGTGCACGTTAAAGCCGTGCGCAAATGAAAGTGCCGCGCCCTGCTTGATGTGCGCGTGCACTTCGTTCTTGTACACCTCGGCGATCTGCTCGTCCGGCAGCAGCAGCATGACGACGTCAGCGCCCTTCACTGCCTCGGCCACTTCCTTCACGGCGAGGCCCGCGTTTTCAGCCTTGCTCCACGAAGCGCCGCCCTTGCGAAGACCGACCGTCACTTTCACGCCGCTTTCTTTCAGGTTCAGTGCGTGCGCATGGCCCTGCGAACCGTAACCGATGATCGTGACCTGCTTGCCCTTGATGAGGGAAAGGTCGGCATCCTTGTCATAAAAAACCTTCACGATTTCTCCTACTTGGTAAACATGGTGAGTAACTGCCGTTTTAGCGAGGGCGTTCGGCAACGACTCGCAAGTTTCCTTCTCACGCGTCGAAAGGCTGACTCGCCGCAGCGCCAGACGTCGAACCTCGCATGACCGCCAGTAACTCGTCAAATTAAACTTTAACCGTTTCGACGGCGCTGGGCCGCCTCGCTTAGGCACTAGCTTGATGGTGGCCACAGAGAAGGCAGCTTGCAAACCCCCTTCGAAAACACGCGTTGACGACTCGAACGATAGGATCTAGAATTTTGCCTAACAAACGTTCGGTAGTAAAGCACGTTATCGTTGGTCAGGCATCGGCTTTCGCCAGCAACTGTTAAACATCGGAGTTCGACCATGAAGTCAGAGATCTTGTATCAGGACGCGACAGGACTGGCTGAACTAATCCGCACACGGAAGATCTCACCCGTCGAGGTCGTTCAGGCGCATCTTGATCGAATCGAGGCCGTCAATCCAAAAGTCAACGCCATTGTCACGGTTGCAGAGGATGCGTTGAGAGCCGCGAAGGCAGCAGAGACCGCGGTGCTGCAAGGTCATGAACTTGGGCCGCTGCACGGCGTGCCCTTTACCGTGAAGGACTCCATCGACACCGCGGGCGTGCCGACCCAACGCGGCTCGCTGATTTTCAAGGGCCGCGTACCCGACATCGACGCGACCAGCGTCGCCCGCATGAAGAAGGCCGGTGGCATTCTGCTGGCAAAAACAAATCTTCCTGAGTTTTCCTACTCATTCGAAACCGTCAACCTTCTCAGTGGCCGTTCGAACAATCCGTGGGACCTCGAGCGCACGCCCGGTGGTTCGAGCGGCGGGGAATCGGCGGCCATCGCGGCAGGTATGTCGCCGATCGGACTCGGCACTGATCTCGGAAACTCATTACGCGGACCCGCCGCGCAGACCGGAATTGTGTCGCTGAAGGCGACGCACGGGCGCGTGCCGATGACGGGAATCTGGCCGCGCGCGCCGCGCCGCTTCTGGCATGTCGGCCCCATGGCTCGCAGTATTCGTGACCTTGCACTCGCATTTTCGCAGTTGTGCGGTCCTGACGGCCAGGACGCTTTCGCGACCAGCACCGTCCAGTTCGATGCGGGAACGGGTTATTCGCTCCTTAAGCCTCATAGGCAGCTGCGCGTGGGCTGGATGGTGGAACCCGGCTTCGGCCCGGTCGATCCGGAAGTTGTTGCCACTGTTGAAGCGGCCGTGGAAGCGCTGAAGAACGTGGGATGCCTTGTTGAGCCGGTACGTATACCCGCGCTCGCGCGAGACTTCGCGAATGACGTGTTCAACCGTCTGCACGTTATGGAAATGAAACGGGAATTTGCGGAAGCCACTGCCGGACACCACCCTGACGGGTTGTACAAGACGACAACGAAAATGCTCGCGCGGCCCGATGTATCCATGAAGGACTATATTGACGCGGAGCTAGCCGCCGAGCGTCTGCGCGACGGATATGCCGAATTCTTCACGAGGTACGATGCGTTAATTACTCACGTATTGCCGATTCCGGCTCACAAGCATGGCATCGATGCACTCACCATCAACGGTCAGACCCTGGACGTCTCTTACATCCGGGGTGCGGCTGTCCCGCTTAACGTCACGGGCTTGCCCGGCATCTCCATGCGGTTTGGGACGAGCAAGGAAGGACTACCGATCAGCGTTCAGATCGTTAGCAGCTGGCAAGCGGAGTCCACTATCCTTCACCTGGCAACCATGCTCGAATCGGTCAGCCCGGTTCGTGGCCTGCGCCCTGACATTTGAGCAACAGGCGGCCGGTTGAGCAGGGCGCTGCGCACCGCTTCAGGCCGGCCTGACCGGAATCGGTAACGGAGATTCTACAAATCAGTCATCGGTGTATCCTGCTCAAGCAGATACTAAGTATATTTAATGAAATCTATTTGCCGCTTTGAGATCCCGGCATTTCGGATCACGGCAGTGAAATTCCACTTGAATATGTGCATATGCATTAGTAGACTGTCAATCCATCGAATGTGTTGCCCTACGGCTGCGGAACAGAACGCGCAAAGCGGTATCGGGGCTTAATCTCAGAGACAACTGGAAAAGCGCATCGCTTTCTTTTAGTTGCAAGAATGTGCATATACACCAATTGACATCATGAGCGCCTCTACCGATGCACCACTGCCGAATCCCATGGACCTGCCAACGAGTACGAAGCTCTTCGCATTCGGCATTATGTGTCTGGGCTTCTTCATGGCAACGCTCGATATCCAGATCGTCGCGTCATCGCTACGCGACATTGGAGGTGGGCTCTCTGCCAGCCAGGACGAGCTGTCATGGGTGCAGACGTCTTACCTAATTGCGGAAATTATCGTCATTCCGATGTCGGGCTGGCTGACGCGAGTTTTCTCCACGCGCTGGGTATTCACATTTTCCGCATTCGGTTTTACGGTCACCAGCATGCTTTGCGGACTCGCATGGGACATCGATTCGATGATCCTGTTTCGCGGTCTGCAAGGCGCGCTTGGCGCCGCGATGATACCCACCGTCTATACAACCGTATTTGTGATCTTCCCGCCGAAGCAACGACTCGCCGCATCAACGACAATCGGTGCGCTCTCGACGCTTGCCCCAACGATCGGTCCGGTTATCGGGGGCTGGGTGACGTCCGAGTGGTCATGGCACTGGCTGTTCTATCTGAACGTTGTACCGGGCATTGCCGTGACCTTGTTTGTGCCCCGGTACGTGAACTTTGATCGAGCGAATTTTTCCCTCCTCAAGAAAGGGGACTATTTAGGCGTATTACTGATGTCCGGGTGTTTGGGCTGCCTTGAGTATGTGCTTGAAGAAGGGCCGCGCAAGAACTGGCTCGGCGACGACGCCATTCTCACGTATGCGTGGATCTGCGCCATATGTGGTTTTCTGTTTCTCGTGCATGCATTCACCGCAAGAGAACCGATTGTCGACCTGAGAGCGCTGGCTGTGCGCAACTTCGGAATCTGCAGCCTTTTGTCGTTCATCATCGGTATCGGCATTTTCTGCACGGTTTATTTGACACCTGTGTTTCTCACACGCGTGCGAGGCTTCGATTCGCTTCAAACGGGCGTTGCATTACTGTCCGTTGGATGTTTCCAGCTGCTCGGCATGGTGGTCTATAGCCGGCTTGCAAAATTCATCAGCATGCGTTTCCTGATGATGATAGGTCTCGCGATGTTCGGTATCGGCTGTTACCTTTATGTACCGTTGACCAACGACTGGGGCTGGCAGCAACTGCTGCTTCCTCAGGCGCTACGCGGATTCGGCCAGCAGTTTGCCATTCCGCCCATTGTCATTCTGGCATTGGGATCCCTGCCGCCCGAGCGGCTCAGAGCGGCGAGCGGGCTTTTCAACCTCATGCGTAATCTAGGCGGTGCGATCGGCATTGCGGTCGTAAGCACGATGTTGAACGATCGCCTGAACTTCCATTATGAAGTTCTCGCGGAGCACGTCAGTGTCGGCCGACCGGTAGTGGGGGCGTTTTTTCAACAGCAGGCCGCACGGCTCTCGCATGTAGCCGGAGACACGCTCAATGCCGCCAATGCCAGTATGAGCATGCTGCAATCCCTTGTGATGCGCGAGGCACTCACGCTGACATTCGCCGACACGTTCCTTGCCGTCGCGCTGTGCTTCGGCGTGGGTCTCATTTGCGCGTTCTTTACACGAGTTATCACGAATGCGGCTCCTCCGCCCGATGCGCATTGAGCGCTACTCACCCGTTGGGCGGAGCCGCCTGACTCGTTCAATCATTACTTCTTTGCAGAGATTTATTCTCGAGGCTCGCATTCTTGGCAGACCCTAATGTGTTGTCTTTGGCAATCTCAAGAAGCTGGGAGCGGAATTCATCGCCTGTTTTTCATCGAGCTGTCAAACGATGCCGGGAGCGAAGGCCGGTCTCGCGGTAGGAGAACGGCCTTCTCTTTCCTACTCGGGCAACAGTCCGGCCGACCGGTAACTGTCGATCAACGCATCGAAGAGCTTGATATCGGAACGGCCTCGCGCCATCAGTTGCGCGCCCGAAACTGCAGCGAATATGGCGCGCGCGCGCTTTTTGGCGTCCCTGGAGCCAACGATTCCGGCCGCCACAAGATTTTTTCCAAGCCATGCTACGTTGACGTCGGCAAAAGCCTGGATTTCGATCTTCACGACGTCGGGCAGATCGTCGTATTCGGCGGTCATAAAGCTGGCCAGACACATGCGGTTGTCGTTTTCGAGCGACGCACGAAAGGTCCCCGGGAACTTACGCAAGCAATCGGCCGCATCGGGGGTCTTTGCAGACAGCACTTCAAGCGCCGCCGCCGCATCTTCCCAGTAACGCTTCGCGACAGCCGCGGCGAGATCGGCCTTGCTCGGGAAATGGTGGTACAGGCTCGCAGCCTTGATACCCACTTCCTGAGCCAAGGTACGAAGGTTCAAACCACCGTAGCCGTGCGCCTGCGCAATTCTCGTTGCGGCAAGCAGGATCTTGTCACTGGAACTTGTGCTTTCCTGATTCGCCACGAATTTCCCCTCGATGAAAATGAACCGCCTCGCATTCGGAGTGGCGGCTTGACTTATGAATCTGCCCTCGGAACAGCGGTGCTGCCGGGTTGCCGAGCGTAGTTTGCCTCAGTTTCCGCCGTTCGGGATACCGCCCGACAATTCCGTCAGCTCACGCTAAGCGTCGCGCTTGCCGCTGCCGCCATCCATGTGGTCCGTTCGAAAGATGTTGACGAAAGGAAGTATAGCGCCTAATCTTCGCCCTAACAAACGTTAGGCAGTCTAAAAACCTGACCTTGTTGGCTACTTTTCCGACACTTTGAGAGTTTCTAATGAGCACTGAACTTATCTCCCAGGACGCAACCCGCCTCGCTGAACTGATTCGAAACAAGGAAGTTTCGCCGGTAGAGGTTGTGCAAGCGCATCTGAATCGTATCGATGCAGTCGACTCCAAAATCAACGCCATCGTCACGGTCGCCGACGACGCGCTCGAAGCGGCGAGGGTCGCGGAAGCAGCGGTGATGGCAGGCGAAGAACTTGGGCCGCTACATGGCGTTCCTTTCACGGCGAAAGATTCCATCGACACCGCCGGCGTGCTGACGCAACGTGCCTCGCCTATCTTCAAGGGCCGCGTTCCCGACACCGACGCAACGAGCATCGTTCGCATGAAAAAGGCGGGCGGCATTCTGCTGGCGAAAACCAACCATCCTGAGTTTTCGTTCTGGATCGAAACCGATAACCTGCTTTCGGGACGCACGCGCAACCCGTGGAATCTCGATCGCACGCCGGGTGGATCGAGCGGCGGCGAATCGGCGGCCGTCGCAGCGCTGATGTCGCCACTCGGGCTCGCCACCGACGTCGCGATTTCGGTGCGCGGGCCGGCAGCGCTGACCGGCGTGGTCGGACTGAAAGCGACTCACGGGCGGATTCCGATGACGGGTATCTGGCCGCGCGTGCCGCGCCGCTTCTGGCACATTGGCCCGATCGCGCGCAGCGTTCGCGACATCGCACTCGCCTATTCGCTGCTGGCCGGTCCTGACGGCGCAGATGGTTTTTCGACGGCGCCGCTGAGTCTCGATGCCGGCGTGGTATCCAAACCGGGCCGGCCGATTCGGGTTGGCGTGCTGATCGATGCTTTCGCTCCCGTGGACCTTGACGTCGCCGCTACGGTGCTGGCCTCGGCCGAAGCGCTGAAGGGCCTGCGCATCACCGTGGAGCCGGTGCGCATTCCGGTGCTGGAGCAGATCAACGCGCTCGAGTTGCTCTGGAAACTTCAGGTCATGGAAACCAAGCCCGCTTTCAAGAAGGTGACGGCCGGGCACGAAGACAAGATCTTCAAGCACGTTCAGGGCGTCTATGACACGCCGGACACGTCGATCGCCGATTTCGTCGACGCGGAGCAGAAGGCGGAACAACTGCGCGACGGCTTTGCCGAGTACTTCCAGCGCTACGACGCATTGCTTACCCCGGTGACCACGGTGCCGGCACACGCGCACGACGCCGCTGAATTCAACATCAACGGCCAGTCGGTGTCTTCGCTGCACGTCATGACCGCTACTGCGCCGCTCAATGTGACCGGGCTTCCGGGCCTGTCGCTGCGGTTCGGTACGAGCCGTGAAGGGCTGCCGGTCGGCGTGCAACTCGTCGCGCCGTGGCTGGCGGAGTCGACGATCCTGCACCTCGCTTCGCTGCTCGAAGCCGTGAGCCCGGTGCGTGGTCTTTATCCGGACCTGTCGAACATCTGAGTCGAGCCATCGATCTCCCGGCCCACGGATGCCATGCAACCTGGGCCGGGCCGCTCACGAGCGACACCCCGATTACGCCACGTACCTGCCCACAGTCATTTCAGACATGTCGAATCCAATCAGCACCCAGCGCCGCCGCCTGTTGAGCAGCAGCACGGCGCTCGCCGCTCTAACCTTGCTGGACCGTGCCGGAACCGTCCATGCGAGCGCGGCATATCAGACCACGTCCCCGCCGCGGACGGCGTCATCCGCTTCGTTCGGTCCGATTCGTCAGGTCGAGGCCGGCGGGTTGAGTATCGGCTATGCCGAGGAAGGTCCGGCGAACGGGCCAGTCGTCATCCTGCTGCATGGCTGGCCCCACGATATTCACAGTTTCATCGACGTGGCCCCGCTCCTGGCGGCCGCGGGCTACCGCGTCATCGTGCCGTACCTTAGGGGTTACGGCTCGACACGCATCCTTTCGCCAAGCGCGCCACGCAACGGCCAGCAATCGATCTTCGCGGTAGACGTGATTGCCCTGATGGATGCGTTGAAGATCGACAAGGCGGTGTTGGCGGGTTTCGACTGGGGCGGACGGGCGGCCAATATCATCGCTGCAATCTGGCCTGAACGTTGTCGCGCCCTCGTCTCGGCGAGTGGTTACCTTATCAGCAGCCAGGAAGCCAATCGCAAGCCTGCGCCGCCGCAGGTCGAACTGCAGGCGTGGTTCCAGTATTACTTCGCCACTGAGCGCGGCGCGGCCGGATACGCGGAGCAGCGCGACGAATTCAACAAGCTGATCTGGCAGCGCGCGTCGCCGCGATTCAGGTTCGATGACGCCACATACCTGCGCACCGCTCAATCGTTCGACAATCCGGACCATGTCGCCATCGTCATTCATAACTACCGCTGGCGGTTGGGACTCGCACAGGGCGAGCGGCAATACGACGACCTCGAGAAGCGGCTGGCGCAGGCGCCGAAGATTTCCGTGCCCACGATCACGCTGGAAGGCGACGCAAACGGCGCACCGCATCAGCCGCCCGCCGCCTATGCCGGACAGTACATCGGCAAATATCAGCACCGTGACATCAGCGGCGGCATCGGACATAACTTGCCACAGGAAACGCCCAGTGCATTTGCGCAAGCCGTACTACAGGTTGTCACGCTATAAACGCAGCGAGCGCTGCGCGCTGGTCCGGCGGTATGAAGGTGCTCGCAGGAAACTTAGTTGTCTTTATTCACTAACTGTCGTCCGCTGACGGCCTTTTTCACAGGTACTACCATGTCAAAGCAAGCACCGCGCCGCGCGTTGATTGTCATCGACGTCCAGAATGAGTACGTCACGGGTAACTTCCGCATCGAATATCCGCCTGTCGAATCCTCGTTGCCGAATATCGGCAAAGCGATTGACGCCGCCAACGCACATGGCGTTCCGGTCGTGCTCGTGCAACACGTCTTGCCGGCTGACGCACCGATATTCGCAGAGGGTAGCGATGGCGCGAAACTGCATCCTGTCGTTGCGGACCGCCCTCACGACCATGTCGTGACCAAAGTTTTGCCAAGCACATTTTCCAGCGCCGGCTTCGACGACTGGCTAAAGGAACACGAGATCGATACGTTGACCGTTATCGGCTACATGACGCAGAACTGCAATGACGCCACGATACGCGAAGCGATGCACAAGGGCTACGCCGTCGAGTTCTTGCCGGATGCGGCCGGTTCGCTGTCGTACAAGAACAAGGCGGGCTACGCGAGCGCCGAGGAGATGCATCGCATCATTAGCGTCATTATGGAGTCGACCTATGCGGCGACGATGTCTACCGAAGAGTGGGTGGAAAATCTGAGTAACCCGACCCACGTTGCGTGCGACAACATCTACTACTCGAATCTCCGTGCACACGGAAAGATGTGAGATTGACGCGGAGCGCGGCTTCATGGGCGAGCCAGTGTAGGAAGTGTCGACGTCGACATGCCTTGAACGACGGGACGTCCCTCGCATGATGGCTCCGACGCGAAAAAAAGAAACGACAGGTCGAAAAGACATCGAGAGGATGCCTTGCGATCTGAACATTGAACGGTAGAGCAAACGTTTTTCTCCATATTTACCCCTACTTCCCGAACCTGGCGAATCGCCTCTCGCGGTCCACAGAGCCAATGCCGGTACGGCTTCGGCGCAATCGGCACATGCAATTCACCGTGCGCCGCAGCAAATTCCTCCGCCTTGACACACCGTCGCCGCGCTCATTAAATAAAGCCAATTGATTTAGTCGCGGGACACAGCCCCGACCTCAGCAAGTCACAAGCGACAAGCGGCGCCAACATTCGAGAGGCTTCTCACGGCCCTCCGCGCCCGATCCACAGAGAATTCGAATCGACTGCAGTCCATAACGTCGTTGTCAATCACTTGGAGGAGCGTATTCATGAACCAGAAATCGAGCGTGCCGAGCGCCGCTAAGCGGATCGTTGCGGTTTGCGCGGCGGCATCGGCCGTGTTGTGCATCGGCACGAGCCAGGCAGCAGATCAACCCGTGGTCGGCCTCATTACGAAGACCGACACGAACCCGTTCTTCGTGAAGATGCGCCAGGGCGCCGAAGGCGCCGCACAGAAAGACGGCGCGAAGTTGATGACCGCAGCCGGCAAGTTCGACGGCGACAATGCAAGCCAGGTGACCGCGATCGAAAACATGCTGACGGCCGGCGCAAAAGCGATTCTGATCACGCCGAGCGATACGAAGGCGATCGTGCCGAGCATCAGGAAGGCACGTGCAGCCGGCGCAATCGTGATCGCACTCGATACGCCGACCGATCCGCAAGACGCGACCGACGCGCTCTTTGCCACCGATAACTTCAAGGCGGGCGTGCTGATCGGCGAATACGCGAAGGCCGCGCTCGGTGGCAAGCCCGCGAAGATCGCGACACTCGACCTCGCGCCGGGCGTGACGGTCGGCGTGCTGCGGCATAACGGTTTTCTGAAGGGCTTCGGCATCAAGGAAGGCGACCCGTCGATCGTCTGCAGCCAGGACACGCGCGGCGACCAGGCGAAGGGGCAAACGGCGATGGAAAACTGCCTGCAGAAAGCGCCCGACATCAACGTCGTCTATACGATCAACGAACCTGCCGCGGCCGGCGCGTATCGCGCACTGAAGTCCGCGGGCAAAGACAAGGGTGTGATGATCGTATCGATCGACGGCGGCTGCGAAGGCGTACGCAACGTGAAGGCCGGCGCGATCGCCGCGACCTCGCAGCAATATCCTTTGAAGATGGCTCAGCTCGGCGTGGACGCGGGCGTCGAATACGCGAAGACCGGCAAGAAGCCGAGCGGCTATCACGATACCGGCGTCACGCTGATTTCCGACAAGCCGCAATCGGGCGTCGACAGCAAAGACACCGCATTCGGCCTCGAGAACTGCTGGGGCAACAAGTAACAACCCGCATCACCGTATCGACCGGCGCTGCGCGGTAAGCGCGTGTGCGCCGGTGGCATCAACGCATCGAGGAAACACATCATGTCGACGCCCACCCCCGCCGCCCCCGCCCACCATCACCGGCGATTTGCCGACCGCTTGCCGACGCTCGCCGAAGCCGGCCCGCTTATCGCTCTGGTGCTTGCGTGCGCATTCTTTATTTCGCAAAGCGACCGCTTTCTGTCCGCGCAAAACCTTTCGTTGATTCTGCAACAAACGATGGTCGTCGCGGTGATCGCCATCGGCCAGACGCTGATCGTCCTGACCGGCGGCATCGATCTGTCGTGCGGGATGGTGATGGCGTTCGGCTCGATCGTCATGACCAAATTCGCGGTGGTACTCGGCGTACCGCCGATACTGGCAATTCTATGCGGGATCGGCGCGAGTGCATTGTTCGGTCTTCTGAACGGTGCGCTGATCACGCGAATCAAGCTGCCTTCGTTTATCGTCACCCTGGGTACGCTGAACATCGCGTTCGCCCTGACGCAGATCTACTCGAACGCCGAAAGCGTGTCGAACCTGCCCGACGCGATCATGTTCTTCGGCAGCACGTTCAGGCTCGGACCTGCGGAAGTCACGTACGGCACCGTGCTGACGCTGCTGATGTATCTCGCGACATGGTTCGTCCTGCGCGATACCGTGCCCGGCCGTCATCTGTACGCGCTCGGCAACAACGCGGAAGCAGCGCGTTTGATGGGTCTTTCGTCGCAGAAGATTCTGCTCACCGTGTATACGCTGTCCGGCGCGATCTACGGCGTCGCCGCGCTGCTCGCCGTATCGCGTACCGGCGTCGGCGATCCGCAGGCCGGTCAAACCGAAAACCTCGACAGCATTACCGCGGTCGTGCTCGGCGGCACGAGTCTGTTCGGCGGACGCGGTTCGATCGCGGGCACGCTGCTCGGTGCGCTGATTGTCGGGGTGTTTCGTAACGGCTTGACGCTGATCGGTGTGTCGTCCGTCTACCAGGTGCTGATTACCGGCATTCTCGTGATTCTCGCGGTCGCCGCAGACAAACTTTCGCGACGCGGCGTGCGCTAGGCGCTGGGCGCTAAGCGCCAGACCACTGGCGTTTGACGCCTCACGCAGCAGCACAATCATCTTTGGCACCGCATTCAAGCATGGAGCCCGTCATGTCGACGACATCCGTTCCCTCTTCAGCCGCCGCTTCCGCCGCTACGCCCGTGCTCGAAGCACGCGGCCTGATCAAACGCTATGGCCAGGTCACCGCGCTCGACGGCTGCGATTTCGAAGTCCTGCCCGGCGAAATCATGGCCGTGATCGGCGACAACGGCGCCGGAAAATCGTCGTTGATCAAGGCGCTGTCCGGCGCCACCGTCCCCGACGAAGGCGAGATCCGTCTCGACGGCAAGCCCGTTCGATTCCGCAGTCCGCTCGATGCGCGCGAACAGGGTATCGAAACCGTCTACCAGGACCTCGCCGTCGCTCCGGCGATGAGCATCGCCGAAAATCTGTTTCTGGCGCGCGAGCTGCGCAAACCGGGTTGGCGCGGCTCGCTGCTCAAGATGATCGACAAGCGCCGCATGCTCGAAGAAGCGACCGCCCATATGAAAGACCTGCAAATCGGCATCCGTTCGATGCGTCAGGCCGTCGAAACGCTCTCGGGCGGCCAGCGCCAGGGCGTGGCCGTTGCGCGCAGCGCGGCTTTCGCGCGGCACGTCGTGATCCTCGACGAACCGACCGCCGCGCTCGGCGTGAAGGAAGGCAACATGGTGCTCGAACTGATTCGCCGCGTTCGCGATCGCGGGCTGCCGGTCATTCTGATCAGCCACAACATGCCGCACGTGTTCGAGATCGCGGATCGAATCCATATCCAGCGTCTCGGACGGCGCGCGGCGCTCGTGAATCGCAAGGACATCCATATGTCCGAAGCGGTCGCGATCATGACCGGCGCAAAAGAGGCGGACGTGAAGGCGATTGCATGATGCTTGCGACGACCGCCACGCACGCAAACGCAAGCAACCTTTGCGTGCGCATCTAAAGCCCGCTCACGATAACCATGGACACTGGCACCCGCTCGCCGCTCAAACGCACGGTCGGCTCGAACCAGGTCGGCATGCGCCAGTTCAACGAGCGCATCGTGCTACAGGCGATCCGCTTGCACGGACCGCTGCCGAAGGCCGATGTCGGTCGGCTGACGCGCCTGTCGATGCAGACCGTTTCGATGATCATCGACCGGCTGATCGACGACGGCCTGCTCGTCAAGCAGGCGCGCGTGCGCGGCCGCATCGGTCAGCCCTCCGTGCCGATTGCGCTGCGGCCTGAAGGCGCGTACACGATCGGCATCAAGGTCGGGCGGCGCAGCCTCGACGTACTCGCCATGGATTTCGTGGGCAGCGTCTGCTGCCGCGAGGTGCTCGAGTATGCGTACCCGGACCCGCGCACGCTCTTTCCCGCACTGGAAAACAAGCTCGCGCGCGTGAACGATGCGCTAGGAGCAGCGAGAAAACGCAACGTGGTTGGCGTCGGCGTCGCAGCGCCATTATGGTTAGGCGGCTGGCACGAATTTCTCGGCGCACCGCGCGACGCGCTCGATGCATGGCGCGACATCGATATCCGCGCGCGCATCGCGACGATGACCGGCTTGCCGGTCGAGTTCGCCAAGGACACAACCGCGGCCTGCGCAGCCGAACTCGTGATGGGCCAGGGGCGCGGCATCCATCATTTCCTGTATCTGTTCGTCGGTACGTTTATCGGCGGCGGCCTCGTGATCGACGGGCGCCTGCATGGCGGGCCGCACGATAACGCGGGCGCGGTCGGTTCGATTCCGCTTGCCGGCCGTGCACGCGACCCCGCGCGGCAGTTGCTGCACGCGGCATCGGGCTTCGTGCTCGAGCGCCTGTTCACCGAGGCCGGCGCGCCGCCCGCCGCCGCGCACGATCATCGCGCGTTATCCGCGGACCTGTGGCGGCTGACCGAGCAATGGCTCGACACCGCATGCCCCGCCATCGCAAGCGCGCTGACCAACGCGGCGGCGTTGCTCGATCTGGAAGCCGTGGTGATCGACGGCGAGCTGGACCGTCAGTTGTTGCGCGAAATCATTCGGCGTACCGAACGCGTGCTCGACCGCTACGAATGGGAGGGCATCGTGCGCCCGCAATTGCTCGAGGGAACGATCGGCTCCGACGCGCGCGCCATGGGTGGCGCGATTCTGCCGCTCTACGCGCATTTCGCGCCCGTGCACGAACTCTTTCTGAAGCCTGCGGCCGAAGCCGGTCTCTAGCTATTTCGCCGCCGGCTGCCCGCTTGCCGCCGCGACGCGCCTCTCCGCCCGCTGCGACGGCGTATCGAGCAGCGGCTGCAGTGCAGCCCCCATCGACTTCACCAACTGCACCGACAGCGCGCTCGTGAAGTCGAAACGGCCCGCATAGGGTTCATGCACGACGGCCGTCATGGTGCCGAAATACCGGTCGCCGATCTCGAATACAAACGTCGCCGTGCGATTGACCTTGCGCGATTCGATCAAACGCCCGCCCTTTGCATAGACATTGAAGCGCTGATCGCCCGTGCCGGTCTTGCCCGATACGGGCAGCACCTGGCCATTCGGAAACCGAAGGCCGTCCGCCAGCCGGCGCGCGGTGCCGCCCGCGACGACATCGCGCACCAGCGACTGCACGACACGCGCGATATCGGGCGACAGCACCTGATCAGGCTGCGCCTGCGCGCGCGTAAAGCGCGTTTCATACGGCGTGCCCTTCGCAAATTCGAGGTCCGTAATACTGTGTGTCGGCACCTGCTTGCCGCCGTTCGAAATAATGCCGATCAGCTGTGCGAGCGCGGCCGGCCGATCGCCCGACGCGCCGATCGCCGCGCCATACGACGGCGTAAGTTTCGCAAACGGGTAGCCGAGCGCGCGCCACGACTTGCCGATCTCCTCATACGCGCGCTGCTCGACCATGCGCTTGATGCGGCGATTCTGCGTCGCGTGATAACGCGTCTTGAAGAGCCACTTGTAAGCATCGGTGCGCGCGTCGCGGCTCGCTTCCTGCACCTCATTGAGGCTCGCATCGGGATGCGTGCGCAGATAGTTGACGGTCCACAGTTCGAGCGGATGCACGCTCGAAATATAGCCGCGGTCGTTCAGGTTGAACTTGTCGATGCTGTACTTCGTATAGAGATCCGCCAGATCTACATTGCCGAGAATGCCTTCGTCGGGTGTGCCCTTGAGCGCCGCGCGCATCTGCACGTTGAACCATTCCTGCGATGCGTCGGGCGCGACACTACGCAATACCGTTGCGACCTTGGGCGGCGTTTTGCGCACCGTGCGCAGCAACGCGGCGAGCGCGTCGTCGGGCGTCTTGCCGTGATACTTCGTGTAGAAGCGGTTCATATAAACGCGGCTTTCCTGATCCGCGAAGCGCGTCAGATACATCTTGCGCGCGGCCGGGTCGTCGAGCCATTGCGTGCTCGGGCCCGACGTCTGGATCATTTCGTAGTGGACGATATCGCGCATCATCCGCACGAAAACCAGATTCACCGAATGCTGGAAAGCACGATGCACGGTCAGGATGCGGCCGTTGTCGCTCGATTCGAAATTGCTGAATACCTGCCCGCCGCCGCCCGTGAAAAACATCTCGCCGGCGCTCGCCGAATACTTGCGCTCGGTCGCCGCATCGAGCATCGCGGGCAGCGAGTGATCCTTCGTATGCAGCAGATAATCGATCGCCCAGCGCGTCAACCCGTCGGACGGATCGGGCTTGACCGCACGCAGTTCGTCGTCGCTCATCGACGCATAGCGTCCATGCAGTTCTTCGACGATCTGCAGATACGTCACAATCGTGCGCAGTTTCGCCGTCGAACCGAGGTTCAAACGCGCGCCCTGGTTGATATCGAACGGCTGGTCAACGCTATCGGTCTGCACGCGCGTCAGGTTTTGCCCGCCGTGCTTTTCGAACAATGTGAAGCTATACGAAATTTTCGACGGGTCGTCTTGCGGGCGCAGCATGTCCTTGCCGTACAGACCCGCGGCCCGCGCGCCGTCCTTGGTTTGCGCAGCGGCGAGCCGGTCGCTGACCGCCTGTTGCACTTCGTTGTCGAGCGTCGCGGTTGCGGTCAGATCGAGGCGGTCGAGATCGTACAGATTGCTTACGCCCAATGCGGTCATCAGATGCGAACGCAGCGACGTCACCGCCTTGCGCGCAACGAACGACTCCGTCGCCGGCGGCAACGACGCACGATGCAATTCGACCGGCGCCGAGAGCGCCGCGTCGCGTAGCGCAACCGAAATCGCACCGCCGCTCGCGAGCAGCCGCAAATAACTGTCGGTCAACGAGGCGAGATCCTCATTCTTGCGCAACAGGAAATGCGACGGTCCGCGCTGCGCGATCATCAGCGACAGCACCTGGCGGAACGCAAGGCCCTGCTCAGGCAAGTTCTGTTCGGTCTGAGGCGCGGCAAGAATGCGGTTCACCTCGTCGAAATCGCGGCCATACCATGCGGCGAGCCCGTCGCCGATTCCGTTGATTTCGCCGATGCCCGGCTGCGCCGCGAGCGGCACCGAATTCAGATAACGCACGACGATCTGCTGGCGCGCTTCCATCGTGCGCGGTCCGTCCAGATACGCGCGCACCGAAGCCGATGCGATTTGCCGCAGCTTTTCCTGCGGCGTCGCGGTGCGGCCACCCGGCGAATGCCGGAATTTCTCGATCTGCGTCGCGAGCGTGCTGCCGCCCGGCTGCGGCTGGTTATGGTTGAAAAAGCGCAGTCCCTGGTCGGCGAGCGCGCGGCCAAAGCGCGTCCAGTCGATCGCCGGGTTGCGGTTCGGTTGATCTGCGTCAAGCAAATGACGGTCTTCGATAAAAAGCAGCCCGTTGACGATCAGCGGGGGAATCGCGTCGAAGCCGCTGTAGATCCGTTTGGGATAATCGTCGCCGAACAGTTGAATGCCGGTCGAATCGTAAAGGCGCAAGCCGGCCTGGTCTTTCTCTTCGAAGGGGATGAACAGGCCATCGTCGGCAAGCGACAGCATGCGGTCCGAATCGCGCGCCTGGGATGCGACTGCGAAACCGCGTTCGCGCAGCCGCCGTTCGATCGACGGCAACAGCGAGTATCCAAGCCGGATATCGTAAGGGCCGTCCTTCGGAAAACGAATATTGTCGCTTGGGCCCGTCGCAACGGTGAAACCGACTTCGCTGGTGAGCTCCGACAGATACCGCGCCTGTAGCCGCGAGGTATCCATTTCGATCTGCACGACGCGCACGCCGGCCGCGACCGCCACCAGAAACGCTAAAAATATGCCCCACTTCAGCCACTTCCAGGTGGACGTAGTGCCGGAGGTACGCAGCGGCGGAACGCGAAGCAGCGGCCGATTCATGGTGGCGTCTCCTTGCAGATGCCAGACCACAAAAAATGCGACTCGTATCAGTCTAGCGCGTAACGGAGGTTTGCGAATGACCACAGCGCAAAGTGGTGCCTGCAATGAGTACGCTACGCAACACTCGTGCCGCGGCGTTCGCTGCAATGCCGCGCCGGGCGGGCTTTTCCGGCTTGGCGCATGCGTGCCAGACCCGATGCCGGCGCACCCTTCCCCTATGGAAAGCCCGATAGGAGCGGCGCCGAATTTTCAGTACCATAGCCGCCCGTTTCAAGCGGAACCGCTTATGCAAAGCTTCTACGAAGCGACCGTCAGCCGGCCTGAACGTCCGCGTTTGACCGGCCGGCACAGCACTCGCGTATGCATCGTCGGCGGCGGCCTGGCCGGCCTGTCGACTGCGCTCGGGCTTGCCGAGCGCGGCGTGCGCGAGGTCGTCGTGCTCGAAGCGGAACAGGTCGGCTTCGGCGCATCGGGGCGCAACGGCGGTTTCGTGTTCGGCGGCTATAGCCTCGACTGCGCGGACCTGCTGAGCATTCTCGGGCCGTCACGTGCGCGCGAACTGTACGCGCTGACCACCGATGCGGTCGATCTGATGCGCGAGCGCATTCGCCGCTATCGCATCGATTGCGATGCCACCGATGCCGGCGTGATTCTCGCGAACTGGTTCGACGAGCCGGCGCGGCTCGAGGCTCAACGCCGGTTGATGAAGGAATCGTTCGGCGTCGACTGGGAACCGCTCGATCGGCGCGAACTCGCGGCAAAGCTCAAAACCACGCGTTATCACGGCGGTCTTTTCGAGCGCCATGCATTTCACTTTCATCCGTTGAAGTATGTCGCCGGCATCGCCGCCGCGGCGAGCGACACCGGTGTCCGTATTTATGAGCATTCGCCGGTGCGTGGGCTGCGCGCCCAAAGCAGCGGATTCGTCGTCGAGACCGCGGACGGCGCCGTCGACGCCGAACATGTCGTGATGGCGGGCGGCGGCTATGCGCGCAACGTCTATCGGCGCGTCGAACGTGCGGTGCTGCCGATCGCCACCTACGTGATCGCAACCGAACCGCTCGGCGAGAGACTCAAAGAGGCGATCGACTGCGCGTCGGCCGTCTACGACACGCGCTTTGCATTCGACTACTACCGGCCGCTGCCCGATACGCGCATTTTGTGGGGCGGCCGGATCTCGATTGTCGAGCGCACGCCGCAGGCCATCATGCGGCTCTTACGCGGCGATTTGCTAAAGGTGTATCCGCAACTGCACGACGTGCGCATCGACTACGCATGGGGCGGCCTGATGAGCTATGCGCGTCACAAGATGCCGCAGATCGGTCAAAGCGCGGATGGCGTCTGGTATGCGGTCGGCTTCGGCGGCCATGGCATGGCGCCGACCACCGTTTGCGGCGAACTGCTCGCGGCGGCTATCAGCGGCGAAAAGCCGGTGCCCGAGGCGTTTGCGGAGTTCGGTTTGACGCCCACGTTCGGCGCTTTCGGACTCGCCGCCGCACAATTGACTTACTCCGCCATGCAGACGCGCGATGCTTTTGCTGCGAGATCTACAGCGAAATCGGCGGCGAAACTCCATGCGAAGCGGCGCACGCCATCACGCTAAGCGATGCGAATCAAACCGCTGCAAGATACACAAAATCGCCGCCTTTCCGTCGTTCATCATTGACTGCCGATTCGGCTTCTGGCTGGGCACGACCCTTGCGCCGATATAATTTCATCCTGTGTCACTACCATTTGCCGTTTGAATATCAAGGAGCGCCATGAGGAATCCGTTCAAAGCATCGTTATATACCGCCGCCCTGCTCGTCCCTTTTGCGCTTGGCGCATGTGCGCAATTTCAGCACAATCCCGATGCAGGCGATCCGGAAAACGACCAGATGACCAATCGCCCGGTTAACGATGTCGTTCAATGCCTCGAACAGGAAGCGAAAAAGCACGATACAAAGGTCACCACCTCGCCTATTCCTCAAGGCACGATGCTTGACTTCGGCGATTCGAATATCGTCAAGGTCCGCACCGATAACGGCGGCACCACCTACCGCTATTACGCAGGCAAGCGGCACATGTCGAACATGTGGATCGAAGGGGCCAGCAAGACATGCGCGCCGTGACCTCGTGATCTAAGCGAAAGCAAACGGCAATCGATTCGACATGCGAACCCGGCAACGCCGATGCGAACGCACACAGCCCGTGTGGCGTGCTGTCGCATCCTTGTCTTAAGTGTCGTTTAAGTTTCGCTCATCAAGATGCGATGCACTCGAATCGAACCGTGATCCGTATGAGGTGCCCGATGCACAACAATGACGATAACAACACGCGTGACACTCAGAAGACCCCGGCCGATTCTTCCGCGCCGGTAGCCGCCAAGCGGCCTACGATGCTGCGGCGGCTGCTGAGCCACCACGAGCTCGCGACGCTGCTATTGCTGTTGCACGCGCCTGTCGATGCGCATGCGAAGCCTGAAATTCCGATGCTGCAGGAAGCGGGACTGGTTGAAAGCATTGCATCGGCCGATGCCGGTGCGCCGCGTATTCGTCTGACTGATGAAGGCAACGCCGTCCTGCGCGGCCTCGGCCTCGGCGTCTGATAGCGCCGTTTCTGTCGTCAAGCTTGCCACACCGCGTATCCTGCCTCACGTAATCCGATCGCAAGCTCCACTTCCATATCGCGTGCGCCGTCGTACGGCATCGGATTGTAAAAGTCATACAGTTCAGGCATCAGCCGCAGACCGTAATCGCGCACATAGCGATTCGCCTGAATGTCCGCCTTGTGCCGGTCGAAGCGCAAGTCCGGGTCGAGGCCTGTCATCCCCACATACACGCAAGGCCTGGCGAAGCGATAGTCGGGATTCGCGCGCCTGAAGCGTGCTTCGTTCCATACGGTGTCGTCGAGGGCGACGACGTATACGTAATAGCGCAGCGCGGCGCCTCGTTTTTTCATTTCCCTTTGCGGCGCACGCGCATTGTGATGCGGCGAATCATGCGGCCGCGCGCTGGCGGCCATTGCCGAGCAGCAGTAACCGGTATTCGGTCGGCGTGACGCCGACGGTCGCCTTGAATTGCCGTGTGAATGCGCTGTGATCGGTATAGCCGCACAATGCGGCGACATCGGTGACCTTGTCGTGCGAGACGAGCAGCGCGGTCGCCGCATCGAGACGCGTTTTCAGCAGCACTTGCCGCGGCGTCAGATGGAACACCTTGTGGAAATAGCGTTCGAGTTGCGCAACGGACATGTCCGCCATCGACGCAAGCTGCTTCAGATTTAACGGCTGCACATAGTTTTGCTGGATGTACTGGACGACGATCGCAAGACGGCTGTAGGCCGGGTGACTGCTCTCATCGGCTTTCAGATCGCGTGACGTGCCCGCGAGGCCGACAATGTGCCCCGCCGCATCGCGCAGCGGCTGCTTGCAGGTCAGGCACCAACCCGGCTGGCGGCCCGGATACAGATGCAGTTCGAGCTGATCGAGCATCTGGTTGCCGACATGAATCACCGCCTGGTCCTGCGCGGTATAGATGCGGCCGAAACGGCTCGGAAAGACGTCTTCGGCGGTCTTGCCGAGCAACGCTTCCTTTTCCTTATAACCGCAGCGCGATACCAGCGTGCGGTTGACGAGCGCATAGCGCGCTTCGGCATCCTTCACAAAGAACACGGTGTCGGGCATGGCGTCGAAGACCGGCTCGAGCAGCGTGAAATGCGCGAGCATCGCGGTGAGCGGCGTCTCCACCGCACCGGGTTCCTGCGTCCCATAAGGACTTCCTTCGGTCGCCCCATTGGGACTTCCTTCGGGCGCGTCCAGCGGATGAGCCAGCGTGGTCATTATTTGCGGATTCCTCGTTCGCTGTGCGGTGCGGCGCGCCTGTCGCGTCGCCGGGCAGGACGTTGCCTCAACCGTCCCACAAGGACTTCGTTCGAGCGCTCCGAAGGGACTTCATTCGGGTGTGCGGACGATTATAGGGCCGCGCGGCGCGCTACAAAATTCGGGGCGCGCCCGAGTATGCGCGACCTTTTTGTCCTTTATTCCGCCGTCGGCGCGGTGTCCGGCGCGGCTTCGAGCAGCGTGCCGATCCGCGCGGGGCTGAACGGCGGCCGCGCCTGTGCGGTATTCCAGCCGAAATAGACTTCGGCCGCGCATCCGCAGATGCGCCCCTGGCAAGGGCCCATTCCGCAGCGCGTGTGCAGCTTCGCATCGCGCCAGCTCGCGTGCTCGCGCACCTGCGCGCAGGTGACGTCTTCGCAGCGGCAAAACAAGGTATCGTCCGGGGGCAGCGTGCGCGCCACCCCGCCGAGCGCGAACGCCGTCTCGACACGCCGTGCGAAGCGCCGCCAGCGATCGCGCTGCGTCTGCAGTTGCGCGGCTTCACGCTGTGCATCGACAGCCTGCAGTCCCGCGATTTCGCCTTCGACACTCGCGAGCTCCATTCCGCCGACTCCCGTGCACTCGCCCGCGGCAAACACATGCGCGAGCGATGTGCGCTGTGCGTCGTCGACAATCAGCGCGCTGCCCGCCACAGGATCGCGACGGATCGCGCAGCCGAGCGCCTCGCCGACCGTGACGTTCGGCACCAGCCCATAGCCGCACGCGATACGCTCGCAGTCGAGCACGACATCGCCAGCGATGTCCGCATCCGCATCCGCATCGGCATTGCGGTCTCGCCGGATTCTGATCTGCTCGACGCGATCGCTGCCGATCGCTTCGCGCACGACGCTGCCGGTCCAGTAGCGCATTCCAGCAAATCCGCGCGTAAGCTGCGCGGCCTGCCACAGTTTCGACGGCGTCGCGATAAGCCCCGCACCAAAGCGCGCGACCGCCGTCCACGGCGCCTGCTCGACCACGGCGATCACGTTGGCGCCCGCCTGCCGCGCGGTCGCAAGCGATGCGATCAGCAGCGGTCCGCTGCCGGCTATCACGATCCGTTCGCCGCGCACGGGTACGCCGCCCTTGATCAACGCCTGCAATCCGCCTGCGCCGGTTACGCCGGGCAAGGTCCAGCCCTTGAACGGCAGCATTCGCTCGCGTGCTCCGGTCGCAAGAATCAGCCGCTCATAACCGAGTTCGAGCGCGCCGTGTTCCACCGATTCGACGAGCAGGCTGCGTTCGTCGAGCGGCGCGACGACGCGCGCTGACGAAAATATGTCAACGCTATTCGTGCCGCGCAACGCGTCGAGGCGTTCGTTCAATGCCGGAGCTGGCGGATGCGAGGGACCGTGGCGCCATACCTGACCGCCTGCACGCGGGTTATCGTCAAGTACGGCGATGCGTACGTGCGCATGCCCCTGTGCCTGCGCGGCCGCGCGCGCAGCGCTCAAGCCCGCCGGTCCCGCGCCTACGATGACGACGTCATAGTGTTGTCTGTTCATGCCGTGTCACCGTCGCGCGCGTGCACCTGTCGTCTCGATCGTCTGTCCATCGCGGCAAAGCGTCTGGCACGCGAGCGCATGGGCGAAGCCGTCGATGGTCACGCGGCATTCGTGGCACACGCCCATGCCGCACAGCGCCGTGCGCGGCATGCCGCTTATCGAGGTTCGTGTGCCTGCGATGCCGGCATGGGCCGCGAGCGCGGCCGCGACGGTCGAGCCTTCGGGTAGCTCGAGAACATGTCCGTCAACGGTTACGTGCACGCGTATGTTACGTGCGTTAGCTTCGTTCGCGTCACGCATGGCAAAGTCCGAGTGTGAAGCGTGAGGGCAAATAAGGATCAATCGGGATCGTCGTCGCATCGCCGGTGATTTGCGCAGCAAGCAATTGCGCCGTAGCAAGCGATGTCGTGACGCCGAGGCCTTCGTGGCCGACCGCAAGCCAGACTTCCTCGCGCGAATTACCGGCCGCCGGTGCGACGGCCGCCGAAACGCCGTACCGCCCGATCAGCGGCAACCCATCAGGCGTCGCCGCCCGAAAACCGGTCCACGCACGAATGCCGTTCAATTTCGGTAGCTGCGGCAAATAACGCGCCGCGCGCCGCAACATCTGCGCGAGCACGGGCATTTCAACCGCAGGGTCGGTGGTATCGAATTGCCTCGACGAGCCGATCAGCAGTTGCCCGGTTGGCCTTGGCTGCGCGTTGAATGCGACCGAGGTGCCAGTCGCGTGATGCGCGCTCTTGATATAGCCGAGTTCGAGCAGCTCATGCCGGATCAGCCCCGGATAACGGTCTGTGATCAACAAATGGCCTTTCTTTGGTTGCAGTGGCAACGATCGCACAAGCCCGCTCGCACCGATGCCGTTCGCCACGATCACATGCGCGGCCTCGATGCGCTCACCATTCGCAAGCGTCACCGCGTGCGTGTCGACTGCGACGGCGCGCGCGCCGAGCCGCACGTCGATCCGCGCAGCGGCCGGGGACATTTGCAACAGCCACTGTGTAACCGACGGCGCGTAGACGATGCTGTCCTGCTCGATCAGCAGACCGCCGGCCATGCCATGCACCAGAGCGGGCTCGCACTCGCGCAACGCGGCCGCATCGAGCAACTGCGATGCAACGCCTTGCGCCGCGAACGCATCGTGCATGGCACAAGCCGCTTGCCATTCTTCGTCATCCTCCGCGACCCAGAGCGTGCCACAACGCGAAAACGCATCGCGCTCGCGCAGCTGCGGCGCGAGCGCGAGCCATAAGTCGCGCGAATACCGGCTCAGCGCGAATTCCGCCGGCGAGTCGTGCATCACGACGATATGCCCCATGCCCGCCGCGGTCGCGCCGCCGCCAATGCCGTGCTCGTCGAGTACCCGCACGCGCAGGCCGCGCGCAGCCAGTTCCGCTGCGCACGCCGCGCCGACAATGCCCGCGCCGACGATCAGTACATCCGCTTTCATCTACCGCCTCGCGTACCTGCTGCTCCGGTCGTCGCCCACGCCCTGGTTGCGCGCGCAACGGTTCCCGCGCCCGTGGCTATTAGAGGCGCTGCGATCGCTGACGTCATCGCGTCGGAATGCCCCATGCAAACGGGTCGCGCTCGTCGAAGCACAAGCGGCTCTCCGCCATGATGTGGGCGTGGCCGGTAATAGTCGGCACGATCGCGGTCACGCCATCGACCGGTTCGGCCTGCGCGTAACTCGCTTCGAACACACTGCCGATAATGCTTTCCTGATGCCATATCGCGCCCGGCGCGAGCTTGCCGTCGGCGGCCAGACACGCGACCTTGGCGCTCGTTCCCGTTCCGCACGGCGAGCGATCGTAAGCATTGCCAGGACACAGCACGAAGCTACGGCTATCGATACCCGCGCGCGAACCGGGGCCGAACAGCTCAATGTGGTCGATATAGCCGTCGGCTGCACCCGTGATGCCGGATGCGCTCAGCGCATCGCGCATCGCCGACGTGAACGTAGTCAGCTCTCCGATATTCGCGGGCACGAGCGTGCGCCCGTGATCCGCGACCAGGAAGAACCAGTTGCCACCCCACGCAATATCGCCCGTGAACGCGCCATAGCCCGGCACCTCGACCTTCACATCCTTCTTATGCCGATACGACGGCACATTACGCACCGATACGCTCAAATCGTCATTGAGCGTCGCTTCGACGATGCCGACCGGCGTCTCGATCCGGTGCCGGCCCGGGCCGATACGGCCCATATGCGCAAGCGACACGACGAGGCCAATCGTGCCGTGTCCGCACATGCCGAGATAGCCCACGTTATTGAAAAAGATCACGCCCGCCGCGCATTCCGGATCGTGCGGCTCGCACAGCAGCGCACCGACGACAACATCCGAGCCGCGCGGCTCGGTCACGATGCCGGCTCGCCAGTCGTCGAAACGCGTGCGGAAAACATGAAGGCGCTCGGTCAGCGTGCCGCTGCCGAGCTCGGGGCCGCCGGACACGACGAGCCGCGTGGGCTCGCCGCCGGTGTGCGAATCGATGACGTTCAGGGTTTTCATGGCGGACATGTTAGAAACGCGGCACGCGCGAGTCTTGACCCGGTTGCGCGCCGATTATGACGATTTCAGCATAGCGATGATTGCGCCGTGCCATTGTAGCGAATGCAGCGGTGGCGCCGCAGGCCGCGCCTGTCTCGCGTGCGCCTCGTGCTTCGTTTCTTCCGCTTCGATCCGTACCGTCGCTCTGCCGTTAGAGCAGTTCACCGCACACCTGGTGACAACCCCAATTGAGTCAATACCCCTTTACCAAAGGTTCAGGACGCCTATTCGCTGCAATCTTCACTATGCTGAAATCGTCACGCAGCACGCGCGAATCGCGCAAGACGGCCGATTTTGACGTGCTTACACTGCGATCGAATCATCAACTCAGGAGAGCAGTCGTGGCGCATATCTGGGAAGGCGTATTGCCCGCCGTCACCACCAAATTCAACGCGGATTTCAGCATAGACCGCGCATGGACGAAGAAAAATATCGAAGCACAGATCGATGCGGGCGTCGACGGCATCATCGTATGCGGCTCGCTCGGCGAAGCGTCGACGCTTTCTCTCGATGAAAAGCTGCAGGTGCTCGATATCGCCGTCGAGGCATCGCAAGGCCGCGTACCGGTTCTGCTGACGATCGCCGAAAACAGCACGCTCGACGCATGCCGCCAGGCCGAAGCCGGCGCGAAGCACGGCGCGGCCGGCTATATGGTGCTGCCGGGCCTGCGCTATCTGTCCGACCGCCGCGAAACAATCAACCATTTCCGCATGGTTGCGAACGCAAGCAGTTTGCCGCTGATGATCTACAACAATCCGCTCGCTTACGGTGTCGATATGACGCCCGAGATGTTCGCGGAGGTCGCTGACGAAAAGAAGATCGTCGCGATCAAGGAATCGTGCGGCGACGTGCGGCGCGTGACCGATCTGATCAACGCGGTCGGCGACCGTTACGCGATTCTGTGCGGCGTCGACAATCTCGCGCTCGAAGCGATGATGATGGGCGCGCACGGCTGGGTCGCCGGGCTCGTCTGCGCGTTTCCGAAAGAGACGGTTGCGATCTACAAGCTGTTCAAGGCCGGCCGCATCGAGGAAGCGCGTGCGATCTATCGCTGGTTCGCGCCGCTGCTCGCGCTCGATGTGTCGGCCAAGCTCGTGCAGAACATCAAGCTTGCCGAAACAATCGTCGGCCTCGGCACGGAACCGGTGCGGCCGCCGCGTCTGCCGCTGGCCGGCGACGAGCGCAAGGCCGTCGAAGCGCTGATTCGCCGCTCGATCGAAACGCGCCCGGCGCTGCCGAAGCTGTAAGCGCACGCGCGGCATCGCGTACGTGCAGCTATTTAGTGCATCTGGCTGCAGCACTCAACTACAGCACCATACCGCAGCACCATACCGCAGCACCAAACCGCGGTGTGCATGCCACGCACGCACACCGCGCGTCTCAAGGCATTCGCAACACCACGCTTGTCATCGAGGTTGGTCCACGACGCACCGGCCGCGTGCGCTTCAAGCCGCGCCTGCGTTCATTCATACACGGGGGAGTCATAGTGAAGCTCAAGGTATCGCATATCGTGATCGCATCGGCGCTCGCGTGGGCAACCGGCGCGCAGGCAGCAGACGGCGATGTCGTGAAGATCGGTTTTGCCGCGCCGTTGACCGGCCAGCAGTCGAACTACGGCACCGACATGCAAAAAGGCGCGCAGCTCGCCATCGACGATTTCAACGCGACACATCCGGTAATCGGCGGCAAGCCGGTTACATTCTCGCTGACCTCCGAAGACGACCAGGCCGATCCGCGCACCGGTACGACCGTCGCGCAGCGCCTGATCGACGACGGCGTGCGCGGTATTGTCGGCCACTTCAACTCGGGCACGAGCATTCCGGCTTCGGACCTGTACAACCGCGCGGGTCTGCCGCAGGTGTCGATGGCAACGTCGCCGGTCTATACGGCACGCGGCTACAAAACGACGTACCGGCTGCTCACGAGCGATTCGCAAGCCGGCAGCATCATGGGCACCTACGTGGTGAACAAGCTCAAATACAAGCGCGTCGCGATTATCGACGACCGCACCGCATACGGTCAGGGCATTGCCGACGAGTTCGCGACGGCCGTGACGGCGGCGGGCGGCACGGTCGTCAAGCGCGATTACACGAACGATAAGGCGCTCGACTTCTCAGCGATCCTGACCAACATGAAAGGCCTCGAGCCGGATGCGATTTTCTATGGCGGCGGCGACGCGCAATCGTCGCCGATGATCCGCAAGATGCGCCAGCTCGGCATCAAGTCGGCGTTCATCACGGGCGAGATGTCGAAGTCGCCGACGTTCCTGAAGGTAGGCGGCAACGCGGCGGAAGGCTCGATCGTCTATATGGGCGGATTGCCGAAAGAGAAGATGCCGGGCTTTTCCGGCTTCGAATCCCGCTACAAGGCGCGCTTCCACGAAGACCCCGTCACGTACTCGCCGTACTCGTACGACGGCACGATCGCGCTCCTGACCGCAATGAAAGACGCCAACTCGACCGACCCGAAGGTGTACACATCGTGGCTCGACAAGGTGAAGATCAAAGGTGTGACGTCGAACGACGTCGCATACGACTCGAAAGGCGATCTGAAAGATGCGCCGGTGACGATCTACAAGGTGGAAAAAGGCGGATTCGTGCCGATGGATACGATCGGCGGAAAGAGCTGATCGAGCCGGCGGAAGCATCCGGCCAAATCAATCCGGTTGATGCATACCGCGCGCGGCCCTTGCCGCGCGCTCTTCTTTTAAACGATCAGGCCGCGGCGGCCGCGGCCGTTTCTGCCCCTTCAGCCGCTGCGTTTTCCTCGCGCACGCAAAGAAGCCGGTAGCCGCTCTTGTACACCGGTTGCAGACGGTAGTCGTTGTGCTCTTCGATTTGCAACAGCAGACGCAGGCGCGACACGTGACTATCGATCGTGCGCGTGACTTCGCGAAACTCGCGCCCCCACACCATCGCGAAGATATGATCGCGCGACAGCACGCGGCCCACATTCGAAAAGAACAGCGCGGCCAGGCGAAACTGCGTGCCCGAAAGCTGCACCGGTGTGCCGCGCAAGGTCACGATCTGACGGCGCGTATCGAAATGGTACGGCCCGACGTCGAAACTCGACACGCCGAATCGCTCCGGATAGGCGCGCCGCAATAGCGACGTGACCCGCTCGCGGAATTCCGCGGTACGCACCGGAAAAGTCACGTAGTCGTCGGCGCCGGCGATCAGCGCGCGCACGACGCTTTCTTCGGAGTCGTCGGTCGATGCGAAGATGACCGGCACGCGATCGCCGTTCACGGCGCGCATCGATTTCAATACGTCGATGCCAGACATTCGGACACCGTGCCAATCGAGCACGAGCAGATCCGCGGTGGATCGCGCGAGCGCTTTCGACATGGTCAGACCATCGTCATAGACCATGCAGCTATGGCCGGCCTGTACAAGGATGCGCTCCAGTTGCTTGCTTCGCACCGGGTCGCGTTGAAGGATTGCTATACGCATTGTAAAAATTCTCGACTGTTGCCTCGGTGGCGATTCTCTGGGCACCAAATACCTGTGCCCATAAGATCAGTCTGAATTTGCGGCTTTGCGCCGATATTCGCGTCGATATTTCGCGAGAGCCCGAAACGTTGCGACAACACTTCGCCCTACCATGGGTGTCATGAAAACCCTATCCGTTTCCTCCTCGTCCGGGCCGTCGCCATCGGCCTCCTCGTCGCGTTTGACGCCCGCGCTGGCACGAATCGTTGCGACAGTCAGCGTCGGCTTTGTCGTCACACAACTCGATGTCACGATCGTCAATGTCGCGCTCGCGCGCATCGGCGCGGACCTTCATGCGAACGTCACAGCGCTGCAATGGATCGTCGACGCGTACACGCTCGCGTTCGCGGTGCTGATGCTGTCGGCAGGCGCGCTCGGCGATCGTTTCGGAGCCCGCAGAATGTTCGCAGCCGGGATCGCGCTGTTCGCGTTTGCATCATTGCTGTGCGGGCTCGCCTCGAATGGCGCATGGCTGGTCGCCGCGCGCGCGTGCCAGGGCATCGGCGCGGCTGCGATGCTGCCGAATTCGCTGGCGCTGCTCAACCGGTCGTGCGCGCATGATCCCAAGCTGCGCGCGCGTGCGGTCGGCCTATGGACCGCCACAGGCTCGATTTCGATCGCGGCCGGTCCGGTGATCGGCGGTGTGCTGATCGATGCATTCGGCTGGCGCAGCATCTTTCTCGTGAATCTGCCATTGTGCGCGGCGGGCCTCGCGGCAACCTTCGCGTGGCTGCCGAAAGCTGCGCCTGCAACGAACATAGCGAACGCATCGAACTCGACGACTGCCGCACCACATGCAGCGGCGCGCGGCATCGATCCGCTCGGTCAGCTATTCGCAGTCGTAGCGTTGACCGCATTCACAGGCGCGGTCATCCAATGGCGGCCGCTCGGACTCACGCATCCGTTTGTCGCGGGTGGTTTTGGCCTTGCGCTCGCCGCCGCGTGGGCGTTCATCGCAACCGAGCGGCGCATCGCCACACCGATGCTGCCGCTGTCGCTGTTCCGCAAGCGCACGTTCAGCGCTGCCGTGCTGTTCGGCATCTGCGTGAATCTGACGTACTACGGTGTTGTGTTCGTATTGAGCCTGTTCCTGCAGCGTGTGCGCGGCGATACGCCGTTGCAGGCGGGCCTCGCCTTCCTGCCGCTCACCGGAGGATTTCTGGTTTCGAACGTCGTGAGCGGCTGGGTGGTCGGCAAATTCGGCGCGCGCGTGCCGATGCTGACCGGCTCCTTGATTGCCGCGCTCGGCTACGGGCTCCTGCATCAGGTCGGCGCGCAGACGCCATGGTGGGCATTGCTCGTGCCGTTTCTGCTGATTCCGTCCGGCATGGGGCTCGCCGTTCCCGCGATGACGACCGCGGTGCTCGCATCAGCCGACGCGCAGCGCGCCGGCACGGCCTCGGCGGTGCTCAATACCGCGCGCCAGGCCGGCGGCGCGGTCGGGGTCGCGGCATTCGGCGCGCTCGCGAGCGGCGCGCAAGCCGCGCATATCGTGGACGGCCTGCACGCCGCGATGGCCATTTCGACGGCTATTCTGCTGCTCGCCGCGGTGCTTGCGCGCGGTGTCGAACCTCATCCGCATGCACGCGGATAAGGCCTTACAGGGTGACTTCCTGAATTTCCCCGGAATCGAGGGCCTTTTCGATGAGCCCTTCGCTCTGCGTTTTGCGAATCGCGTTTGCAACGAGATCTTCGGGCTCTTCTATTTCAGCCTTGATCGTGCTGATCAAACCGGACGCATCGAGAATAACGAGCGTCTTGGCCGAATCGGCCTGGCTGATGATGACGCGATGCGGTGTCGGCCCTTCGCCGAGGCTCGCGCAAAACTGCAAGACCTGGCCACCAATCGAATGGTCGAAAGCTTGAATCATTTGCGTGCTCCTTGTCAGCTCACTAAAGCCCACTAGAGGCTCGGGGCCCATTAGAGGCTCAGGCCCACTAGAGGCTCAGCCCACTACGCGGCGCCCGTGCACCATCGATGCTGATGCCCCCCGCGCCGGTCACGGTCAATAACAGGAAGCCGCCCGCAATCGCAATGTTCTTCCAGAAATGCACGACCATGTCGCGCTGCAGGGCGGCATCCGTGACATTCCAGAAATCATGCCCGAGAATCGCGGTCGCCACCGTGTAGATCGCAAGAATCAAACCGACCGCGCGAATCCTGAAGCCCACCACGAGAAAAATTCCGCCAAGCAGCTCGATCGCAATGACAAGCGGGGCTGCGAATGTCACGAACGGCACGCCCTGCGCCTGCAGGTAACCGACAAAACTTGCGTAACCGAGCCCTTTCATCGCTGCGCCCCAGAGGAACAGCACCGCAAGTGCAACACGCGCAAGAAAAATCACGCCGGACTCGACGGCACGCGACATGGATAGTCTCCTCCCTTTCAAATATGCAGAAGACCTTGCGAAAAAGCGTCAGTTCCCTGATTAGCGTGGCGCGGGTTCGCCATTGCCGTTATATGCACCAGGTATGGGATGCTGCAAAAAAGTACGTGCATCGCGTAAAAAAGCGTTCTAAAGCGTGTTTTTAAACCACCGCGTGTCACATGCGTTGTTATAATCCTCTCATAACTCGAACGAAATATAACGCCATTCCTGACGTGCCCCCAACGCGTCGCCCTCGAGGATTCCATGCTCAAAACTGAACGTCTGCGCGTGCTTGCCGATGCGTTGGCAAGGCAAAGTGTGATGCGTCTGCGCGATGCGGCGTCACTGCTCGGCGTTTCGGAAATGACGGTGCGCCGCGACATCGCTGCGAGTCCAGGAAAATTCACGTATCTCGGCGGCTATATCGTTAGCGCGACCGACGTGCCCAATAACGCCGGCTATTCACTCGAAGAGGAACAGGATCACTTTGCGCAGGCGAAGGCCGAAGCGTCGTCGATTGCGGCAGGGTTGATTGTCAGCAACGAAACGATCTTCATCGACTGCGGGACGACGCTCACCACGCTCGCGCGGCTGATTTCCGCAGAAACGAATGTGACGGTTGTCTGTTATTCGTTGAACGTGGCCGAAATTCTGCGGCGCAAGCCGAATGTGCGGATGATCCTGCTAGGCGGTGTCTATGTGCCATCGTCCGATTCGTTTTCCGGCGAGGAAAGCATCGACGTGCTGCGCCGCATGGGCATCAACAAGGCGTTTCTTTCGGCAGGCGGCGTCGATCCGGCGCGCGGCGTCACGTGCTGGAATTTTCATGAGGTCGCGCTCAAGCAGGCCGCCATGGCCAGCGCAGTCGAAAGCCACCTCGTGGTGGACAGCAGCAAATTTGGTGTGGTGAAGGCGGTGCGCTTTTCGCAGATCGACGATTTCGATTCGATCATCACCGAGAAAGGACAAGAGAAACGCCGGCCTAAATAAGCGCCGGCGTTTTTGCATCGCGTGATGGATGGTTTGGCGCGCCCCGCGCGCCGCGCTTTACTGCTTCTTGCGCTGCAGCGCGAACAGCGTGCCGGCGATCAGAATAAACGCGCCGATAATCACCTTCTGCCAGGTGCTCGGCACGCCGACCAGAATCAGCACGTTGTTGATCAGCGTCACGAGCACGACGCCAAGCAGCGTACCCACCACCGTGCCGGTGCCGCCGGTAATGCGCGCGCCGCCAAGAATCACCGCCGCGATCACATCGAGTTCCGTGCCCACGAGGTCGAACGGATTGGCGAGCCGGTTGTTCGACACGTGCAGAATGCCCGCGATACCGGCCAGCATGCCCGTATAGCCGAACACAAACAGATGAATCGCGCGCAGGTTGTAGCCGAGCCGCTCCGCAATCGCGAGGCTGCCGCCCATTGCATAGACGCCGCGTCCCATCATCGTGCGATTGAGCAGCCACCACGTCACCACTGCCGCAATCACGAGCGCGAGCACCGACGCCGGCAACACCGCGCGCAGACCGTCGGTCGTGTGATAGAAAAACAGCGGAATGCGCCCGAAGTGATCCATGCTGTGCGGGATGTTCATAAAGAACACGGTGCCGATGAAGGTCAGCAAAATCCCGCGATACAGGTATTGCGTGCCGATCGTCACGATCAGCGACGGCGCCTTGAGCCGATAGACGAGCACGCCGTTGATGAGCCCGAGAAGAATGCCGCCGATGGCGCCCGTCAGCAGAATCAGCGCGAACGGCGCATCGGGCCACCACGCGAACACGGCCTTCGTGATCGCGTACATGGTCAGCGCGGCGATCGCGGTGAACGACACGTCGATGCCGCCCGACGCGAGCACGACGAGCGTGCCGAGCGCGAATAGCGACACCGTGGTCGCCGAATGCAGCAGGTCGAACAGTGTGGCGAACTGGAAAAAGCGCGGGTTGATCGCGCCGACGATTACGCACGCCACGACGATCAGGCCGAAGGTAAACCATTCCGGCTGGCGCGCAAGACGCGCGCGCCAGCTGGGCGGCTTGACCTCGGGTGCAATTTTGCCGACGTTGGAAGTGGCCATGGTCCGGTTCACGCTCGATGACATCGTTGACTTCCTTTAAGCTTTAAAACTTCGAAGCGCTGAATCTGCGTCTGCTCATGCTCAAGCTGTGCTCAAGCTGCTTCCGACAGCAACGCGCGATACAGGTCCGCTTCGTGCAACTGGTCCGCGCGGTATTCGTTCGCGACGCGGCCCTTCTTCATCATCAGAATGCGGTCGCAGTTCTGCAGCAGTTCGGGCAAGTCGTCGCTAATCAGAATGATGCCGATGCCCTGCTGCGACAGCCGCTGCATGATGCGATAAATGATGTCCTTCGAACCGACGTCGACACCGACGGTCGGCCCATGCAGAATCAGCACGCGCGGGTCGATCGCAAGCCAGCGGCCGATCAGCACGCGTTGCTGGTTGCCGCCTGACAGCGATTGCACGGGCTTGTCGACATCGGGGGTGGCGATCTGCAGTTCTTTCACGGTTTCTACCGCGAGCGCCTGGGCGCGGGCGCGGTCGACCTGGCCGAAGCGGTCGCGCAAGCTCGAGATCATCGCGGTAATCACGTTGTCGCGAATCGGCTTGTCGAGAAACAGGCCTTCATTGAGGCGGTCTTCGGGCACGTAGCCGATGCGGTGTTCTTTCGCATCGGAAGGCGTGCGCACGGTAATCGATTTGCCGTCGAGCGTCAGTTCGCCTTTTTCCGCCGGCGCGACGCCGGCCAGCGCGCGCGCCAGTTCGTTGCGGCCCGAATCGAGCAGCCCCGTCACGCCGAGAATTTCGCCGCGCTGCAGGGTGAACGACACATCGCTGAACTGCCCCGCACGCGTCAGATGCCTGACGTCGAGCACGATTTCGCTGCCGACGCCCGTGCCGCCTTCGCGGTAACGCTCGTTCGACAGTCGCCGCCCCGTCATCAGTTCGCTGATCTGCGCTTTCGTGTACTGCTCGATCGGGCCTTGCGCCATCTTCTGGCCATCGCGCAGCACGATCACTTCACCGCCGATCGCATAGCATTCGTCGAGCTTGTGGCTCACAAACAGCACCGTCACGCCTTGCGCGCGCAGGTCGGCAAGCACGGCGATCAGGTTATCGACTTCCTTTTGCGTGAGCGACGTGGTCGGTTCGTCCATGATCACGAACTTCGCTTCGCTCGCAATCGCGCGTGCGATTGCGACGAGCTGGCGCGTCGCCAGCGGCAGCTGTTCGATGAGCGTCGCCTGGAATTCCGGATCGCCGGGCAGGCCGACCGCATGCAATGCGCGCTTTGCCGTTTCCATGAGCGCCTTGCGATCGAAGGTGCGCGCAAGGCGCCCCTTGTGCTCGGCCAGTTCCGTTGTGAGCGCAACGTTTTCCGCAACGCTCATGTTCGGCAGCAGCGACAGATCCTGATACACAGTCTCGATGCCGGCCGCGAGCGACTCGAGCGCCGACAGGCGCGCATGCCGCACGCCTTCGATCACGAGTTCGCCTTCATCGGGCGGCTGCGCACCCGAGATGATCTTGATCAGCGTGCTCTTGCCGCAGCCGTTTTCGCCGAGCAGGTGATAGATCTGCCCGCGCTGGAACGACAGGCTCACGCCGCGCAGCGCATGCACGCCGGTAAAGCGCTTGTGCACGCCGACCACTTCGAGAAACGGTGTCGAGGAAACGGGTGAGTTCATGATACAAAGCCGTTAGTCTTCAAACGCGCATCCACGCCGGAAAAAACACACTGCACACTGCATGACATGGCGCGGATGCGCGGTAACACAAGAGTTAAAGACAGGAACAAAGCTGATTCGAAATGCCAACTAATCCTGCTTAGAACGAGTATTGCTTGTAGTTCGACTTGTCGACGCTGACCCAGCCCTGACCACGAACGATAATGCCCTTACCCGGGCCTTTCGACACGGTCACCTTCTCGTAGCCCGGCAGACCGAGGTTCGCGCCGTTTTCGACTGTCTTGCCGTCGAGCAGCATCTTCGCGACCTTGTTCATTGCAATGCCAGCAAGCTTCGGATCCCAGAACGCAATGCCGTTGATCGCGCCGCTTTCGAGGTACTTGCCCGCTTCGGTCGGAAGGCCTGTGCCGTACACGCAGATCTTGCCCTGCCGGCCCGATTCCTCGACCGCGCGGCCGATGCCGATCACGTCGAGCGACGACGACCCCTGAAAGCCTTTCAGATCGGGGTATTTGCGCAGCACTTCCTTCGCCACTTCGTAGGCGCGCTCGCCGTCGTTATTCGTTTCGAGGTTCTTCTCGACAAGCTGCATCTTCGGGTACTTCTTCGCCGCATTGGCGATGCCGCCGTCGGCCCACTGCACCTGCGAGCGGCTGCCGAGCGAGCCGACCAGCGTCGCCCACTTGCCTTCGCTATGCATGCACGACGCGAGCCGCTCGTTGAGCGCAGCGCCGTACTCGCTATTGTCGAAGGCCTCGACGTCGACATTCGTGTTCTTCTCGTTGTCCGCTTCGTGCGTGACGACCTTGATGCCGCGGTCCATCGCTTTCTTGAGCGCCGGTTCGAGCGTCGGCGGGTCATACGGAACGACCGCGATCGCGTTCACTTTCTTCGCGATCAGGTCTTCGATAATCTTCAGCTGCTGTGCCGCATCGGCACGCCCCGGGCCCGTCTGATAAACCGTGATGCCGGGGTTCTCCTTGCCGAACTCCTTGACGCCTTCGTCCATCCGGTTGAACCAGCTGATGCCCGTCACCTTGACCACCGTGACAATCGTTTCATTGGTTGCCGCATAGGCAGTGGCCGCGACACCGGCGGCAAGCGCGCATGCTGTGAGGGCAACGCTGAATCGTACGGATTTCATATTAGTTGTCTCCTGACTTATTCGTTGATGCCCCACGATTGACGAAGACGGACGCCCGAGGCACGTCGCCCGCCCGATTTCATTGCGGCGCGCTAACCGCGCGCTTCACGCTTGCCGCCGGTTTGCGGCGGCTTTGCTTCGAGGCCGAAGATCGCACGCACGCGCACACCGCCCGCGAACGCAAGCGAGAGCAGCAGCAGAAAGCCCCACGCGCAATCGCCGAAAAACTGCGAGACGCCAAGCAGATTGAACAGGCTCGACAGGAACTGCAGCACGGTTGCAGCAAAGAACACGCAGATGATGCGTCCGTAGCCACCGGCCGGATTCACCCCGCCCATCACCGCGATCAGGATCGCGATCAGGAGATACGAATTGCCGTAATCCCATTTCGCGCTCAGCGTGTGCGACACGCTGACCAGCCCCGCCAGCGAAGCGAGCACGCCGCACATCGTGTAGGTGATGATCAGCATCCGGTCGCGCGGAATGCCTGCGTAGAACGCGGCGCGCTGGTTCGTGCCCATCAGATAGAGACGCAGGCCGAACGGCGTGCGCCTGAGCAGCCAGCCGAGCAATACGACGGCCCCCATAAAGATGATGAACTGGATCGGCACCTGGAAAAACGTGCCGTTGCCGATGTCGGAAAGCGGCTCGACGTAATCGACGTGCACCGATGCGCCATTGCTAAGCGCCACGGCAATGCCCGTGAACAGCAGCTGCGTGCCGAGCGTGCAAAGAATCGGCGTGAGCTTGAGGCGCGCGATGATAATGCCGTTCAACAGGCCGCCGATCAGCCCCGAAACCAGCACGATCACGCAGAACAGTGCGGTAAACAGCGCCGGCGAATCGTCGCCGCTCACGAACTTCGGCACGATCAGCGCCGCGATCATGCCCGACAGGTTCGCGAGCCCGACGCCGGAAAGGTCGATGCCGCCGTTGCCCGACAGCATCGACAGCATGATGCCGAGTGCAAGCAGCGCGATTTCGGGAAGCTGCGCGCCCATCGACTGCAGATTGTCGATACCGACAAACGCGCCATGCGACAACCCGATCGCGACAAGCACGACCACCAGATTCACGGCGAGCAGAAAATTCAGCTGCCGGTCATGAAACCATCTTGAGAGAAGAGATCCGTTCATTCGCGCCTTCCTTACGACTGATCCGTTCGCCCGCGTTTAGCGTGCCGCCTCGGCCTCGCGGCCGAGCACTTCATCGATTTCCCGGCGCGTCGGCATCGACGGCGCGGTACCAGGACGCGTAACCGAAATCCCCGCGAGCGCGCTACCGAAGCGCATCGCCGAAACGGCGTCTTCGCCACGCGCCAGCGCCGCCGCGAAACCGCCGGTGAAGCCGTCGCCGGCGCCCGCGGTCTCGACGACACGTCCGCAGCGATACGCGGCCACGAACACCGATTGCTGCGCCGAATGCAGCAGCGCACCGGCTTCACCGAGCGTGACGATGACCGTGCCGACGCCCTTTTTCAGCAGCACGTCGGCTGCGCGGCGCGCGTCGTCGATGTCGTTGACGGGCATGCCGGTCAGCGCCGCGGCTTCGGTTTCGTTCGGCGTGATGTAGTCGCACAGCGGGAAGATGTCGTCGTCGAGCGGCAACGCGGGAGCGGGATTGAACACCGTCGTCACGCCGTGCTTGCGCGCGACTTCGAGGCCGCGTTTCGCAGCCGGAATCGGCTGCTCGAGCTGCGTGACGAACACACGCGCACTGGCGATATCGGCTTCGATTTCGTCGACGTCCGCGGCACTCATCGTGCCCGCGGCGCCCGACGCGACGATGATCGCGTTCATGCCCGTCGTGTCGTCGACGAAAATGTGCGCGGCGCCCGTCGATGCGCCTTCGACGATCTTCGCGCGTGACGTGATGCCTTCGGCCTTCCACGTCGCTTGCGCGATCTCACCGAATGCGTCGTTACCGAGGCGCGTGCAGAACACCACATCGGCGCCCGCGCGCGCGGCTGCGACAGCCTGGTTCGAGCCCTTGCCGCCGGGGCCCATCGCGAAAGCGGACCCGGCAATGGTTTCGCCGATCAGCGGCATGCGCGCCGCACGAAACGTCAGATCGGTCACGTAGATGCCGAGGATCACCACGCGGCCTTGCACTTGCGACTGCGTGGTCATTTGCCTTGATCCTTCTTCGCGGCGCCCCCCATGGGGACTTGCTTCGCGGCGTCCGGCGCGAGCTGCACGCCTTTCTTGAATACGAAACAGCCATAACCGCGTTGCTCGCCGGTCGCGATCACGCAATAAGCCTTGCGGGCGCGCTCGTAAAACGCGAAGCGTTCGATCGATCTGAACGCAAGCTCACGGCCTTCCGCCGCATTCACTTCCGCTTGCGCTTCGCGCTGCACGGCCGGAATGGTATTCGGCTCGCCGACCACTTCCATGCGCAGCGCCGGATCGTCGACGAAGGTGTCGAGCGGCATCACGGACAGCACCGCGCGAACCGCGCGGGGCGCATCGGCGCCGTCGATACGCAGCAGCTTGCCGAGTACCGTTGCACGCGCAACGGAGTCGGCGGGAAAATTCGCATCGCAAATGATCAGCTCGTCGCCGTGCCCCATCGCGCGCAGCGCGTACAGCACGTCGGCATTGAGCAGCGGATCTACATTCTTCAGCACGTTGTCTCCTCCGTTTCGATTGGCGTGAAGCGTGATTGCAAGGTTAGCCTTCAACCTTTGGACATCACGCGTATCAATCGCCGTACGGGATCCAGATGTTCTTCACCTGCACAGCCTGGCGCAGCAGCGCCTGCCCTTCAGTCGAGCGGTCGAACCAGTCGAAGCGGCGCCCGTAGTCGACGAACGTGCGCTTCAGGTTGCCGGTCGACACGCGCTCGACCTTCGTCGATTCGCTTGCATCGCCGAAACACCAGAGCGCGTCGACGTCGTCATGTTTGGCAAGCGCGTCGAGCAAACCCGCGCGCTCGCCGGTGACGATATTCAGCACGCCCGCGGGCACATCCGATGTTTCCACGACCTGATAAAAATCCGTTGCGGCAAGCGGGCACGTCTCGCTCGGCAAGGCGATCACGCGATTGCCCATCGCCAGCGCCGGCGCCACCAGCGACACGAACGCGAGCAGCGGCGCTTCGTCCGGGCACGCAATGCCGATCACGCCGAGCGGCTCGTGCATCGCAAGCGCCACGCCGCGCAGCGGCGGCGCATGCACGGCGCCGTCGTACTTGTCGGCCCACGCCGCGTACGTGAAGAGGCGATTGACCGATGCTTCGACTTCGTTGCGTGCTTGCGCTTCGCTCGCGCCCGTGCGCGCCATCAATTGCGCGACAAACTCATGCGAACGCACCGCGAGGTTTTCAGCAAGGAAATACAGCACCTGCGCGCGGTTATGGGCGGTTGTGCCCGACCATTTCTGCGCGTTGCGCGCGGCGGCCACCGCATTGCGAATGTCCTTGCGGTTGCCCGCGCCGACTTCGCCCGCGAGCGAGCCGTCCGCTGCGTACACGGGCAACGAATAGCCGCTGTCCGGCCGCACCTGCTTGCCGCCGACAAAAAGCTTGGCGGTGCGATCGACGCCGAACGGATCGTCCGACTGCCATGCAACGCTTGCATTTTCAACGCCGTCAGCCGTCAACGCTTCGCTCGCTACGCGCTGTACCGCACGCCGCTGCGGCAGATTAAGCCAGGCGTTCGGCTTCAGGTATTCGTGAATGCCCTCGCGCCCGCCTTCGCGGCCATAGCCCGACTCGCGATAGCCGCCGAAGCCGACCGCCGCGTCGAACAGATTCGTTGCGTTGACCCAGACCACACCGCACGCAAGACGCGGCGCGATATCGAGCGCGCGGCCGATCGTCTCGCTCCAGACGCTGGCGGCAAGCCCATAACGCGTGTTGTTGGCGAGCGAAACCGCTTCGTCGGGTGTGCGAAAGCTCATCGTTACCAGCACGGGGCCGAAAATCTCTTCCTGCGCGAGCATCGACGCAGGCGCGACGCCGGTCACGAGCGTCGGCGGATAGAAGCAGCCCTGGCGCGGCATGTCGGTTTCCGACGATTGCCAGACCTGGCAACCTTCGCGCCGCCCTGCTTCGACGAGCGACTGGATCCGCTCGAGCTGGACCGGATCGACGATCGCGCCAATATCGATGCCCTTGTCGAGCGACGGCCCGACGCGCAGCGTCGCCATGCGGCGCTTGAGCTTTTCGATAAAGCGCGCTTCGACGCCTTCCTGCACGAGCAGGCGCGAACCTGCGCAGCACACCTGGCCCTGATTGAACCAGATCGCGTCGACCACGCCTTCAACGGCGCCGTCGAGGTCCGCATCGTCGAATACGATAAACGGCGACTTGCCGCCGAGTTCGAGCGTCAGCGATTTGCCGGAGCCCGCTGTGGCTTCGCGAATCAGACGGCCCACTTCAGTCGAACCGGTGAACGCGATCTTGTCGACGTCCGGATGATCGACCAGCGCCGCGCCGGTGCGGCCGTCGCCCGTCACGACGTTGAGCACGCCCGACGGCAACCCCGCGCGCTGCGCGAGTTCAGCGAACAGCAAGGCGGTGAGCGGCGTGTATTCGGCCGGTTTCAATACGACGCAGTTGCCCGTGGCGAGCGCGGGCGCGATCTTCCACGCGAGCATCAGCAGCGGGAAATTCCACGGCACGATCTGGCCGATCACGCCGAGCGGCGCGTAGTCCGCGAATTCGCTGTCCTGCAGTTGCGCCCAGCCGGCGTGGTGCAGAAAGTGCCGCGCGACGAGCGGAATATCGAGGTCGCGCGTTTCGCGAATCGGCTTGCCGTTATCGAGCGCCTCGAGCACCGCGAACAGACGGCTATGCCGCTGCACCATGCGCGCCAGCGCATACAGGTGCCGCGCACGGCCCGCGCCGCCCAGCGCGCGCCATGCGGGTTGCGCGGCGCGCGCGGCAGCCACCGCCGCATCGACATCGGCCGTATCGCCCTGCGCGATCTGCGCGAGTTCCTCGCCCGTTGCCGGCTCGTGCGTCGCGAAACGCTCGCTCGAAGACGGCGCGCGCCACGCGCCGCCGATGAAATGACCGAAGACGCCGTGATGCTGCGCAAGCCACGCGCGTGCGGGCTTGTCGTCCTCCGGTGCGGGACCGTAATCCATCGATGAAAAATACTCGGCTACGCTCATGAGAATCGGAATGCTTGCGGATGCAACGTTATGCCACGGGGTGGCGATTGAAGGACGAGTAACGGCCGCTCGCGTGATGCTCGAGCTGACGCTCGATATCGGCAAGCAGGCTCGACGCGCCGATCCGGAACAATTCGGGCTCGAGCCAGGGGCGGCCCAGCTCTTCCTTCATCAGGATCTGATAGAGCAACGCGGTCTTCGCATCGGAGACGCCGCCGGCCGGCTTGAAGCCGATCAGCACTCCCGTGCGCGCGTGATATTCGCGAATCATGCGGACCATCACGAGCGACACGTCGAGCGTCGCGTTCACGCCCTCCTTGCCCGTCGACGTCTTGATGAAATCGGCGCCGGCCATCATGCAGACCATCGATGCACGCGCCACGTTCGACAGCGTGCGGATATCGCCGGTCGCGAGAATCGCTTTCAGATGCGCGTGGCCGCACGCGGCGCGGAAGTCGCGCACTTCTTCATAGAGCGCGCGCCAGTTGCCGGTCAGCACATACTCGCGCGTGACGACGATATCGATTTCTTCGGCGCCGTCGGCCACCGACGCTTCGATCTCCTTCAGTTTCAGCTCGTGCGGATTGAGACCCGCCGGGAAACCCGTCGAAACCGCCGCCACCGGAATGCCACTGCCGCGCAGCGCATCGACCGCGGTGGCGACGAAACGGTGATACACGCACACTGCGCCCGTGGTGATGCCGTGCGGCGCGATGCCGAGTTCGGCGAGGAGGTCCGCGCGCACCGGCTGGCGCGCTTTCGCGCACAGGCGCCGCACGCGGCCTTCAGTATCGTCGCCGTTCAGCGTCGTGAGATCGATGCAGGTGATCGCTTTGAGCAGCCAGGCGGCCTGCGCATCTTTCTTGACGGTGCGGCGCGTGCCGAGCGTCGCGGTGCGCCGCTCGACTGCCGATTGATTGACCCGCATCTCGTCGAACCACGAAGGATCGAACGGTACGCCAGGGTTGCGCGCGGGATGGACGATGGCGCCGCGCGACAGCGCGACGACGGAGGAAGACAAGGTAGAAGCTTCAGGCATGAGACGTTCGCGGTTTTGTGCAATGCACAGCAACGACTGATGGTTTGTTCGCAATCAATCGTATTCCAATGAGAGGATCTTAACAAGTGTCGTTACGTTGATTTCACGCCACTGTTCATCCGCTACCGGCCGCGCGCGCGCCGGCGCCCCGCCGCACAAGGCTTCCGGCCCGGTGCACGCACGTATCGGGGTTTTCACCTAAAACGCGGGTCAGCGTGTCAAAGCGGACGGAATGCGCGGCACATACGTTGCTCAATGCGAAGGCTAAACCGAAAGGTGGAGGCGCGTGAGCCCGGCTCTGCGCGGCCCGCCAAGCGCGGCGTCGCATCGATTTCACGAGATCGCCCGCCATTGCCAGTACACTTTCATATCGACGGATTCAACGGACCCGAAGCGGGTGCGCTTTGCAGCGATTTTTGTTTTAGCTCACGGAGAAACGCTCATGGCAAACGACAAAATGCTTGCGCAGATGACTGACAAGCCGGGATTCATCGCTGCTCTCGATCAGAGCGGCGGCTCGACGCCCGGTGCACTGAAGCAATACGGAATTCCGGAAGACGCCTATAGCGGCGACGCGGAAATGTTCAAGCTGATGCACGAGATGCGCGCGCGCATCATCACAGCGCCGTCGTTCACCGGCGACAAGGTGATCGGCGCGATCCTGTTTGAAATGACGATGGACGGCCAGGTGGAGGGCAAGCCCGCGCCGTCGTTCCTGTGGGAAGACCGCGGCGTGGTGCCGTTCCTGAAGGTCGACAAGGGCCTCCTCGAAGAAGCCGACGGCGTTCGTCTGATGAAACCGATCCCCGGCCTCGACGCGCTGCTCGAGCGCGCGGCGAAGCTCGGCATCTTCGGCACGAAAATGCGTTCGCTGATCAACCAGAATTCGGCCGCGGGCATCGCCGCGATCGTCAAACAGCAGTTCGAATTCGGCGCGCAGATCAGCAAGCATGGGCTCGTGCCGATTCTCGAACCGGAAGTGTCGATCAAGACGCCCGACAAGGCCGGCGCCGAAAAGGTGCTGCTCGCCGAACTGCACAAGGGCCTCAATGCGCTGCCGGAAACGAGCCAGGTCATGCTGAAGCTGACGCTGCCGGAAGTGCCGGACTTCTATCAGCCGCTGGTCGATCATCCGCGCGTCGTGCGCGTCGTCGCGCTATCGGGCGGCTATACGCTCGACGATGCGTGCGAGCGTCTCGCGTCGAACGATGGCGTGATCGCCAGCTTCTCGCGCGCGCTGATCAACGACCTGAAGAAATCGATGAGCGACAGCGAGTTCAATTCGACACTGTCCAAGGCGATCGATCAGATCTATCAGGCGTCGGTCGTCAAGAACTGAACGCGTTTTAGTGTGTGATCAAGGCGGGGCTGGCCTATATACCAGCCCCGCTTTTTTGATGCGACGTTTCCTGCAATCCAAGCACGCCGCCCATCAATACGAAATCCACCAGCGACTTCGACTGCATCTTTTTCATCGCCTGATTGCGGTGAAACTTCGTCGTGTTTTCGCTGAGGCTCATTTCTTCGGCAATCTGCCGGTTGCGCAAGCCGTTGACCACGCGCGCCATCACCTGCCGCTCGCGCGGCGTCAGCGATGCATAACGGCGCCGCAACTCCGCAAACGAACGATCGGCTTCGCGGCGCTCTTCGTCGTCGGAGAGCGCGAGCGTCACGGCATCGAGCAGATCCTGGTCGCGAAACGGCTTGGCGAGAAAATCGGCGGCGCCCGCCTTCATCGCCCTGACCGACATCGCAATATCGCCGTGCGCGGTCATGAATACAATCGGAATTCTCATCTGTTGCGCGGCGATCTGTTCCTGCACGACAAGGCCGCTTTGTCCACGCAATCGCACGTCGAGAATCAGGCACGCGGGCATATCGGGCATTTCATAAGCGAAGAATTCATGCGCGCTCGAAAAGGTTTCGACGCGCATGCCGACCGATCTCAGTAATGCGCTTACTGCTTCGCGTATTGAATTGTCGTCGTCGATTACATAGACGATTGCCTGTGCCGCACTCGTCACAGCAGGCGCTGCGGACTCACTTTTGATCATGCTTCTGCTTCATCACTCGAATGAGCGCAATTCAATAATGCATGCGCTCGCATTAATGCACTCATCACGCGTGTTAAACGCGCGATAGAACGACTACTCAAGTGCTTTGGCAGATCTTGTCACGTTTTTAAGCTGAATGCCGCATCCGAATATCAGTCATCACTGTATGGAATGGGACGCGGTTTTTAAGCGCGATTGATGACGCAAATGAGCGCAGACGAGGTACGCAGATCCGATGCGCAGAATCGCGCGAGCAAGCGGGAGCGTGGCCCGCTACGACCCGCTAGGCAAGCGATGAGGAATCCGACGCAGCGGCGTAGTCCTGCGTCACGGACACGGGCGCGCCGCAGGATGAGTGTTCGTCTTGCAAGCCGCCTTGCGCGGCCGCACGCCGGGTGGCCTGCCGCTCAACGACGACATGCCGGCAAAACCACCTGACCCATCCGACCATCGCAAGCAGCATGAGCCCCGTGCCGCCCAGCACCGGTTCGCGAAGCGCGACGATCGCGAGGAACGCGAACGCGCGCGTGCCGGCGAATAACGCGAAACCCGCGATCGCGGCAGACAGCGCATCGACGACACCAAGCGCACGCGCGAATTTTGCGGCGGGTGGCGCGGCAGCGGGCTCATGCATTTGAAGTTCTCCTTGTCAGTAACGAATTGATATCAAGCTGCCGCCGGCGCTTCGTCGAGAAAGCCGGTGACCGTCTGCAAGCGTCCGCTCGCATCGACCTGACCGAAATCGGAGCCTTTGATAATCGAAACACCTTCAGGCGTCGACAATTCCCACGAAAATCTCAGGCGATCCGCGAAACTGTCGACCGCGGTCGTACGGCGAAACGTGTGTTGCGGAAAGCGCTCGTGCACCGCGCGGATCATCGCGTCGATGCCGTCGTGCGCCTGCGCGGACAGCAACGGGTCGGCATACGTGGCATCGCTTGCCCACGTCGCGGCGATCAGTTCCTTGCGGCGTGACGCGTCGGTTTCGTTCCAGGTGTCGAAATAACGATCGACCAAAGCCGTGTGCGCATTCATTGCAAGCTCCTTCAGAAAGATTGATCGGTTGATCCAGAGCGGCGAGACGAAGTTGAATGTTCGCTGCAAGCTCTGACTGAAGGTTCTGCGATGCGCGGCCGGAAGTCGATTACGTGCGAGGTAATGGGTTCGCAACGCGTCTTTCACGAACCGCTCGCACTACGTAAGGACGGCAGATCGAAACAGCCTGTGAAGGACAAAACACCCATGGCCGCCGATGTATTCCTGACTCCGGTTCCGCCATGGCGATTTCGCCTGCGCGTCCCGTTACCTCGGAGGTAATGGATTTCGGGCGCGCATTGGCTATCATCGCCGGCATGGACACGCACACCTTTTCCCCGAGCGAGCGCGCGGTACCGCCGATGAGCCGGACCGTCGGCGACCTGTTGCGCGAATGGCGTCAGCGACGCCGCATGAGCCAGTTGCTGCTCGCGTCCGAAGCGGACGTGTCGACGCGCCATTTGAGCTTTGTTGAGTCTGGGCGGGCCACGCCGAGCCGCGAAATGATCATGCATCTCGCCGAACGGCTCGACGTGCCGCTGCGCGCGCGCAATGCGCTGCTCGTGGCGGCCGGATATGCACCGCTCTTTCGCGAGCGGCCGCTGTCCGATCCGCAGCTGGGCGCCGCACGCGAAGCCGTGGAGCGGGTATTGAAGGGCCACGAGCCCTATCCGGCCATCGCGGTCGACCGGCACTGGACCATCGTCGCCGCAAACCGCGCGCTGGCGCCGCTCATCGCGGCGGCCTCGCCCGCGCTGCTCGCGCCCCCGGTCAACGCGTTGCGCCTCTCGCTGCATCCGGACGGCATCGCGTCCTCGATCGTCAACTGGCACGCGTGGCGCGCGCACCTGCTCGCGCGGCTGCAGCGGCAGGTCGAAGTGAGCGGCGACGCAACGCTCGCGGCCTTGCACGAGGAACTGGCCGGCTACCCGGCGCCATCAGGCGCCCAGGATACGCAGCCCGCAGAGACGGCGCCAGTCGATCAGATCGTGGTGCCGTTGCGACTCGCTACGCCGCACGGTGTGCTGTCGTTCTTCAGCACGACAACGGTGTTCGGCACGCCGGTCGACGTCACGCTGTCGGAACTCGCCATCGAGGCGTTCTTCCCGGCCGACCAGCAGACCGCCGACACGTTGCGCGAGCTGGCCTCGATGCAGGCGACATAGGTAACAAACGCGGCAGCGAGCCATGGACAGCGCGGCCGGTTACGAGCCGCCCTGAGCACCCCAAGAGCCTTAGGCGGCCGCACAGCCCCGCCAGGCAAGGCCGGATTCACAACTTCCGTTAAGCATTCCCACCCTCGCAGCACCCAATCGCTAAAAGCGCCCGTAACCAGTTACAAATGCCCGGACGCGCGCGCCGAGTTTGTTACATCCAATGTGCATAGGCGTTACAAATTCGCCTTTCGCGTCGACAAGGGAATACCCGCAGTTTTTACCGCGAACAGCAATCCCTTGCTTTTCCCTTTCTTAAAAGAATTGGCTGCTGCAGCGTCCGCACAAGTCTCGCGACAAGCTTCGGCAAAATTTCCCAAGCCCTTTCCTAGCAAGGCTTCCAGCCATGTCGACGCGCGAACTCGTTGACCCGTCAAAGACTATTACGGCTTTGTGAAAAACTTACCGGAATTGCGTTGAATTTTTGAGACATTTTTTTGAGAAAAGGATTGCTTTCTGCAAAACGTGTTCATACAATTCGCTCCGTGCTGTTACTAAATGTAACGACCTGTATCAAAGAGTCGCCAGTTGTTTCAGAGCGACCTTGAGCGAACGGAGCAAACGTTTCCGGCGACTCAAAGACCATAACGGCATAGCAATGCCGACAAACAATCGGGGCTTCGGGAACGAAAAAATGGACCGTAGCAGCGAGACGCTGGAATCTATCCGCGAAATCAATCTGTCGTACATCATGCTCGCGCAACGTATGTTGCGCGAGGACAAGCCAGTCGGGATGTTCCGGCTGGGTCTGTCGTCGGAATTGGCTGATTTGCTGGCCGGTCTGTCTCTCGCGCAGATCGTCAAGCTGGCCTCTTCCGACCAGCTTTTATGCTTTTTCCGCTTCAACGATCACACGATGCTGTCGGCGTTGACGCAGACGTCGAAGCACACAGAAGTCGCTTCGACGCATACGGCGATTCTGCTTGCCGGCCAGCCCGCAGAGCAGTTTGCCTGAACGGGAGGCCGCCATGCTCAAGCGAAGCTTGACCGAAGACGCGCAAGAAGTGTTTCGCGCAATCGCGCTGATCGAACTCGGCGCGCGCATGCAGGTGCTGGAAAGCGAACTGACGCTTTCCCGCGACCGCATGATCCGTCTGTACCGTGAAGTCAAAGGCGCATCGCCACCGAAAGGCATGCTGCCGTTCTCGGCCGACTGGTACATGACGTGGCTCGCGAATATCCACGCGTCGCTGTTCTATAACACGTACCTGTTTCTGAAGAACGAGGCGCGCTGCTCGCACCTCGACGCGCTGACGAAGGGTTACCGGCTCTATCTCGAGCACTGCAAGCACGCGAACTCGGAGCCGGTGCTGGATCTGACGCGCGCATGGACACTCGTGCGTTTCTTCGACGCGGACATGCTGCAGCTCACGCGCTGCTGCCGCTGCACGGGCAAGTTCGTGGCGCACAAGCACGATTTGCAGAATAACGTGGTGTGCGGCGCGTGCCAGCCGCCGTCGCGCGCCGGCAAGACGAAGAAAGCCGCTGCCGCGAAGCTCGAAACGCAAGCGCAGGTCGATTCGCAACCGCAGGTTGTGCCACATGCGGTGCCTCATGTGCTGCCTCATGTGCTGCCAAACGCGGTGCCGCAAGTTGCTGAACCGGCCGTGGCCGAATTGCGCGAAGCGGTTGAGGCGATCGATGAAGCGATTGCGCAAGCCGCGATCGACGAGCTCGAACCCGAAACTGCGCTCGCCGCTGCCTGAGCTCTCCGCTTTAGTTCCTCTTTAGTTCTTTCCGCGTCTTTCCCGTTTCCGGCGCGCCATCGGGGCGCGCCGGTTTTCATTTCCCGGCCCGGTTTCAGCGGCTCATTTTCAACTCATCTTCAACTGAGCCACCCCACCGTCTGCACGACGAGCCACACGTTCGCGGCGCTGATCACCGCGAAAAGCGCCCACGCCAGCATGCGCGTCGGCAGCCGGTTCGCGAATTCGCCCATCAGCGCGCGGTCGTCGGTCATGCGGATCAGCGGGTACAGCGCAAACGGCAATTGCAGGCTCAGCACGACCTGGCTCGCGACGAGCAATTCGCCGACCGCGCCGTTACCCAACAGCTGAATGCCGATCAGTGCGGGGATCAGCGCCAGCGCGCGCGTGATCAACCGGCGTTGCCAGCATGGGATATTGAGGTCGAGAAAGCCTTCCATGATGACCTGTCCCGCCACCGTGCCCGTGAACGTCGAGCTTTGGCCGGACGCGAATAGCGTGACCGCGAACAGAATCGCCGCGAGACTCGTGCCGACAATCGGTGCGAGCAGCTTGTAGGCGTCCTCGATTTCGGTCACCTGATTGTGGCCGGTCGAATGAAACGCGGCGGCGGCGAGAATCAGGATTGCCGCGTTGATCAGCAGTGCGAGCAGCAACGAGACGATCGTATCGATGCGCGACATCGCGATCGCCGAGCCGATGCCCTTCGAGTTACGCTTCACCGCACGCGTCTGCACGACCGACGAATGCAGATACAGGTTGTGCGGCATCACGGTCGCACCGAGGATGCCGATCGCCAGATAGAGCGGCTCGCGGCTGTTGATCGCCTGCCACGACGGCACCATGCCATGCGCCACCGCCGACCAGTCCGGCTTCACGAGCGCGAGCTCGATCACATAGCCGACGCCTATCGTCGCGATCAGCCCCAGCATGATCGCCTCGAGATCGCGGAAATTCTTGCCCTGCAAACCGAGCACGATCAGCGTATCGAGCGCGGTGAGCAATACGCCGGTGGTTAATGAAATCTTGAACAGCAGATGGAACGCAAGCGCGCCGCCGAGCACCTCGGCGAGGTCGCACGCGATGATCGAGATTTCAGCGAGCAGCCACTGGACGCGCACGACGCCCGGCGAATAGCGGGCGCGCGACAGCTGCGCGAGGTCTTTGCCGGTCGCGATGCCAAGCCGCATGCTCAGGCACTGCAGCACCATCGCCGCGAGGCTCGACAGCACGACGACGAACAGCAGGCTATAGCCGTAGCGCGAGCCGGCCTCGATATCGGTCGCCCAGTTGCCCGGGTCCATATAGCCGATCGATATGAGCAGGCCGGGGCCCGCGAACTGCAGAATGCGCTTCCAGAACGGTGCGTTCGGATTGACTGCGACGGAGCCTTGAACTTCGGCCGGGCAAAACGGCGCGGTTGCCGTAGTCGGTAGTTTGAACTGCAAGCCGGTGACCCTCGAGTTGGTTGAAGCCGAGCCGCACCACGAGGCCGTGTGCCGTGCCGCCGACTCCCTCAAGTGTACAAAGAAACGTCCGGCAGCGTCCCTTCCAGCGCGTAGCGCCCGATATCGCGGACCCGGTAGTCGAGCGGGTCGTGCAGCGTATGCACGCGCGCATTGCGCCAGAAGCGGTCGAGCGCGAGCGGCGCGCCGGTCGCGCGGGCGCCGCATGCGTCGAACAGCGCTTCGCTGACGTCGAGCGCCGCGCGATGCGCGAAGACCTTCGCTTCGGAGGTTGCGAGCGCAACGTGTGCACGCTGCTGGGCGTCGAGCGCGAAGCCTTTGTTCCACGCGTCGTCGAGTGCGCGGGCTGCGCGGTCGGCCATCGCTTCGGCGCCGATCGTCTTCAGGCGCATTTCGCCGAAGCGTTGCAATTGATACGGATCGTCGGCGGCGCGCGCGACACCCGAGGTGATCCAGGGCCGCGTGTACTGCGTGAAATAGCGGCGCGCTTCATCGAGCGCGCCCTGCGCGATGCCGACGAACAGATTGGTCAGCACGAGTTGTGAAACGAGCGTGCGCAACGTGACACGCGGCACGTCCGAACGATGCATCACTTCGTGCGGCTCAAGCCTGACATTGTCGAACGATACCGTGCCACTGTCGGTCTGACGCTGTCCGATCGGGTCCCAGTCGTCATGGACCGTGATGCCCTCGCGCGTGGTCGGCACGACGCCGTAGACCGATTTGCCGGCCGCCGCGTCGTGGCCGGACACGGTCATCATCTGCGAGCCGCGCGTGCCGGAGCAGAAGCCCTTCGCGCCGTGCAGGCGATAGCCGCCGTCGGTCGTTGCGGTTGCAACGAGTCGCGTATCGAGCGGATTGACCGCATTGCCCCACCACCACTGTTCCCTGACCGTACCGTTCAGATAACGCGCGCGTTGCTCGGCGTTGCCCCAGACGTCGACGCTGACGATCTGCAGGCACTGAAACCCCAGCAGATGCGCAAGCGCGCTGTCGACGGTCGCGATCGCGCGAATCGTCTGATACACGTCGTACCAATGCGCGCCATCTAGACCGCCAGAAGCGCCGCCAAAAGCGCCGCCGAATTCGTGCGGCACCGCGAGCGTCAGCAAACCGGCATCGGCGATCCACTGCTTTTCGCGCGCGGCGTGGCCGCCGGCGCGGTCGCGTTCGGCTGCCGTTTCACGCAATGCGGTAATGAGCGAGGTCAGGTCTTGCACCGGCGCGTAAGCGTGAGGTTGCGTTTCGCGTTCGGCCGGCTGGCGCGCGTCGTTCATGCGTTCTCCGTCGACGTCCGTGCCCGGAACGGCACGAGTGCGAACAGTTTAGCGGGATCGCGCGTTTCCGGACCTGGTTTTCGGACCCAGCAACGGCGAAGCGGCCGCTTTACAACCGCGGCCGCTTCGTTCGCACCGGCACTACACCGGCACGACTACTGCTTCGCGACCTGCTCCGCGTCCGCGCCGCCGTTGGCGTTCATCCCAACCGCCGGCGTCGCGTCGTTCGCCTTCATATCGCCCCACCCGCCGCCGAGCGCGCGAATCAGGTTGACCGTCGCGACCGCCTGGACGCCGGTCAGCTGGCTCGCCTGCAACTGCGTCTGCAGCACCTGGCGCTCGGCGTCGATCACGTCGAGGTACGCGATCTGCCCTTCCTGATACTGCGTCGCCGACAGATGCGCCGAACGTTGCGACGCATTGACCGCATCGTTCTCCTGCTGGATCTGATCGTCGAGCAGACGCAGATCGGACAGGTTGTCTTCGACTTCGCGGAACGCCTGCAGCACCTGCTGACGATACTGCGCGACATCTTCGTCGTACTTCCCGCGCGCCTGATCGACCCCGGCGCGGCGACGGCCGCCGTCGAAGAGCGGCATGGTCAGCGCCGTGCCCGCGAACGGCCCGAGCAGGAACGCGCGGCTCGACCAGTGAAACAGGTCGGCCAGCGTGCCCGCCTCGAAACCGCCCGCCGCCGTGATGTTGAGCTGCGGGAAATACGCGGACTTCGCCAGGCCGACGCGCGCATTCGCCGCGGCCATCGCGCGTTCGGCCGCCGCGACGTCGGGGCGGCGCTCGAGCAACGCGGACGGCAAGCCCGCCGGCACGCGCGCGGTGACCGGCACGAGCGGCGATTCGGGGAACGAAAAGTCCGCCGGCGCCTTGCCGAGCAGAATCGCGAGGCTATGCTCGGACGCCGCACGCTGACGCGCCACGCCGACCGCATCCGCACGCGCGGTCGAAAGCTCGTTCTTCGCGCGCGACAGGTCGAGTTCGCTGACTTCGCCTTCGCTAAAGCGTCGCTGTACGAGCTTTAACGAATCCTCGCGCAACTTCACGGTCTGGCGAAACAGGTTCACCTGCGTATCGAACTCGCGCAGCTGGAAGTAGTTCTGCGCGACGTCGGCCTGCAACGCGAGCTGCACCGAACGGAACAGCGCTTCGCTCTCTTGCGCATCGGCTTGCGTCGCATGGACGTTCGAGCTGATACGGCCGAACAGATCGACTTCGTACGAAGCGGTCGCCTGGGCGCGCCACAGCGTCTGCGTCGGCACGTTTGCATTCGGCGGCAGGAACTGCGACGCCGGCGACAGCCGCTGACGCGTCGGCCCGAAGCCCGCATCGATGGTCGGGAACCAGTCGGAGCGCGCGTTCTGCACCAGCGCGCGCGACTGCTGCACACGCGCCGCCGCCGCCTTCAGGTCCTGATTCGCCGCGGCGGCCTGCTGCTCGAGGTCGTTGAGCACCGGGTCGCCGAAGATCGCCCACCATTCGCCGCGGTGCGCGGCGTCGGCCGGCTCCGCGGTTTTCCACGTGCCCATATCCTTCGCGTCGCCTGCCGGCGCTTCCTTGAAGGCGGCCGGCGTCGGCGCATCGGGCCGCTTGTAGGTCGGCTCGACCGAGCACGCTGCCAGCAGAACCAGCAATAGCGCGCTCGCTGCCGCGCGGCCGAGGCCGCGCATCGTTTGGTCTTTTTTCATGTTTCCGTCCTCAGTGCGCGCTTTATGCATCGGTTGTTTGCGCAACCATATGCGGCGCATCTTTCTGTGCAACGTGAATCTTGCCGCCTGCCAGCAGGCGCAGCACGACATAGAACACCGGCGTCAGCATCAGGCCGAACAGCGTCACGCCGAGCATGCCGAAGAACACCGCGATACCCATCGCGTGGCGCATCTCCGAACCGGCACCCGACGACAGCACGAGCGGCACCACACCCATGATGAACGCGATCGACGTCATCAGAATCGGGCGCAGACGCAGCCGGCTTGCTTCGATGGCCGCGGCGACCGGAGAACGTCCGTCGTGTTCGAGCTCGCGCGCGAATTCCACGATCAGAATCGCGTTCTTCGATGCGAGACCCACCAGCACCATCAGGCCAATCTGCGTGAAGATGTTGTTGTCGCCGTCCGTGAGCCACACGCCCGCCAGCGCGGACAGCACGCTCATCGGCACGATCAGGATCACCGCGAGCGGCAGCGTCAGGCTCTCGTACAGCGCGGCCAGCACGAGGAACACGAGCAGCACGCTGATCGGAAACACCCAGAGGCCCGCGTTGCCCGCGAGAATCTGCTGATACGTGAGGTCGGTCCATTCGAGCTTCACGCCGCGCGGCAGCGTGGCGGCCGCGACGCGTTCGGCCGCCGCCTGCGCCTCACCCGACGAATAGCCCGGCGCCGGACCGCCGTTGATGTCCGCTGCCGTGTAACCGTTGTAGCGAACCACCATCTCCGGACCGAAAGTCGGTGTCACCTTCACGAGCGACGACAGCGGCACCATGTCGCCATTCACATTGCGCGTCTTCAACTGACCGATGTCTTCGGCCGTCGCGCGGAACGGCGCGTCAGCCTGCACACGCACCTGATACACGCGGCCAAAGCGGTTAAAGTCGTTCACATACAGCGAGCCCAGGTAGATCTGCATCGTGTTGAACACGTCCGTCACCGCAACGCCCAACTGCTTCGCCTTCACGCGGTCCAGATCGACGTTCAGCTGCGGGACGTTGATCTGATAGCTCGAGAACGTCGGGCCCAGCTCCGGCGTTTGCGAGGCTTTCTTCACAAAGGCCTCGGCCGCGTCGTTGAGCGCCGCATAGCCGACCGAACCGTGATCCTCGAGCTGCATCTTGAAGCCGCCGAGCGTGCCGAGACCAAGCACCGGCGGCGGCGGGAACACCGCGACGAACGAGCCTTTGATACTGGCGTATTTGCCGTTCAGCGCACCGGCAATCGCACCGGCCGACAACGCCTTGCCTTTGCGTTCGTCGAAGGGCTTGAGCGTGACGAACACGATGCCCGCGCTCGAGCTATTCGTGAAGCCGTTCACCGAGAGACCCGGGAACGCAACGGCGCTTTCGACGCCCGGCTGCTTCAGCGCAATCGCGCTCATATCGCGAATCACGCCTTCGGTGCGGTCAAGCGATGCACCGTTCGGCAATTGCGCGAACGCGATCAGATACTCCTTGTCCTGTGCGGGCACGAAGCCGCCCGGCACCGCGCGATAGACCACGGCGGTGAGGGCAAGCAGCACCGCATACACGATGAGCATGGCGCCCTTGTGCCGCAGCACGCCGGTCACACCCCTGCCGTACGCTTCCGAGCCGCGATGAAATACCTTGTTGAAGCGCTTGAAGAAGCCACCGAGCACGCGGTTCATCGCGCGCGTGAGCCAGTCTTCCTTATCGCCATGACCGCGCAGCAGCATCGCCGCAAGCGCCGGCGACAGCGTCAGCGAGTTGAACGCCGAGATCACCGTCGAAATGGCGATGGTCATCGCGAACTGCTTGTAGAACTGGCCGGTCAGGCCCGTCATGAACGCGAGCGGCACGAACACGGCGACCAGCGTCAGCGCGATCGCGATAATCGGCCCGCTCACTTCCTGCATCGCCTTATAGGTGGCCTCGCGCGCACTGAGCCCGCGTTCGATGTTCCGTTCGACGTTTTCCACCACCACGATCGCATCGTCGACGACGATACCGATCGCAAGCACCATCCCGAACAGCGACAGCGCATTGATCGAGAAGCCGAACGCGAGCAGCAGCGAGAACGTACCGACGATCGACACCGGCACGGCGATCAACGGAATGATCGACGCGCGCCACGTCTGCAGGAACACGATCACCACGACCACGACGAGCGCGATCGCTTCGAGCAGCGTGTGAATCACCGCTTCGATACTCGAGCGCACGAACTGCGTCGGGTCGTAGACGATCTTGTACTGCACGCCCGCCGGCATATCGGCGGCGAGTTCCTTCATCGTCTTGCGCACTTCGTCGGAAATCTGCAGCGAGTTCGCGCCCGGCGACTGGTTGATGGCAAGCGCCACGGCCGGTTTGTTATCGAGCAGCGAACGCAGACCGTATTCAGACGCGGCAAGCTCGATGCGCCCGATATCGTGCAGGTACGTCACGGCGCCATCAGGCGCCGTCTTCACGACGATGTCGCCGAATTCGCTCTCGGTCTTCAGTCGACCGCGCGCGTTCACGAGCAACTGCAATTGTGTGCCCGGCACCGAAGGCGACGCGCCGATCACGCCGGCCGCGACCTGGATGTTCTGTTCGCGAATCGCGTTGACCACTTCGGTTGCCGTCAGATTGCGCTCCGACACCTTGCTCGGATCGAGCCATACGCGCATCGCGTAGTCGCCCGCGCCCCACAACTGCACTTCGCCGACGCCGCGAATCCGCTGCAGCCGGTCGCGCACGTTGAGCAACGCGTAGTTGCGCAGATACGTCATGTCGTAGCGGTCGTTCGGCGAGATCAGGTGCACGACCATCGTCAGCGTCGGCGAGCTCTTGATCGTCGTGACGCCGAGACGCTGCACGTCTTCCGGCAAACGCGGCAAGGCCTGGTTCACACGGTTCTGCACGAGCTGCGTCGCGAGGTCGGGGTTCGTGCCGAGCGCGAAAGTAACCGTCAGCGTGAGATTGCCGTCGCTATTGGCCTGCGACTGCATGTACAGCATGTTCTCGACTCCGTTGATCTGCTCTTCGAGCGGCGAAGCCACGGCTTCGGCGATCACCTTCGGGTTCGCGCCCGGATACTGCGCCTTCACGACCACCGACGGCGGCACGACTTCCGGATACTCCGAAATCGGCAGCTTGAACAACGCGATGATGCCGCCCAGCAGAATGAGGACCGATAGCACGCCCGCGAAAATGGGGCGGTCGATAAAAAACTTGGATATGTTCATATGAGGCTCTGTACGTTAAGGCGCTGCCGCATCTAAGCGATGTGCAACGCGAGCATCACGAATTCTTCTTTGCGTTCGTGCGGGCGGGCTGACCTTCTGCAACCGATGCATCGCTCTTCGGCTCGCCGTCGCCGCCCGTCATCGGCACCACGTGCGCCTTGATCTGTTCGCCGGGCCGCACGCGCTGCGTGCCGTTCACGACGATGCGTTCGCCGTTCAGCAGGCCGCCAGTCACCACGCGCAAGTTGCCTTGCAGGTGGCCGATCTGCACTTCGCGATAGGCAACCTTGTCGCTCTTGTCGACGACGAGCACGAACTTCTTGTCCTGGTCGGTGCCGATTGCGGCATCGTCGATCAGCAGCGCCGCGTGCGGCGCGCTGCCGCTCACCTTCACGCGTGCATAGAGGCCCGGAACCAGCGTGCCGTCGGCGTTATCGAAGCGCGCGCGCACGCGGATCGTGCCCGACGACGTATCGAGCCGGTTATCGACCGAGTCGATCACGCCCGAGCGCGAGTAGCCGCTTTCGTTTGCAAGACCGAGTTCGACGGGCACCTTGCCGCTGTTCTTCACCTGGCTGATGTACTGCAGGTACGTCTGTTCGTCCGCATCGAACGATGCGTAGATCGGCGAGACCGACACCAGCGTCGTGAGCGCCGGCGCACCCGCACCCGCGCTGACCACGTTGCCGAGCGTGATTTCGGCGCGCGACACGCGGCCTGATACCGGCGCCGTAACCTTCGTATAGCCGAGGTTGATCTGCGCGGCTTCGAGCGCGGCTTGCGCGGCCTTCACGTTGGCGTCGGCCGAGCGCGAGGCGTTCTGCTTCTCGTCGTAGTCGCGCTTCGCGATCGCGTTGTCGCCGATCAAACGTTGCGCGCGCTCCCAATCCGTTTGCGCATATTGGCGCTGCGCCTGCGCGGCGGCCAGTTGCGCGGCCGTGCGATCGACTTCGGCCTGATACGGACGCGGATCGATGACAAACAGCGTATCGCCCTTCTTGACGAGCGCGCCGTCCTTAAAATTCACCGCGACGATCGTGCCCGGCACCTGCGGACGGATGTCGACCTTGTCGATCGCCTCGAGACGCCCTGAATACGATTGCCAGTCGGTGATCGTTTTCTGCACCACGGCGGCGACATCGACTTCGGTCAACGGCGCGGCCTGCGCCGGCGATTCGGAACGCGCATCGACGCGAATCGCACCGAGCGTGCCGATCCCGGCAATGACGATAACGGCGACAGCGGCGATGGTCAGCCTGGTGCGCGAGAGAGGAAGCAATGACATGACAGACTCCGTTTAAATGGCTTGAAGTTGGTTTGTTTGTTTATCGGAGGGGCGCGCAAAAACGCGCGCGCGACCGGCACACTGCGGCGGTGCACCGGCTTGTTTCACACAGCGTTCACACGCGGGTTACACCTTGTTCACGCGCTGCCGCGCTTATCGCGTGCGGCAAAACGACAGCGGAAAAAACTCACCGCTTCCTGCAGCGCGGCCGGATAATCGGCCAGCGCCGCGTGCGACAGATTCGGAAAGCGGATGACCTGCGTCAGCACGCCCGCGGCAATCAGATTGCCGGCGTACTTTTCCGCTTCGACATGCAAAACGTCGTTACCTGCGGTGGCGATCAGCGTGTCGGGCAGATTCGCGAGTCGCAACGCTTCGAGCGGCGCCGCGTACGGATGCATACGCTGGGCCGCTTTCGGCAGATACGCGCGATAGCACGCCGCGCATTCGCTGGCCGTGATGTCCGAACCCAGCCGCTGCTCGTCGCCAAGCCGCGTGAGGCTCGGGTCGAGCATCGGCCCGAACAGCGCTTGCGCTTCGATACGCACATCGCCGCGGTCACGCGCCATAAACGCGAGACAGTTGGCGAGCTGGCCGCCGGCGTCGTACCCCGCGACGCCGATCCGTTTCGTGTCTGCACCAAAAGCGCGCGCTCGCGTCGTGACCCACAGCACCGCGCGATGCGCGTCTTCCGGCGCGGCCGGAAACGGGAATTGCGGCGCAAGCGAGTAGCCGACCGACACGACCAGCGCCGGCAATTTCTCGGCGAAATAGCGCGACGCGAAATCGGCATCGTCGATCGATCCGCGCACGAAGCCGCCGCCATGGAAATACAGCAGGATCGGCAAGCTGGCCTTGCCCGTCTGGCGGTAAAGCCGCAGCGTGATGTCCTGTGCGTACCCCTCGATGCTCACGTCGCTGACATCGAGCGACGTGCGACCGCCTGCCGGGCCGCTACCCGGAGGAACCAGCGAGTGACGCGAGTTAAATGCATCCATATCGAACGGCGACAATGCGCGAAATTAAGCGAACGGGGCGAATTGTGCGTTCTGCAAACTTCCAAATAAATGCCTATAATCCGGCAACACAATTCGGTGCGCCTGAACAATAAGTCTGCGTTGTTCAACGTTAGGCCTCGAGAGATGCACCTGCCCCGTATTGCTCAATAGGTGGCATTCAGCCTCGCGGCCTTATCTGCTCCCGCCGCGCGCACCGCTTGCACTCAATCTTCCGGAGGTTGCAATGGACCGGCTCCAGGCCATGCAAGTGTTCACCCGGGTCGTCGATACGAACAGCTTCACGCGCGCAGCGGAAACGCTCGATCTGCCGCGCGCCTCGGTGACGACCATCATCCAGAACCTCGAAGCGTTTCTGGGTACGCGTCTGTTGCATCGGACCACGCGCCGCCTGTCGCTCACGCCCGACGGCGCTGCGTACTACGAACGCTGCGTGCGCATCCTGGCCGATGTCGAGGAAACCGAAGCGAGTTTCCAGAGCGGCAATAAGAAGCCGCACGGCAAGCTGCGCATCGATATGCCGGGCTCGCTCGGCAGGCTGCTCGTCATACCGAAGCTCTGTGAATTCCACAAGCTCTATCCTGATATCGACTTGCAGCTCGGCTTGACTGACCGGCCGGTCGACCTTTTGCAGGAAGGTGTCGATTGCGTCGTGCGCGTCGGCGCGTTGCAGGATTCTTCTTTGGTCGCGCGCCGCATCGGTCTGTTCGAAGGCGTGTCGTGCGCGGCGCCGTCGTATCTCGAACGCGCCGGTACGCCGCGCACGCTCGAGGATCTCGAGCAGCACAACGCCGTCAATTATTTCTCGAGCCGCACGGGCCGCACCTTCGATTGGGAATTTCTCGTCGGCGGCAAGGAAGTCCCTGTGAAGATGAAGGGCATTGTGTCGGTCAATGATGCGGACGCCTACGTGACGTGCGGCCTTGAAGGCTTCGGGCTGATTCAGCCGCCGCTTTTCATGGTGCTGCCGCATCTGCGCTCGGGTCAGCTCGTCGAAGTGCTGCCCGATTTCAAGCCGCTGCCGATGCCGATCTCAGTGGTCTATCCGCACAGCAAGCATCTGTCGTCGAAGGTGCGCGTATTCGTCGACTGGGTGGCCGAGCTGTTCGACAGCTGTCCGCTGCTGAGCGGCCGCGGCAGTCTCGACAAGCCGTGTACCGCACGAACGATCGAACAGCGCGAAGAGGCGCCGGTGCTTGATACGCCCGTTGTTTCCGAATGGGTTGCATGAGGTTCAGGCAAAACCCACGCAATCCGTGTGTGATTCTCATCTGATAAAAGCGCGGCACGGCCGCGCTTTTTTTCGCGTTTTGATTGTTCCGCATTCGCGACAATTCATTTCGCAAATGGCGGATTTATCGCCCGCGCTTCACCGCCTACATTTCATCCTGTCGCGGCGCTATACGTCAGCGCCGCAAACGAATGACAGGAGTGAATCATGAAGCGCAGTCTTTTCGCAGTTCTCGCTCTCACGGTATTGGCCAGCACGTCCGCATTCGCACAAGGCGGCGGTGGAATCGGTCGCGCCGGTACGTATCAGCAGCAATGGTGGTCGGACGGCAGCAGCGTGACGCGTGCACAGGTCAAGGCGGGAATCGCCGCATCGCATGGCTATACGGTGCAAAACGCCGATGCGGGCAATACCGCTCGCGTGGCCGATCAGAACGGCAATGCAGCGAATCGCGCGAGCGAATAGTAAATCAGTTAATCCCTTGCGCCGTGTAGGGTGAAGCGCTTTGATCGCGCAGAGTCACACGGCAGCAAAGCAAGGCTACTGGTAAGTGAATTGTTGATATAGGAGAGCCGAACATGAGCCCGTCCGAACTCGATGATTGGTCGACGAACGTTCCTGTGTGGACGCCGTATCGTTCCAGATAAAGCAATACTGTATTCCGGCGCCTGCTTCGTTACAGGCTGACCGGTACGAAGATTAAAAGGGCGTGCCTTCGGATTACTTCGTGGGCACGCCTTTTTGCCATTCGCTCCACTGCGTGACGATCGATTGCACCAGCGGACTGCCCGCGCGATAGAGGTTGGCAAGCGCGATATCGCCGCCGCCCTGCTCATTCGTATTCAGCAGATTATCGACGCTCGATACGCCCTTCGGCGGCCGGTCGAAATCCGCGCCAGTGCGCAACACGGCGACGCGCTGCAAATCGACGCGCTCCGCGCTCGCCGCGCGCTTCAGCGCTTCATACGTGGCGTTATCTTCCTGCTGAGTCGTGCAGTAATTGCCCTTGCCGTCCGTGACGATTCTCGTCCATTCGCGCGCGCGTTCGCCCATCGCATTGCCGGACCACCAGGTATCGCCGGACAGCGTGTCGCACTGAACGACCCTCGGCGGCTGGTTCGCCGGCGCGTAGTCGTATTTCGCGCGCGTGGCCTGCGCTTGCGAGGCATCCGCGAGTTCGACATCACGCGAGAGCGCAAGCGCGGCATCGGTCAAGCGATGGTTCAGTTCGAATACTTCGGTTCGATATTCGAGCGGCGGCTTGTCGCTCTGGTTCTTCGCGAAGATGCCGAGATAACCGGTAGTCCAGTTCGGCGGCGCTTCGCGGCTGTCAACCTCCCATTGAATATCGAAGTCGACCAGGTAATTCGCCCATGTCGCGGTGCCGAGCGTGCCGCGCGCCGGGTCGATACCGGCCACACCGGCGATCAGAAAATACGTGTGGCGCAAGTCGAAGCGCGGCGAAAACGTCAGCGCCATCATCGACGCGGCCGCGTTCGCGTGGCCCATGCCCGTTGTCATCACGCAGACGCTCATTTCGTTGCAGCGAACCACCGGATAATCGGGCGACAGGCCCGGCACGCGGATCTCCTGCCACGGGCCCAGTTTATCGAGCCAGACCTTTCCTTCGGGGCCGAACATCGAGACGATCATGACCTTCGGCGCGAGAACCCGGGCGGTATGCGCGGCGGCGCTTTTATGGGTCGTCGAATGCGGCTCAGTTTGCGCTTGAGTCTGGTTTTGAGCTTGCGTTTGAGCTTGTGTTTGCGCACCCGCGACAGCCGGCAGTAAAGAAACAAATACCGCCGCGGTGGCGATTGCGAATGCGTTTAATGCGGTTAAAGTGCGGCGGCGTTGAATATCAGTCAAACGGCGGCGGGTTTTCATCGAGCGTAGTTCCTTTTATTCTTTGCTACCGGAGGTTTTAAGCGCAAACAAGTATAGTGGCGCGTTTCAACCCACGCTCGTTAAACTTGCCCTGCCTGTCGCCGCCTGCGAAGCATCGCACCGGCCGCATTATGTGCGCGGCACATCCGGCTCGAAGAACACCCAGCGCACCTGCGGAAACTTCTCCTGCAACTCCGCTTCGATGATATTGATTGCGTCCACCATCGCGCGTCCGCTGTTGTAATCGATCATTTCAGCCTGCACGGCCACCACGACATGCCGTCCCCATTGCAGCGTGATCAGATTGATGATGCTGCGAATCTCGGTGCGCGCACGCAGATGCGCATCGATCGCGCGACGAACCTCAGGGCTCGCCGATTCGCCGATAATCATCGACTTCACTTCGCGCGCCACGAGCCACGCGATCACCATCAGCAGCACACCGACGCCGATTGAACCGAGCGCGTCGAATATCGGGTTGCCGGTCAGCATCGTCAGCAGCACCGCGACGAAGGCAATCGCGAGGCCTGCAAGCGCCGCGATGTCTTCGCCCGCGACCACCAGCAGTTCGGACTCGCGCGTCTCGCGAAACCAGCGCCACAGCGATTTATCCGGATTGTTCTTGCGGATCTCGCGCATCGCGCCCATCAGCGACAGCGCTTCGAGCACGACCGACACGCCCAGCACCGCTAGCGCGATATACGCATACGAGAGCGGCTCGTGCACGAGCACGCGGTGCACGCCTTCATAAACCGAAAACGCGCCGCCGACGAAGAACAGCAGCAGCGCGACGATCAGCGAATAGAAATAGATCGCGCGGCCCGCGCCGAGCGGATGCAGCGGGCTCGCGGGCCGGCGTGCCTGACGCAGGCCGAACAGCAGCAGCACCTGGTTGCCGCAGTCGGCGCTCGAGTGGATGGCTTCGGCGAACATCGCGCCTGAGCCCGTAAAGGCCGCCGCCGCGAACTTGCAAACGGCGATGCCGATATTTGCGGCAAGCGCGTAAAAGATGGCTTTCGGCGATTCTTCCGTCATCGTCGGTATAAGAAGATATTAGACGTGAGTGTCAAACGAACGCTTCGAGCGACTGTTCAAACCACGCTTCAAGCGACCTCAGGCAACCTTGGGCAACCTCAAACGACTTCGATTCGCGCCGGGCCGCCCGTCATTTCGCCGATCACCGTGGCACGCGCGAAGCCATCGTCGCGGAAAATCGCGAGCACTTCATCGACCGTATCGGGCGTGCAGGCGACGAGCAGGCCGCCCGACGTTTGCGGATCGGTCAGCAGTGCACGCGCGGTATCCGGCAAGCCGTCGGCCAACTGCACCTGCTCGCCGTACGACGCCCAGTTGCGGCCGGATGCGCCCGTGAAGACGCCGGCCGCGGCAAACGCGTCGACGCCGTCGAGCCATGGCAGGTCCGCGTAACGCACGCGGGCGCCGAGCCCCGCGCCGCGCGCCATTTCGAGCGCATGGCCGAGCAGGCCGAAGCCCGTCACGTCGGTCAGCGCATGCACACCCGGCAGCGCGGCAAGCGCGGTGCCGGGCCGGTTCAGCTTCGTGGTCGACTCGATCATCTGCGCGTAGCCCGCATCGCTGAGCTGGTTCTTCTTGAGCGCCGCCGACAGCACGCCGACGCCGAGCGGCTTGCCGAGCACGAGCACGTCGCCGGCCTGCGCGGCCGCATTGCGTTTGACGCGCTGCGGATGCACGACGCCGAGCGCGGCGAGGCCATAGATCGGCTCGACCGAATCGATCGAATGGCCGCCCGCGACCGGAATGCCCGCTTGCGTGCAGACGTCTTCGCCGCCGCGCAACACCGCGGCGATCACGTCATGCGGCAGCACGTTGATCGGCATGCCGACCAGCGCAAGCGCGAGTATGGGCTTGCCGCCCATCGCGTAGACGTCGGACAGCGCGTTGGTTGCGGCGATGCGGCCGAAATCGTACGGATCGTCGACGATCGGCATAAAGAAATCGGTGGTCGCGATAATCGCCTGCTCGTCGTTGAGGCGATAGACGGCGGCATCGTCGGCGGTTTCGGTGCCGACCAGCAGATCGGGGAACGTCGGCAGCGGCATGCTGCGCTTGAGCAGATTCGACAGGACAGCCGGCGCGATCTTGCAGCCGCAGCCGCCGCCATGCGACAGGCTCGTCAGACGGGGGACAGTGGGGTTCGGCGTAGCGGTTTCGGTCATGGCAAACGGAATGCGATGGTGAAGACAGCCGATATTATCGGCTGTCTGGCGGAATCCGCGTTACAACAACGCTCAAGTGGTGCCTGATGGCATGCAATGCCGCTCCAGCGCCGCCATTTCACGCACCACGACGAGCAGCATCGACAAGCTTGCGCCGCCGGCCGCACGCAGATCGTTGAGCAATTGCGCATAGCGCGCGAGCGCGGTTTCGCGCCGTGCGCGCCACGCTTCGACAAGCGTGCCGGGCTCGGTCATGTCGGATGCATCCGGCGCTTGCGCCAGCGCACTCGTCGCAAGCTGGCGTTTCAGGCGCGCCAGTTCGGCGAGCGCCGCGGCGCGGGCCATCACGTCCCAATGCGTGGGCGTCGGCAGTGCGGCGGCGCGCTCGCTGATCCAGTGATAGTTCAGCTGCGTGCCGAGCGCGAAATAGACGCCCGCGACCTGTTCGAGGCTGCGGCCGCTCGTCGCCGCGACTTCGGCGATATCGAGCAGCGCGGCCGGAATTTCGCCGCTTGCCACGCGCACGGCAAGATCGCTATCCACACCGGCATCGACCAGCACACGCTGCCGCTCGGACAACGCCTCGATATCGGCTGCCGGCAGCAGCGCCGGCAATTGCGGCGCGAGCCGCTGCGCCGCGTCGCGGCAGCGCCCGATCAGCGCCGCTGCGCCGCCATCGTGAAGCTCGCCCGTTTGCAGATGACGCAGGAACCACAGCGCCGCACTTTCGAGCAACCGCGTGATTTCGACGAACATGCGCGCCTGCACATCGTCGGGCACGCGATTGTCGAGCGCGTCGATCCTGCGCCATACGTCGTCGAGATCGAAGACGCTACGCGCCATCAGACACGCGCGCACGATATCGCCCGGTTGCGCGTCGGTTTCCTCCATCATCCGGTGCACGAATGCGCAGCCGACGCGGTTAACCAGACCGTTCGTCAGAAACGTCGCGAGAATCTCGCGGCGCAGCGGATGTCGATGCATCGGCTCGTCGAAGCGCTCGCGCAGCGGCTGCGGGAAGTACCCGGCGAGCATGCCGGCCACGAGCGCATCTTCGGGCACGTCCGATTCGAGCAGCGCGTCGTACAACCACATCTTGCTGTACGCGAGCAGCACCGCGCGTTCCGGCGACGTCAGGCCCTGCTTCTCCGCATGCCGTTCGTTGATCTGCTCGTCGGTCGGAAGGAACTCGATCACGCGGTTCAAGCGGCCGATGCGTTCGAGATAGCGCATCAGACGCGTCTCCATATCGAGCAGATCGGCTGCGTAGCGGCCCGCGATCGATAGCGCCTGCGTCTGATAGTAGTTGTCCTGCAGCACGAGCAGGCCGACTTCCTCGGTCATTTCCGCCAGCAGGGCGTTGCGCTGCTTGTCGGTCATCTCGCCGTCCGCGACCACCAGTCCTAACAGGATCTTGATGTTCACTTCGTGATCCGAACAGTCGACACCCGCGGAATTGTCGATCGCATCGGTATTGATGCGCCCACCGCGTTGCGCGAATTCGATGCGGCCGTATTGCGTCAGGCCGAGATTGCCGCCTTCGGCGACGACCTTGCAGCGCAGTTCGCTGCCGTTCACGCGCACCGCGTCGTTCGTCCGGTCGCCGACCTGCGCATGCGTTTCATGGCTCGCTTTCACATAGGTGCCGATGCCGCCGTTGTACAGCAGATCGACCGGCGCCTGCAGAATCGCGCGCATCAGTTCGTTCGGCGTCAGCGCCGTCGCGCTAATGCCGAGCACAGCTTGCACCGCGGCCGAGATCGGCACCGTTTTCGCGGTGCGCGGGAAAATGCCGCCGCCCGCCGAGATCAGCGAAGGATCGTAATCGGCCCAGCTCGAACGCTCGAGGCCGAACAGTCGCTGCCGTTCGGCAAAACTCGTCGCCGTATCGGGGTTCGGATCGAGAAACACATGACGGTGATCGAACGCCGCCACGAGTTTGATATGCGGCGACAGCAGCATGCCGTTGCCGAACACATCGCCCGACATATCGCCGACACCGACCACGGTGAAGTCGGCCGCCTGCGTATCGACGCCCATTTCGCGGAAGTGCCGCTTGACCGACTCCCACGCGCCGCGCGCGGTAATCGCCATTTTCTTGTGGTCGTAGCCGACCGAGCCGCCCGATGCGAAGGCATCGTCGAGCCAGAAGCCGTATTGCTGCGAGATCGCGTTCGCGTAGTCGGAGAACGTCGCCGTGCCTTTGTCCGCCGCGACGACGAGATACGGATCGTCCGGATCGTGGCGCACGACGTCGGACGGCGGCACGATCTCTGTGCCCGAGCGGTTGTCGGTCAGATCGAGCAGTCCGCGCAAAAACGTCTGGTAGCACGCGACGCCTTCGCGCAGCCACGCTTCGCGATCCGTTTGCGGCGGCGGATTCTTCACGACAAAGCCGCCTTTCGAGCCGACCGGCACGATCACGACGTTCTTCACCATCTGCGCTTTCATGAGCCCGAGCACTTCGGTGCGGAAATCCTCGCGGCGATCGGACCAGCGCAAGCCGCCGCGCGCGACGCGTCCGCCGCGCAGATGGACGCCTTCCACACGCGGCGAATAGACCCAGATTTCGAACATCGGCTTCGGTTCGGGCAGGCCCGGCACTTTCGCGGGATCGAACTTGAACGACAGATACGGCATCGGCTTGCCCTGCGCGTCGCGATGAAAATAGTTCGTGCGCACCGACGCGTTGATCACGCCGAGAAACTGGCGCAGGATGCGGTCTTCGTCGAGATTGGGCACCTGATCGAGCGCGCCTTCGATCACTTGCAGCAGCCTCTCGACGCGCGCTTCGCGCCCCGTGCCCGGCGACGGATCGAAGCGCGCGATAAATAGCTCGACGAGCACGCGCGCGATGGCCGGATTCCCGGTTACCGCGCCCACGATATACGCATCGCTGAAGGTCGACCCGACCTGCCGCAAATACTTCGCGTACGCGCGCAGGATCGTCACCTCGCGCGCGGCCAGATGCGCGCTCAGCACGAGTTTGTTCAGACTGTCGTTTTCGATGGTGCCGCACCAGACCTGTTCGAACGCGTCTTCGAACAGGTCTTTCACGCGCTCGATATCGAATTCGGTTTCGTCGGCCAGTTCCAGGCCGAAGTCGTGAATCCATGCGGGCTGCGCATGCGGCGCTTCGATCAGATACGGGCGCTCTTCGTCGACGCGCACGCCGAGATGCTCGAGCATCGGCAGGCTGCGCGACAGCGCGATCGGGTCGCCGACGCGGTACACCTTGAAGCGGAACGCGCGCGGCGCCGATTCGATCGGCCTGTACAGGTTCATCGCGAGGTGGCCGGTTGCCTGCACGCGCTCGATCAGCTCGATATCGCGTACTGCCGTGCGTGCCGCGTAGTCGTCGCGATAGCCGGCCGGAAACGAATCGGCATAGTGCTGCAGCAGACGGTTGCCCTGCTCTTCGCCGAACGCGTCGAGCAGCGCGTCGGCGAGATCGTCCTGCCAGCGGCGCGAAACCTGCACGAGCCGCGTTTCGAGCTCGCGTGTATCGACCTCATGCATTGCGCCCGGCTCCGCGCGCACGACGAAGTGAATCCGCGCCAGCGTCGACTCCGATAACAACGGCGTGAACTCGACCGCTTTACCGTTGAACACTTCGAGCAGCAGCTTGGCGATGCGCCGGCGCAGGTCGGTCGTGTACTTTTCGCGCGGCACGAACACGAGGCACGATACGAAGCGGTCGAAGCGGTCGCGCCGCACGAAAATACGCGTGCGCTGATGTTCCTGCAAGCGCAGGATGCCCATCGAGATGTCGTACAGATCTTTTTCGTCGGCCTGAATCAGTTCGTCGCGCGGATAGGTTTCGAGCACCGTGACCAGCGATTTGCCGAGGTGGCCTTTCGGCAGAAAACCCGCGCGCCGCACGATATTGGCTATTTTGCGGCGGACGATCGGAATGTCGGCAGCCGAACCGATATAGGCGGTCGATGTGTAAAGCCCGATGAAACGCCGCTCGCCGGTAATCTTTCCATCGCGCCCGACGAGCTTCACGCCGACATAGTCGAGATAACCGGGCCGGTGCACGGTCGCGCGCGAATTGGCCTTCGTCAGGAAGATCGGCAATGCGCCGCTGATAATTTCCGCGGCCGCGGGCGGCAACGGCGTCACATCGGGCGTGGGTTCGTCGCGCAAGGCATCGCGCAGGATGCCGAGGCCCGTGCCCGGCACCGCGCGCAGACCGAAGCCGCCGCCGTGCGAGACGAGCTCGTAATCGCGCTGGCCGAGAAACGTGAAGTGATCGGCGACCATCCATTCGAGAAACGCGCGTGCTTCGACGCCGTCCGCGCTCGTTTCACGCGCGGCCAGGTCCTTGATCGTGCCGCGCGCGATATCGGCGATCTTCTGCCAGTCCTCGACGGCGGCGCGCACGTCGCCGAGCACGCGCGCAATCGAGGCGCGCAACGCTTCGAGCTTCGCCGCGTCGCCGCAACGGTCCACTTCGAAATGGATAAACGAGGCGAGCTGCGATTGTCCGTCGTCCGGGGCCGAGCCGCCGACGGCAACGCGCTCGATATTGCCGTCCTTGCCGCGCCAGATGCGGAACACGGGGTGCACCACCGAATGCAGCGAAAGCCCGAGGCCGTTCACCGCCATCGATACGGAGTCGACCAGAAACGGCATGTCGTCGTTGACGATCTCGAGGACCGTATGGTCCGAATGCCAGCCGTGCTGTTCAAGAATCGGGTTGTACACACGCAGCCGTTCGCTGCCCGGCACAAAACGCTGCGCGGTTTGCCAGTGCGCCATCGCGGCGCCGTACAGGTCAGGAATATTGCGGCTTTGCAGTTCGTCGGCGTCGACGAAATCGTAGTAATGCCGCAGGAAAGGTTCGACTATTGCGAAGGCCGGTTCGGGCAACCGGCTCCGCGCGAACTCGACGACATCGTTGAGCAGATGCGCGACGGCTTCTTCGTTTTTCGCTTGCATGACGTCCTCCACGGCGGGTGGCGATCCACTGCATCGGCGATACATCGGCATTATGCACCCTGCCCGCGACCCCTCTGTGTGCATGCGCACATGGAAATGCGGATTAGCTGTTCATGGTTTTTCCCATCAATCCCTGCATTCGAATTGCCATTGCTTTATTTAACGTACTTTCGATGAATTTTAAAAACCGCTCGAATAACTATGTTTGTTAATTTATCGACTCAACCTTAGGACGCTTTTTGATTAGCCAATATCGAAACGATGGTCTAGTCTTTTAAAGTGCATCGCTCCCCGGCGAATCAGCACGACGCAATCGTCCCTTCTGGCAAAACGCGGCTAGCATGCCGACGCTTTTGCGCGCGTGGACAGGCGCTTCCGGTACCGTCAAGCGCCCGCAGACACCTGCAAGCCCTGACATGGAGACACAACCATGAAGCGCGAGCCATTGCGGCGTTTTCGCACGATCAGCTATGCGACTTTATTTCTTTTCTTTCATGCCGAATTACATGCGCAGTCGATTGACGATCAGTCCGCACAGGAAAATGTTGCAACGCTTCGCCAGGAATTGAACAACCGCATTAAAGAACTCGACGCATTGAAGCGGAAACTCGCCGAGGAAGAAGCGAATTTCCAGCAATTGAGCCGCGCGCTCGATGCGAAGTTGCTTGAAACGAAACGCGGGGCGGGTGAACCCTCAACCCAACCCGCACCTCAGGCCATCGCCCCTTCACCACAACAACCGGTCGGCCAGGCGCCGGTGCCCGACACCGCGCCGCCAGCCGTCGCACCGATCTTCGATCAGCCGGGCGTGCTGACGCCGCGTAACAAGCTCACACTCGAGCCGTCGTTCCAGTTCGGCTATTCGTCGTCGGACCGCGTGGCGTTAGTCGGCTACACGATCATTCCAGCGTTGCTAATCGGCCTGATCGACGTGCGCGAAATCAAATCGACCGTGCTGACCGCGGGGCTCGCGGCACGCTATGGCATCACGAACCGGATGGAAATCGAAGTGCGCGTGCCGTACGTGTATTCGACCAACGACACGGTCAGCCGCGAAGTCTTCACCGGGTCCGCACAGGACAACGTGTTCAACAGCTCCGGCCACGATATCGGCGATGTCGAAATGACGCTGCGCTATCAGCTCAACGAAGGCGGTCCCGACAAGTTCTACTACGTCGGCTGGCTGCGCTTCAAGACCGCGACGGGCAAGAGCCCGTTCGATGTCGTCACCGATTGCGTGACGCGCTGCATCGGCAACACGACAGGCACAGGCCTGCCGCTCGAGCAGCCGACCGGCAGCGGCTTCTATGCGATCCAGCCCGGTCTCACGTGGCTGTTTCCGAGCGATCCGGTCGTGTTCTTCGGCAACTTCAGCTATTTGCACAGCTTCGGCCGCAGCGATCTGAGCCTCACGATTCTCAATGGCGAGAAAGACTTTGTCGGACGCGTGCAGCCCGGCGATATCTGGGGCTTCAATATCGGCATGGGTCTCGCGCTCAACGAGAAATCGTCGTTCAGTATCGGTTACGACCAGAGCATCGTGCTGCCGACGAAGCAGAACGGCGAGACTGTGCCCGGCTCCGTGCGCGTCGTGCTCGGTACGCTGCTGGTCGGCTACTCGTATCGGCTCTCGCCGAAGACCACGCTGAATTTCTCGCTCGGCGCGGGGCTGACGCGCGATACGCCCGATATCACGCTGACGTTCCGGTTGCCGATTACGTTCTGAGCGATATTCGCCGCGCGGTGAGCGGTGCGTGGTGCGTGGTGCGTAGCGCCCTGTGCTAGCACGCTGCGGATCGCAACGCATCACCCGCGTGCGCTGATTTCGCGCACGCGCGTCGATTATCGCGGTCGCACCGCGTTGGTCAGCGCACCGCCCAACGTCGAACCGACATTGAAATTCTTGAACATCGACAGCGAATTGACGGTCGTGTTGATCGTCGTGAGTGCCTGGATGTTCTGATTGTTCAGCGTGTTCTGGATCACCGCGCCTGACAGCGCCGGCATCGCGCCCGGCTGCACGACATTGCCCGGCCCGTTCTGGATCAGCGAACCCGCGTTGACCGATGCGAGCTGCTGCGCCTGCTGCGCGCTGAGGTTAGCGATATCGGGAATGTTGAAGCTCGTCGTCGTCACGAGATTGCCGTTGACGACCACCATCCGCGACACGCCGAACGACACTTTCAAACCCGACGACAGATCGAAGCCTCCGCGCATCGTGTCGAGGCGTTCATCGCTGATCGCCACTTTGTCGGGCGTCGACCAGTTCGGGTCGGTTTTGCTGGTCGGGACGGTTGCCGCGGTTGGGACATGAACCGGCGGTTGCACTTGCGGTTGAGCAGAGGATTGCGTCTCGCGGCTTGCTGCAGTCGATGCATTACCGCGCGACGGGACCGCGATCGGGGCCGCGTATGAAACGGGTTTGGCTTCTGATGGCGTCGCCTGCGATAGCTTCGCTGGCGGGTTCGCTGCTTGCTGCGTCGATGCCGGCAATGCCTCCGAGCCGGAAGCGATTTGCGAATCGATCGCACTCGCAAATACTGTTCGTGTGCCCGGTTGACGCCCCGGCCGCGGCAAAATCAATCGCACCGGCAGCGCGTGCTGATCCGCTGCCATCGCGTCCGACGAATTCATGTGCATCAACATGAACGGTTGCGCGTGCGCCAGAAGCTTCGCGCCTTTGCGCGCTACACCAGAAGGGAGCAACGGCGTGCGTTCCTCGCTACGCCCAGGCACTGCAACAGGCGCTGCATACGAAACATGCCGTGCGTGAGCCGCGGCGGCAGCCGCTTGCGCGTCCTCTTGTGTGACAAGCCAGCCTTGCCATTCCGCAAACCCATCCACCGTCGGCAATACTTTCGTGTGGGACGGAACCGATAACGCCGTTTCAACCGAAAGCGCATCGCCGCTGGCATGGGAATCGGCGTCAACAGGCGCATCCGCTTTCGCCGCACGAAGCGGAACCGCAACCGGCGCTGCGTAAGAAATCGGCGGCTTGTGAACCGGCAGCGGAACATTCGGCAATAACGCCGGCTTCGCGGCACGCGGCAACGCCGCATCGCGCGGCGCGTCTTGCTGCAAACCCTCGCCGGCATCCTCGCGCACGACGTCGGGTAAATCACGCGCATCGTCGACACGCGCCGCGTTTTCGAGCGGCACCGGCCGCACCGGCGCCGCGATATCCGCATCCGCAAGCGACATCGCGTCGCGGCGCGACTTCCCCCATTCCAGTTCATTCGCCTGCGCGTCGGCGAGGAACGGCGCTGCTGTCGGTGTACTCATAGTCGCGACCGTGTCGGTATGCACTGGAACGGCAATCGGCGCCGCGTACGAAACGGCCACGCTCAACGCATTCGCCGCATCGGTCACGCATTGTGCATCCGATTCCGTAGCATCGACAATCGGAAAATTTGCGGACGTGCTTATGCATCCTTCGCGGCATCCTTCACGCGGTAGCGCGAGCAGCGCGTCGGCTGCGGCTGCGGATTCCACCATCGTCCGCGCGACTGCTTCGGCCTGTTGCGCGTGCGCCACCGCGAGCGGCGCAACGCTCGTGCAGGCGACCGTTGCAATTCGTGCAAGCTTGCAGGTCTGAGTCTTCATGATGGTCTCAGAAGTCGCTCGGTCCGTGTTTGGGTATCACGACAAAGTAGAGTCCGTCGCGATTGATACCGGTATAGAGCGGCGCGCTCGGCGCGACGCGCCAGTCGTCCGGGCTATTGAAAATGCCCATGCCCGGTTTGTTGTGGATCACGAACAAAACCTGGTCTTCCCATTTCTTTTCGAAGCTTTGCAGCGGCATCGGCCGCGTGCCCGTCGCCGGATCGCCGATCAGCACGCGGTCGTTGCGCAATCCCTTGACGACGACGAAGTGGTGATAGCCGCTCTCGCTGATCAGCACGATCGCCGGCGTATTCGTCTCCGCGAGTTTTTTCAGCGGCAGTTCGTAGCCGTCCGCGACAAAACCGCGCCGCTCGAGAAAGCGCTTGATATCGAGCAGCGAAAATCCTTGCTGCCGGATCTTCTGCTGATCGCCGCTCTCGAACATCTCCTGAAACGCGGTCTGTTCGCTGACCGGATAGTTGTACTGATACGTAAGCAGCGTCGCGACCGCCGCCGATCCGCAACTGAAGTCGTACTGCTGCTTGATGGTCCGCTTGAAACGCGCCTCCTTGAGGCTCGTCACATGCATTGCGTAGTTCGCGCCGGACGGATCGACGATCGTGATTTCGTCGGCGCGCGCGGCATTCGCGAACGGTAGTGCGCAGACAAGCGTCAGCGCGAGCGCGGAAGCGGATGCGGCGCCGAACGCAAGCGAAACGGCGGACGAGCACGCACGACGGGCGAAATCGCTCATCGCGGTTCAGTTCCCGAACCGCACGTTCAGCACGGTCGCGTTCTGGATCAGCACATTCGCGCCGGAATTCTGGATCACGGTCGGCAGGCCGCTCGCATTCGCGAAGGAACCCTGACTGATCGAATTCGATCCGGTCTCGACGCGGTTCGCCGTGTTGTTCGCGACGCGTCCCGTCAAATCGTTCTGGCCGATCAGCGCGTCGCCGCCACGATGCGCGTCCAGTTCGTCGGCTGTCATCGCGACGCCGAATGCGTCGTCGTGCGAGCTCATCGATGTCGCCTGCGTCTGCGTCGACGATAACGCCGGCATCGGCGCCGGCTCCGACGTCGCCGCCGTTCCATCCGCCGCGCACGCGAGTCCATGCACGGCGAACCACATCATCGGTACCACGAGCAACGAAAAACGCTTGCGCATCTGCATGAGCGTCTCCTTCGTCCCGAACCAGCGCGCGAGCGCCGCATCGGGACACGGGATGTCTGAGGTCAGCGCCGGACGCGGCAACCGGCTGTGTCGGTTGCCCGCCCGGTCGTGGAGCTCGGCCGCGGAACGTGCGGGGACTGCACGTTCCGCGGGGAGTCTCCGGCATCGACGTTCGAGGCGTCTACCGCTGCGGATCAATGTCCGACAGTCAGATTCGCCTGAACGGTGATGGCCTGTTGCGCGAGCGATGCGGCCGCACTCGTCTGGTTCATCACCGCAATGCCCGCTGCCGACTGCGCCGCTGCCGTCATTGTGTTGCTCATGTCGAACGTGCCGGCATTGACGGTATTGCTGCCGGCTCCGCCTCCCGCACCGCCTGCGCCGCCGCTGCCTGCCGCGCCGGTTCCGGTTGCGCCCGCCGCGCCGGCCACGCCCATCGCACCAGCCGCGCCCGCTCCGCCGGTTGCGCTGCCGTTGCTTGCCGTCGACGTCGAGCTACCGTTGGTCGCGGTGCCGCCCGTGCCCGTGCCGCCTGCTCCGCCCGCGCCCGCAGTGGCTGTCGCCGCGCCGCCGTCGCCGCCGGTGCCGCTGCCGGCTCCGCCGGTTGCGGTCGTGGCGCCGGTCGTGCCCGCGCCGCCGGTTGCCGTCGCCGTGCCGCCCGTTGCGCTGCCGGCGCCACCCGCACCGCCGGCACCGCCCGCGCCACCCGCCGACGTCGCCGTCGCGCTACCCGACATCGAGCGCGCCCTGCCGCCCGCACCGCCGTCTCCGCCTCCACCACCATCGCCACCGTTACCGCCCGCGCCACCGCCGCGCGCACCCGCGAAGCCACCCGCCGCGCCGCTCAAGCCGACCGCGAAACCGCCGTGGCCGCTGCCGTCGCCGCCCTGCGTGCCGCCTGCGCTGGCTCGTCCGCCGCGCGCGCCGTCGCCGCCGTAACCGGTGCCGGCCACTGCGCCATCGTTGGTCACGGCGCCTGCCGTTGCACTGCCGTTACGCGCATTACCGCCATTGCCGCCGCTACCGCTACTGCCCGAATCGCCGCCGTCGCCGCCGATACCGATGCCGCCGAAGCCGGTACCGCCACGCCCGCCGCCTCCACCCGCGGCGCTGCCGGTGTTGAGCGCAACGTTGCCGATGCCGTGGACGCCAAGTCCGGTCACCGAACCGTTGAGCTTGCCGAGCGCGACTGCCTTGCTGCTGTTGAACGAGTCCTGATAGACCTTGGCGCCCGCCGCGATCTCATTCGCGTTTGCGCCGGACTGGCTGGTCTGGTTCGACGTCGCTGAAGCCGTCGACGTATTCGAACCGCCGGCCGCGGTCTGATTGCAGGACTCCTTGCCGTCGCTGCACGGATTCGCGAGCACATACCCGCTCGCGGTGAGCGCAAGGACAGCAGCGCTCGCCATCAGAGTCTTTCTCATAAGAGCCTCCTGTGACTGTGACGGGTCGCGTTAGTGGCCAACGGTCAGGTTGGCCTGCACCGTGACCGCCTGCTGCACGAGCGACGCGAGACCGCTGTTCTGGTTCATCACGACGATGCCGGCCGCCGATTGCGCAGCGCCCGTCATCGTGTTGCTCATGTTGAAGGTGCCTGCGTCGACGGTGTTGGTGCCGCCGGCTCCGCCCGCGCCGCCGGCCGCGCCATTGCCCACGCCGCCCGTGCCCGTGCCGCCTGCACCGCCCGCTCCACCGGCCGCACCCGCCGCACCGACGCCTGCAGTCGCACTGCCGTTGCTCGCCGTCGTCGTCGCGTTGCCGTTGCTCGCCGCGCCACCCGTGCCCGTACCGCCCGCGCCGCCTGCACCGGCATTCGCGGTCGCCGCGCCGCCATTGCCGCCCGTGCCCGTGCCCGCACCGCCGGTGCCCGAGGTCGCGCCGGTGGTACCTGCGCCGCCGGTGCCGCTGCCTGCGCCACCCGTTGCGCTGCCCGCGCCGCCGGCCGCGCCCGCACCCCCCGCACCGCCCGGCGAGGTGGAGCTCACGGTCGCGCCGTCGCCGCCGCGCGCATTGCCGCCGGCGCCGCCATTGCCGCCTGCACCGGAATTGCCGCCGTTGCCGCCCGCACCACCGCCGCGGCCGCCCGCGAAGCCACCGAGCGCAAGACTGCCGGCAGCGCCCAACGCGCCCCTGCCGGTGCCGTTGCCGCCCTGCGTACCGCCTGCATGCGCGGAGCCGCCGCTTGCGCCGTCACCCGCTTTGCCGTCGCCGGCCGCCGCGCCCGCGTTGTAGGCGTCGCCGGCTCGCGCGCTGCCGTTCCTCGCGTTGCCGCCGTCGCCGCCGCTGCCGCCGGCTCCGCCCGCGCCGCCGTTGCCGCCGACGCCGATGCCGCCGAAGCCTGCGCCGCCCTTCCCGCCACGGCCGCCGGCGGCACTGCCGTAGTTGGTCGCGACATTACCGATATTGCTCACGCCGACATGGCTCACGGTGCCGTCGAGCCGGCTCAGCGCGACGACTTTCGTGTTGTTGTAGGAGTCCTGCCAGAGCTTGGCGCCCGACGCGATTTCATTGGCGTTGCTGCCGGACGTCGAGGTTTGTGTGGATGCCGCCGAGCTTGTCAGCGTGTTGCTGCCGCCGGCGGCCGTCTGATCGCACGATGAGTCGTTGCCACTGCAAGGATTTGCCATTGCATAACCGCTGAAGCCGAGCGCGAGAGCGGCAGCGGTCGCCAGTAAAGTTGTTCGCATGGAATTCTCCACAAGGGATGGGGGGCGGCTTGGCGGCACCTGCGCCGATCCGCGGCCCTCCTGCATAGGTGGTGCCATGCGCGACAACATTTGCCTGAAACAGGCGATCTATTTCTCTCCGGATACGCTTTACGATTTATCCAGGGTTTACGCGTGCGTTTTTTGTTTCCGCTTTGAAACAGTCAAATCGACACTGCGCTGCATCAATATTTTTATGCGGATTTGTAATATGTTTTGATTCAAATGGTTGTGATGATATTTTCTGGTTTATTCGAGAATATTAAAATGTTTCTGTTTTGTTGAACATGTCCCCCGTTTCGCCCGGCAAGCGCACCGTTACGACGCATACAGCACCGCTCAAGACCTTGATTTATCAAGCCTCACGCGCTAGCAGCGCGATTGCTTTCCCCGTATCGCAAGCATCCGGCATGATTTCCAAAACGTATCGTTTACGATTTTCGCAAAATCATGCGACAGCCTTGCACGATATATTTTTCACTACCGTATTGGTCACCACGATTGATATTACAAACTAAGTATCTTTTGCAAAGTTCGCCACCGCACAAATGATAACATACGCTTTAAAAATCATTAATTAACGTTTTCTAAATTCGAACCGAAACGTTAATTTTCATTTGCGGGGAACTGGCGCAGAACATCGCGCAGCTGGGCGACGATCCATGCGGGATCGTCATGCGGAATATCGTGACCCGCCGATGCGTGCTGCCGGTGCGGCGCGCACCACGCGGCCGCGACACTCGCGGAACACGCAGGATCCACGAGGCCATCCGCGGCCGAAGAGAGAATCAGCGTGCGGCATGCGGGCGGCTGCGCCGCCGCGCGAAACGTCGCCGCCGCCGTGAGTTGGCGCAAGGCGTTGAGGCGGGTCACCGGCGCGCTGCGTCGAATCGCAGCCCACGCGTCGATGTCGGCGGCGAGCGTGTGCCGGTTATTGCAGGTCATCGCGTGAATCGCGCTTTCCGCGGCGCACGCGTCGCGCCAGTGCGCGATGACGCGCATCAGCACCGGCCATGCTCGCGGGCGCAGCCGCTCGTGCGGCCGGTTGAACGGACGCATGCTCGAGTTGATCAGCACGAGCGATTCGATTTCATGCGGATGCCGCTGCGCCCAGTCCGTTGCGACCATTCCGCCGAGCGACATCGCCAGCACGCGGTACGGTCCCGGCACACCGCTTTCGAACACAACGTGCCGCACGAAGCCCACCATATCCGCCACGCTGCATGACGAGCGCAGCCGCGCAAATTCGCCGTTGCCGGGCAGATCGATCGACAGCACGCGCGCGCCGTCGAAAGTGTCGGCAAGGTGCTGCGGCAAAACGCCCCAGTGCCGTGCTTCACGCGTGAGCCCGCGCAGCAGGATCCATGCGCTCATACGCGCTGCGGCCCGTACCAGAGGTCGAACGCATGCTGCAGCAGTTGCTGGCGCACCGCGCCCTGCGGTAGCCAGCGCTGCGACGAATACGCCGCGCGGGTCAGGAAGTCGAGCAGATTCGCATGACGCCGCAGCACGCGTTCGGTGCGATGTGCTTTCACCGGATTGAACATGCCCTGCCGCGAAAAGATCTGCCGCGGATTCTTCTTGATCCATAGCCACGAGCCGAGCTCGAGCGTCATCGGCAGAAAAATGCTTGACGGCGGGCGGCGGTCATAGGCGCAGTCCCACAGGTCGCCGTGCAGCAGATATTGGTGGCTTTGCGGCTCGAACATATAGCCGTGGTGAGGATGCGCGCGCTCGAACATCGTCTTCAATGCATACATCTCGGCAAGATGCGGCATGGCGCGGCGCGTGCGCGCATACGGAAACCAGATACTGTCGCGCCAGCCGTATCCGGAATGGCAATCGAGCGCGACACTGAACGGCCGCGCCGCGAGCTCGTTCTCGACGACTTGCAGCAAGGCGACCGCTTCGGCCTCCATCGGCGCGCCGCGCCGGCCGCGATACCACGGCAGCCAGGCGCCGAGGCGTTGCCCGCCGGCCAGCCACGGCACGTGCTCGTCGGCATCCTGTGGGCCGTTGCGCATCAGGTCGACGCCATTCGGATTCGCGCGCGTCGCGGCCCACATGCCGCCCGGATTCACGATTGGTACGAAGATTAGCCGCACCGATTGCAATTGGCGCACGAGCAGTTCGTCCCATTCGAGCCGCCCGATCAGCGAACGCATGTAATCGAGCACGAGCTGCGAGCCGATCCGCTCGAGCCCGTGAATGCCGCCGAAAAATCCGATCGCGGGCGCAAGCGGATCCGTCGAGCCGATGCTCGCCGTAAAAACGCAGAATGTTCTGCCCCGCACCCGTGTTTCGCAGACGCTGCGAATCTCGAAGATTGCCCTGCTTGCTTCGAGTATGGCCTTCTGCTCTTCGTACTCCGCGAATGAATCGGGCAAAAAGCTGAGAACCTGTTGCATGACGGCGCCGGTAGAAGGCTACGTTATTGGGGACGGCTCATGCACTGACCCTTCAAATATAGCCTGTACGACGCGCGATTAAATGACAGTGTCGCGACGCACGCACAGCAAACAAACAACAGTCACATGACTGACACATACGCACACATGTGCAGGTTTTCGGCCTGTGCCTGGTGTGCTATTACGTTCTGATACATATAGTCGTCTAGACGTTGGGACACCTTCACTCAACCGTCATAGTCGCTTCCTAGAATGTGCCCGAACGTTCCGGCAAAAACCGGCGTCTTCGACAGGATATCTATGGAAGCCATCCGCATCGAACGTTTGAGCAAGACGTTCAACAACGGCCGCAAAGCGCTCGATGAAATCGATCTGCGTGTCGAGCCCGGCGAAATGGTCGCGCTGATCGGCGCTTCCGGTTCGGGCAAATCGACGTTGCTGCGGCACATTGCCGGCTTCACCGCTTCCGATGCGCAACCATCGCGAATTGAGATTCTCGGCCGGCCGATCCAGCACAACGGCCGCATCGTGCGCGAAGTGCGGCGCATCCGCCGCGACATCGGCTTCGTGTTCCAGCAGTTCAATCTCGTCAATCGCATGTCGGTCGAAACGAATGTGCTGGTCGGCGCGCTCGCGCGTTTGCCGTTGTGGCGCCGGCTGACGGGCGCCTTTCCGCGCCACGAACGCGAGCTTTCGCTTGCGGCGTTGCGTGAAGTCGGCATCGGCGACCATCTGCACGAACGCGCGGGCAATCTGTCCGGCGGCCAGCAGCAGCGCGCGGCGATCGCGCGCGCACTCGTGCAGCAGGCGCGCATCATTCTCGCCGACGAACCGATCGCATCGCTCGATCCCGAATCGTCGCGCCGCGTGATGGAGATGCTGCGCAAGCTCAACACCGAACGTCAGCTGACCGTGCTCGTGTCGCTGCATCAGGTCGATATCGCGATGCAGTACTGCCCGCGCACGGTCGCGCTCCGGCGCGGCAAGATCGTCTACGACGGCCCGTCGGCAAGACTCACACCGGCGCTGTTGCAGCAGCTCTATGGCGACGACGCGCGCGAGCTGCTCGATGAACCTGCAGACGACGACGCATCGCACGCTTCGCAGTTGTACCCGTTTGCGCTGGATCCGGCGCACTCCACGTGATGCCGCGAAAAGCGGACAACACGATTATTCCAGGCTGTCTTAAATCGACCAACCAACCGGGACTCTGAACCCATGAAATTCTTGCGCTCACTGATCGTCGGCGTAGCGGCATTCGCCTGCGTCGCTGCTCACGCTGAAGATCCGAAAGAACTCAATTTCGGCATCATCTCGACCGATGCATCGAGCACGCTGCGCCAACGCTGGCAACCGCTGATCGACGACCTGAACAAGAAGACCGGCCTGCACGTGAAGGCGTTCTTCGCGACCGACTACGCGGGCATCATCGAAGGGATGCGCTTCAACAAGGTTCAGATCGGCTACTTCGGCAATGCATCGGCGATGGAAGCAGTCGACCGTTCGAACGGCGAGATCTTCGTGAAGACGGTCACCGCGGACGGCTCGGGCGGCTACAAGTCGCTGCTGATCACGAACGTGAACAGCCGCTTCAAGACGCTCGACGATGTGTTCAAGAACACGAAGGACGTGAACCTCGGCTGGGGCGATCCGAATTCGACGTCGGGCACGCTGATTCCGGGCTACGACCTGTTCGCGAAGCGCGGCGTGACGGTGAACAGCGCGACGTTCAAGACAGTGCTGCCGTCGAGCCACGAAGCGAACCTGCTGGCCGTGGTCAACGACAAGATCGACGTCGCGACGAACAACACGATGGAACTGGATCGCCTGAAGATGCAGCATCCGGACAAGTTCGCGCAGGTGCGCGTGCTGTGGACCTCGCCGCTGATTCCGAGCGACCCGCTCGTGTGGCGCAAGGACCTGCCGCAGGACACGAAGGACAAGCTGCGCGACTTCTTCGTCAACTACGCGAAGACGGATCCGCACGAGAAGGAAGTGATGAAGAATCTGACCACGTTTAGCGGCTTTGTCGCATCGTCGGACGCGCAGCTGTTGCCGATCCGTCAGGTCGCGCTGTTCCAGCTGAAGCAGAAGATCGAAGCGGACAAGAATCTCTCCGATGCGGACCGCAAGACGCAGACCGCCGCGATCGATGCGAAGCTCACCGCACTCAATAACGAGGCGCCGAAGCAATAATGAACACCGCCGACCTGACCTCCGGTCGTAGCGCGCAGCAGAAAGCGGCCGCGGCCCACTCCGCCGCGGCCGCCGGCAAGCGCAGCTGGGGCTCGACGCTCAGCTGGATCGCGTTGATCGCGGTGCTCGGCGCGTCGTGGCACGCCGCGGACATGCGCCCGCTCGACCTGTTCGCCGATGCGGGCAACATGGGACAGTTCGCCAAGGACTTCTTCCCGCCCAACTTCGACGACTGGCACATCTATGTGCACGAGATGCTCGTGACGCTCGCGGTTGCCGTGTGGGGCACCGCGCTGTCGATCGTCTGCGCGATTCCGTGCGGGCTGATGTCCGCGCACAACATGGCGCCGGTCTGGGTCGTGCAGCCGATGCGGCGCGTGATGGACGCGTGCCGCGCGATCAACGAGATGGTGTTCGCGATGCTGTTTATCGTCGCGGTCGGTCTCGGTCCGTTCGCGGGTGTGCTCGCGTTGTGGGTGCATACGACCGGCGTGCTCGCCAAGCTGTTCGCGGAGGCCGTCGAAGCGATCGATCCGCGCCCGGCCGAAGGCGTGCGCGCGACCGGCGCAACGAGTCTCGACGAAATCATCTATGGCGTGCTGCCGCAAGTGTTGCCGCTGTGGATTTCGTACGCGCTGTACCGGTTCGAGTCGAACGTGCGTTCGGCGATGGTGGTCGGGATGGTCGGTGCGGGTGGTATCGGCGTGGTGCTGTACGAGTCGATCCGCTCGTTCGATTATGCGCAAACGAGTGCGGTGCTGATTATGGTCGTGGTCGTGGTGACGGCGATCGATCTGATTTCCGCAAAATTGCGGGAACGGGTGATTTAAACAGATCGGTTGCCATGCCGGGAGCCATGCAAAGTGGCTCCCCCAATCTCTCCGGAATGGCTCTGAAATAAAGAGCCAAACCTGTCTATAGTCGCGCCATATACCGCGCGGCCTCGCGTTGAGACAGGAGGAGAGATTCCGATGAACAATGCCGAACTCAAAGCCCGTAAGGACGCCGCCACACCGCGCGGCGTCGGCGTGACCTGCGACTTCTTCGCCGAGCGTGCCGAAAACGCCGAGTTGTGGGACATCGAAGGCCGCCGCTTTATCGACTTCGCGTCGGGTATCGCGGTCAATAACACCGGGCACCGCCATCCGAAGATTGTTGCGGCCATTCGCGCGCAGCTCGATCGGTTCACGCATACCGCGTATCAGGTCGTGCCGTATGCGTCTTATGTCGAGCTCGCTGAAAAGATCAACCGCCGCGCGCCCGGCGACGCTCCGAAGAAGACCGCATTCTTCACCACCGGCGCCGAGGCCGTTGAAAACGCGATCAAGATCGCGCGCGCCGCGACCGGTCGACCCGGCGTCATCGCATTTAGCGGCGCGTTTCATGGCCGCACGCTGATGGGCATGGCGCTGACGGGCAAAGTCGCGCCGTACAAGGTCGGCTTCGGTCCGTTTCCGTCCGATGTCTTTCACGCGCCGTTTCCGAATCCTCTGCATGGCGTAACAACCGAAGACTCGCTTAGAGCGCTCGATACGCTATTCAAGGCCGATGTCGATCCGAAGCGCGTCGCGGCCATCATCTTCGAACCCGTACAAGGCGAAGGCGGTTTCTATCAGGCGCCGGCCGACTTCGTGCGCGCATTGCGCCAGCTCTGCGATCAGCACGGCATCCTGATGATCGCAGATGAAGTGCAAACGGGCTTCGCCCGCACGGGCAAACTGTTCGCGATGCATCACTACGACGTCGCGCCCGACCTGATGACAATGGCCAAGAGTCTCGCGGGCGGCATGCCGCTATCGGGCGTCGTCGGCCGCGCGGACATCATGGACGCGCCGGCGCCGGGCGGCCTCGGCGGCACCTATGCGGGCAATCCGCTCGCGGTGGCGGCCGCGCTCGCGGTGCTCGACATCATCGACGAAGAGCAGTTGTGCGAACGCGCAAACCGGCTCGGCGAGCGGCTCAAGACCAGGCTCGGCGACCTGCAACGCAGCGTGCCGCAAATCGCCGATGTGCGTGGGCCCGGCGCGATGGTCGCCGTCGAATTCTGCCGGCCCGGCACGCATGAACCCGATGCGGAATACACGCGCCGCGTGCAGGCGCGCGCGCTCGAACGCGGTCTGTTGCTGCTCGTCTGCGGCGTTTATTCGAATGTGATCCGCTTTCTGTTTCCGCTCACGATTCAGGATGCGGTGTTCGATGAGGCGCTCGGCATTCTCGACGACGTACTGAAGGAAAACCACCGCGCGGCCGCCTGAGCGTTCATGCGGTTTCCGGAGCACGCGGGCCTCACTTTGGCTTCGCATAGACTTCACCCGCGCTTTATGGCCCCGTGCTCCGGCTAACCTCATCGGCGTGATACGAAGACCTCACAAGCGGGCCCGCCACCACCTCCTTGAAGCCGAGCCGCCTGCCGGCGTCGCGCCACGCCGCGAATGTTTCCGGCGGCACGTAGCGCCGCACGGGCATATGAAACTTCGAAGGCGCGAGATACTGGCCGATCGTCAGCACATCGACATCGTGCGCACGGATGTCGCGCATCGTATCGAGTAACGCCGCATCGGTTTCGCCGAGCCCCGCCATCAATCCGGATTTCGTCAGCATGGCCGGCTGCGCTTTTTTCACGCGCGCCAGCAGTTCGAGCGAACCTTCGTAGCTCGCGCCCGCGCGTGCGGCCCGATACAAGGCCGGCACCGTCTCCACGTTGTGATTGAACACATCGGGCCACGCAGCCGATAGTGCATCGAGCGCGCGTTCCACGCGTCCGCGAAAATCCGGCGTCAGCAGTTCGACGCGAATACCGGGCACTCGCTCGCGCAGCAACGCCACGCAGCGCGCAAAATGCGCGGCGCCGCCGTCGCGCAGATCGTCGCGATCCACTGACGTGATCACCACGTACCGCAGCCCCAACGCGGCCACCGCATCGGCGAGCCGTGCCGGTTCTGCTTCGTCGAGCGCATCGGGGCGGCCATGCGCGACATCGCAGAATGCGCAGCGCCGCGTGCACACGCCGCCCATGATCATGAACGTCGCGGTCCGTTGTGCGAAGCATTCGCCGATGTTCGGACACATCGCTTCCTCACAGACCGAATGCAGGCGATGCGCACGCAGAATCGCTGCCATGCCAGCCACCGTTTCGCTCATCATCGGTTTCGCATGCAGCCACGGTGGCTTCGGCAAGACGTCCGCGCGCACAGCAGGCACGATCTTGACCGGAATACGCGCCAGCTTGTCGCGGCTGCGCAGGCCGTGCTGCCCGAGCGCTGTCGCGCCCGAGCCGCCCGACGCTGAATGCTCGACTTCGTTGTGCCGCACGGCCTCGCGCATCGTCATGCTCCCCCGAAGAAGTCGTTCAACAGCCGATTCACTTCGGACGCCGCTTCCATATGCACCATATGGCCTTTGCCCTCGAGCACATGCACGCGGATATCGCCGGGCAATCCTTGCGCGTGCCGCGCGGGGATGATCTGGTCCTGCGCACCCCAGATCACCATCGCGCGCGGCGCCAGCGTGCCGACGCGGTCGCGGTAGATCTTCTGCTGCACGCCATCGACGAACGCGCGCGCCGCGATTTTCTGCAGTGCCTCGTTGACGCCTTCGAGCCGCTTGTACTTCACGATATCCTCGATCATTTGCCGCGTGACGAGTGCAGGGTCCGCGAACAGCTGCAGCATGTGCGGCTTCAAAGTATTGCGGCTGCTGCCCGCCACGAAGCCCTCGATATACGCGCGGTTGATCTCCTCGCCGAGCCCCGCGCCGCTGATCAGCGTCAGCGACGCGACCCGCGCCGGTGCATTCGCGGCGATCGTCATCGCCACGAGGCTGCCCATCGAATGCCCGACCAGATGCGCGCGCTCGATGCCGCGGTCGTCGAGAAACGCGAGTACCGCATCGGCCAGTTCCTCGACGCTGCCCGACTCGACGGCCTTGCCCGATTCGCCATGCCCCGGCAGATCGAGCGCCCACACCTCGCGGTGCGCGGCAAGGTCCGCATGATTGAACATCCATGCGTTGAGGTCGCCGCCGAAGCCGTGGATCAGCACCGCGGGCGTGCCGCCGCCCGCACCGACCTTCAGAAACCGCACGGTGCGGCCGCCAATCTGCGCTTTCTCCGGCTGCGGCCCGGAATCGGCCTCGGCCGCGGCCGCCGGCACGAAGTCGCGCTGGAATGCGGCGACCGCTTCGTCGATTTCGGCATCGGGCGTCTCGACGTCGGCGACGACGCCGAGCAGCGCGCCGACCGGCAAGGTATCGCCCTCCTGCGCGATCTGCCGGCGCAACGTGCCGTCGAAGGCGCACTCGACGCCCGATGAAATCTTGTCGGTCTCGACATCGAGCAGTTCGTCACCGCGGCTGACCTTATCGCCCATCGACTTCAGCCAGCCGTTGACCTGGCCCTGCTCCATCGACAGGCCCCACTTGGGCATCGTTACCATATGAATCGGCATTGCTCTTTACCTCTCTCAGTGCATCGTTCAGGGCGTCGCTCGGTGTGTCGATCAGTGGCTGGACTTCGTCGCTTTGGTGACCGCCGCGGCGATCTGATCCGCCGACGGGATGTACAGGTCCTCCAGCACGCTCGCAAACGGCGCGGGCGTGTGCGGCGCGGTGACGAGCTCGATCGGCGCCTTCAGCGAATGAAACGCCTTCTGCGCGACGAGCGCGGCGATATCGGTCGCCATCGAGCAGCGCGGATTCGCTTCGTCGACCACCACCACGCGGCCGGTCCGCTCCGCGCTTTCGAGGATCGTCTCCTCGTCGAGCGGCGAGGTCGTGCGCAGATCGATGATGTCGACGTGAATGCCGGTTTTCGCGAGTTTGTCGGCCGCTTCTGTCGCAAAGTGCACCATGCGGCCATACGTCACGATCGTCGCGTCGTCGCCTTCGCGCACGACGTTCGCCTCGCCGAACGGAATCGTGTACAGCTCTTCGGGCACGTCGCCTTCGCGGCCGTACAGCAACTTATGCTCGCAGAAAATCACCGGGTCGTTATCGCGGATCGCCTGAATCATCAGGCCCTTCGCATCGTACGGCGTCGAGGGGCACACCACTTTCAATCCGGGCACATGCGTAAACAGCGACGTCAGCATTTGCGAGTGTTGCGCCGCCGCGCGCAAGCCAGCGCCCTGCATCGTGCGGATCACAACCGGCGTCACCGCCTTGCCGCCGAACATATAGCGGAATTTCGCGGCCTGATTGAAGATCTGGTCGAAGCAGACGCCCATGAAATCGATAAACATCAGTTCCGCGACCGGCCGCATACCGCACGCGGCCGCGCCGACCGCCGCGCCGATAAAGCCGCCTTCCGATAACGGCGTATCGAGCACGCGCCCCGGATACTTGTGATAAAGCCCCTTCGTGACGCCGAGCACGCCGCCCCATGCGTCATGCTCGCCGGGCGCACCTTCGCCGCCCGCGTTGTCTTCGCCCATTACGATGACGCTTTCGTCGCGCGCCATCTCCTGACTCAACGCTTCGTTGATCGCCTGTGAATAGCTGATCTTGCGTGCCATGTCCGTCTCCTTGAATATCTCTACGCGTATGCGTGGCTTTGCTTGCAGCCGCTGGGTCAGTTAGGGATACGACACGTACACATCGGTCAGCAGATCTTCGGCGCCAGGCACCGGTGCCGCCTTCGCTTCGCTCACCGCATCGTCGATCAGCTGTTTCACTTTCGCATCGACGTCGCGCAGTTCGCCCGCGCTCAGCATCTCAGCGCGCACCACGCGTTCCTCGAAGCGCTTGAGGCAATCCTTCTCGTCGCGCAGTTTCTGCACTTCGCCGGCCGCGCGATACGTCTGTGCATCGCCTTCAAAGTGGCCGAAATAGCGCGACAGCTTCATTTCGACGAGCGTCGGCCCGCCGCCGCCGCGCGCGCGTTCGATCGCTTCGCCGACCGCTTCGTGCACCGCGAAGAAATCGAAGCCGTCGACGATCACACCCGGCATGCCGAATCCGCTCGCGCGGTCCGCGATGTTGTCCGCCGCCACAGCCCACGAGGACGAGGTCGATTCCGCGTAACCGTTGTTCTCCGCGATAAAGATCGCGGGCAGCCGCCAGATCGACGCGAGGTTCATCGACTCGAAAATCACGCCCTGATTCGATGCGCCGTCGCCGAAGAAGCACACGCCGACGCCGCCGGTCTTCTTGTACTTCGCCGCGAGCGCCGCGCCGCAAACCAGCGGCCCGCCCGCGCCGACGATGCCGTTCGCGCCGAGCATGCCCTTCGACAGATCCGCGATATGCATCGAGCCGCCTTTACCGCGGCAAACGCCGGTCGTGCGGCCGTAGATTTCGGCCATCATGCCGCGCACGTCGACGCCCTTCGCGATGCAGTGGCCGTGGCCGCGGTGGGTGGTCGCGACATAGTCGGCATCGTTCAGATGCAGCATCGTGCCGACCGCGGACGCCTCTTCGCCCGCATACAGATGCACGAAGCCCGGAATCTCGCCGGTCGCGAACTCGACATGCAGCCGCTCCTCGAATTCGCGGATCGTGCGCATCATGCGATACGCGTCCAGCAGCTTTTGCTTGCTCAACTGACTCGAAACAGACATGGTGTGTCTCCTTTCCGTCTGATCATCGGGTGATGTAATGGCGCTGCGCGGCCATCTCGCGCATCAATTGCCGCGACGCCGAATAACGCAGCGTGCGGCCCACGTCGACCGTCAACGGCCCGGCCCAGTCCAGCGCGATCTCATAGCGATCGTCGCGCTCCAGTTCGATTTCGCGTTCGCCATCGAAGGCGAGCGTGCCGCGCCCCGCGTCGAGCGGCAGCCATTCGCCGACTTCGAGCCGGTCGCAGGTGCGCATCGTCACCTGGCCGACGCGGCCCGGCGCGAGCGGCGCAAACACCGGCACGCCCGCTCCGCCGTCGTGTGCAAAGGTCAGATGCAAGCCGTGCGACGCGCTGCGTTCGACCGGCGCCCACGCGCCGCCGATCGACGACAGGCCAATGCCGTCGGGCGGCGCGAAGGTCAGATAGAGCGCGTCGATATCGGCCGGATCCGATACCGTGCGTGCGCCGATAAAACGCTGGCGGCTCACGCACACGTCGACGAGCGCGATCTCTTCGCGGCCGCGATTCGGGCCGGCGACGCAACGCACGACGAGCCGTTTGTTGCGCGTCAACGCGACGTCGGGCGGCACGACGCCGGCCGCGACGAGCGCGCCCGCGAGGCCCGCGACCGTCGCTTCGCGCATCTCGGGGAAGGCGTTATTGGTGCCGGTGGAAAGCGTGAGCAAGGGCACGCTGCCGCAATGCGCCGCGACCGCGCGATGCGTGCCGTCGCCGCCTAACACGGCGATCAGGTCGACGCCGGCGTGCACCATGTAGTCGACGCCCGCGTGCGTGTCCGTGACGCTGTCGGAGATCGGCAGATCGAGAAATTCGACGTCCGGCCAATGCTCGGGGTAGCCGAGCGCCGCATGCGTATCGAGTGCGCGGCATAGCAGCGCCGCGACGCCGGTCTTGTCGCGCAGCGTCAGCACGCGGCCGTCTCCGAGCATGCCGAGCCCCGCGAGCAGGCGCACGACCATGTTCGCCTTCTCGGCGGTCGGGAACACCGATGCATGAGTCGTTAGCCGGCGGATATCGCGGCCGGATGCGGGATTCGCGATCACGCCGACGGTGATGGGCGATGGCAAGGGTTGTCTCCGTTGATGAGGTGCGGCATGCGCTTTTGACGGAGCATTACTGCAATGCCCATGCCAAAAATTTTTGTTTTGGGTCAAAGCGTGGTGAGCCATCTGCATCAAGGCTCGCAGCGCCGGGGCGAGTGCGCGGCGCACTTTGGAAACGCAACATGACGCGGTGCAAGAGGGTCGACGTGTCTCACGTCTCGTATGTGACAAGCATTCCGAATGAACCGACGCGATCGGCCATCCACTGCCGGCGCGCGTTTTCGCGCTTTTCTCAGGCGCCATGGCCGTCTCACGCCACCTGAGACGATCGTCTCAACTGTCTCGCGTGCTGCATTGCGGTGTGATTAAGCGAGAGGGATGTGCTACAAGAAAGTTCCACCTCAGTGCGACGTTCGACGGGAGCCGCCATGCCCTACGTCTCTCAAACGCAGCACATCGATCGTGTTCGCGGCGCCATCGAAGGTCGCCTGCCTGCGCCGGCCGCGCCCGATGCGCAGCGGCTCGTGTCGTCGTGGCAGCGCTCTTACGAGCAATACCGGCTCGATCCCGGTTCCGTCGTCGGGCCTCGCGTGCTTACGTCTGCGGAATTACGCGAGGTACAAGGTAAGGAAGAAGCGTTTTTGCGCGCATCGGGGCAGTGCCTCACGCGCCTGCACGAGATGATTCGCGTTGCCGACTATTGCGTGCTGCTGACCGATGCGCACGGCGTGACGATCGACTACCGGCTCGAGCGCGACCGGCGCAGCGACTTCAAGCATGCGGGGCTTTATATCGGCTCGTGCTGGTCGGAACGCGAAGAAGGCACCTGTGCCGTCGCCAATGTGCTGACCGATCTCGCGCCGATCACCGTGCACAAGATCGATCATTTCCGCGCGGCATTCACCACACTGACCTGCAGTGCATCGCCGATTTTCGCGCCGACCGGCGAGCTGATCGGCGTGCTCGATGCGTCGGCTGTGCAATCGCCCGATAACCGCGACAGCCAGCGGCTCGTGTTTCAACTGGTGCGGCAAAGCGCGGCCTTGATCGAAGACGGCTACTTCCTCAATCAGACCGCACAGCATTGGTTGCTGTTCGGCCATCAAAGCCGCAACTTCGTCGAGGCGCAGCCCGAGGTGCTGATCGCGTTCGACGAATGCGGCAATATCGCGGCGTCGAACCGCAAGGCGCAGGAATGCATTGCGGGCCTCAGCGGTCCGCGTCACATCGATGAGATCTTCGATACGTCGGCGATTCATCTGCATGATGTCGCGCGCGGCGACACGATCGTGCCGCTGCGTTTGCGCGCGAGCGGCACGCTGCTGTATGCGCGGATTCGCGAGCCGCTGAAGCGGGTGTCGCGCGGCTTGCGCGCGCTGACGGGTGCGGCTGCGGCGGCGACTGCGGGTGCGTCCGGGTCCGCGTCTTTGTCGAGCGGCTCGCGCGATGCAGGCCGTCACACCGGCAGCGATGCGCTGCGCGATGTCGGCGCGCTGGGCCGCTTTCTGCGCAGCCGCGACGCGCGTATCGCACGCAATGCGGAGGTCGCATTGCGCATCGCCGGCAAGCGGTTGCCGATCCTCATACTCGGCGAAACGGGTGTCGGCAAGGAAGTATTCGCGCATGCACTGCACGATTCGGGCACGCGGCGCGCGCGGCCCTTCGTCGCCGTCAATTGCGGGGCAATTCCGGAATCGCTGATCGAGAGCGAACTGTTCGGTTATGCGCCGGGCGCCTTCACGGGCGCGCGCAGCCGCGGCGCGCGCGGCAAGATCGCGCATGCGCATACGGGCACGCTGTTTCTCGATGAGATCGGCGATATGCCGCTGAGTCTGCAGACGCGTCTTCTGCGCGTGCTCGCCGAAGGCGAAGTGATGCCGCTGGGCGGCGATACGCCAGTGCGCGTCGATATCGATGTGATCTGCGCGACGCACCGCGATTTACAGCGGATGGTCGCCGATGGCACGTTCCGCGAAGACCTGTATTACCGGCTAAGCGGCGCGACATTGCATATGCCGCCGCTGCGCGAGCGCGAAGACATACTCGACGTCGTACATGAAGTGTTCGATGAAGAAGCGCAAGGCGCCGGCCACGCGCTCACGCTCGATGCGCATCTCGCCGAGCGGCTCTGCGCGTTCGGCTGGCCCGGCAATATCCGGCAGCTGCGCAATGTGTTGCGCTATGCGTGCGCAGTGTGCGACGCGACGCGCGTCGATCTGCGCCATCTGTCACCGGACGTTGCGGCAATACTTGCGCCGGGCCATCTCGAGGCCGGCGGCCGTGCGCTTACGGCGCTTGCGCCGCTCGCGAATGCCGGCGACGAACGGGCTAGGATCGTCGATGCGCTGACGCGGCATCAGTGGCACCCGAACGCGGCGGCGCAGGCGCTCGGCATCTCGCGCGCAACGCTGTACCGCCGCATTGCAAAGCTGGGGATAGTCGGACCTCATCGGGGCTAGCCTGCGGCTCGCGGGTGTTCCGGCGCGGCGGGTTCGTTTAGCTGGCCGTCCACACGCTGATTGGCAAAGCGCTCCATGCGGTTTTATGCGCGGTTTTACGCGTGGGTTTTCGCTTTAGCGCGCGCTTTCGCCTTATCGCCGCGATGTGCCGTTACTGCTCGGCCAGTTTGCTGCGGCTCCGGTTACGGCCGAGATGGCGGCCACCCCCAACATGCGGTGCATCGGCGGTTTCGCTGTCGGTGAGGTCCGCGTAACGCCCATGGTGCCCCGAGCGCGACATCAGCTTTTCAGGAATGCTTGTCGCAAGAAGATAAGTCGTCCACGCGCCGAATGCGACCACCGCAAGGGCCAAAAGAAGGATCTGCATAACGTCTCCACAATGCTGCCGCGCCAATGCGCGGATGTTCAGCCTCGACATTACACAAGCTACATCGCCACAGCATGCACACTTTGACCGGTTGGCCTGAATCACAGTTCGGTTGGCAGAAAACACACGCAAAACGAACGCGCTAGCCGGCATTGAGCGTGGCGATACGCTGCGCGAGGCGCCGTAGGCGAACCCGCAATTCGGGCGGCTCGAGCACTTCGACATGCCCTGCAAAGCCGAGCAGCTGCTCGGCCGCATAGTCGAGCTGTTCGATGGGCAGCGTGACTTCCTGCCAGCCGTCTTCATCCGGCTCCGTGCTATGCGCCTGTTCGACCGCCGCGGCGCCAAGCCGGTCGAGCCGCAGCATCCCCTCCTGAGTCAGACGCAGGCGCGCGACGTTTTTCAACAGGCTCTTTTCGAATGCCGCGACCGAGCCTGCCCATTCGCTGCGCAGATCGAACGAATCGGGCCGCTCGAAAGTCTCGTCGAGCACGCTCAGATGCGTGATATTCGCGACCTTGTAGATGCGCAGCTGCGTGCGCGCACGCGCGACCAGGTACCAGTCGCCGGCTTTGTGCACAAGACCCAGCGGATCGCGAATTCGCTCGGGCTCGGGTTTGGAGCCGCGGTTGCCCGCGCCTGACGATGCCCAGCTCAGGTAGTGCATCGCGACGCGCTTCTGTTCCCACACCGCGCTTGCGAGCAACGTCAGGTGCGGCACCTGCGCGGGCCGCCGATACCAGCCGACCGGATCGATATGAAGCCGCGAGCCGATACGCGATGCGTCGGGCGCCGCATCGGGCAGCGCCGTGACGAGCTTCAGCTGCGCGGCGCGCAATTGTTCCGAGAGGCCAAGATCGGTTGCCGCGCCGGCGAGGCCCGCAATCGACAGCGTCTCGGCCTCCGCCTTCGTGATGCCGGTCAGCCGCGCGCGATAGCCGTCGAGCAGTGCGAAGCCGCCGCCCGGCCCGCGATCCGCGTAGACGGGCACGCCCGCCGCGCTTAAGTGATCGATATCGCGGTAGACCGTGCGCACCGATACGTCGAATTCCTCAGCGAGCGCTTGCGCGGTCACGCGGCCTTTGACCTGCAGCAACAGCAGCATCGACACGAGCCGGCTTGGGCGCAATTGCGTTCTCCGAAAAATTCATGACATCGGTTGTCAGCTATTGGCGAGTATAACTGGCGGCATGTGCGATTGATCAGGAGTTGCAACATGTCGGTGACTTACGTCATTCGTTTTCAGGTCATTCCGGAAAAGCTCGATCGTTTTATGCGCCTGCTCGACGGCGTGCTCGATGCGATGCGCGTCGAGCCGAATTTCCATCAGGCGATCCTGCATCGCGATCCCGATTGCCCTCACCGGCTCATGCTCTATGAAACGTGGGAGAGCCATGAAGACGTGCTCGCGGAACAATTGAACCGTCCGTACCGCCAGGCCTATCACGAGGCGCTGCCCGAGCTGCTCGCGAAACCGCGCGAAGTGACGATCTGGGAAGCCATGCGCGTCGATCGCAATATGCCGCGCACTGAGGTCGGGGCGTTGCAGGCATGAGTGCCTCGCCAGTGCAGCGGGCAAGTTCGGGCGCTGGCTCTTCAGGAGCTTCAGCTTCCGGGCGTCTTGGCGTCATGCAAGGCGCTGCCCTTTACGTCGGCGCCGTACTCGGCACGGGCGTCATCGCATTGCCTGCCTTGGCCGCGGAAGTGGCCGGCCCCGCATCGCTGATCGCGTGGGCTGCACTCGTGTTGCTGTCCGTGCCGCTTGCCGCGACATTCGCCGCGCTCGGCGCGCGTTACCCGGACGCAGGCGGCGTATCGACCTATGTGCGCAATGCGTTTGGGCCGCGCGCGGCCGCGATCATCGGCTGGTGCTTTTACTTCGCGGTGCCGGCGGGTTCGCCCGCCGCGGCCATGTTCGGCGGCGCCTACGTGGCTGCCGCGTTCGGCGGCGGTCAGGTTGCGGTGATCGGTACCGCGGCGGCGCTGATGCTGATCGTGACCGCCGCCAATGCGTTCGGCGTCACCGTGTCCGGGCGTTTGCAACTGGCGCTCGCGGTCGTGCTCGTCGCGCTGCTGCTTGCGGCGATCCTCGCATCGGCGCCGCATGCGCGCACGGCGAACCTGCAGCCGTTCGCGCCGCATGGCTGGCTCGCGATCGGCCCTGCGGCGGCGTTGCTGGTCTGGAGCTTCGCGGGTTGGGAAGCAATCACTCACCTTGCCGCCGAGTTTCGCCGCCCCGCGCGCGATCTGCCGCTTGCGACCGGCATCGCGGTATGTGTGGTCGGCTTGCTCTACATCGGCGTGGCGGCCGCAAGCGTGCTCGTGCTTGGGCCCGCGGCCGGCAAGTCGAGCGCGCCGCTTGCGGAACTGCTCGCGACGGGTCTTGGCGGCAAGGTGCAGGTGCTTGCGGCAGCCGCCGCGTTGCTGCTGACGCTAGGCACGATGAACGCGTATTTCGCCGGCGCCGCCAAGCTCGGCGCCGCGCTTGGGCGCGACGGCGCGCTGCCGGCGTGGCTCGCCGCGGGCAGCCGCGCCGGCGATGTGCCGCGCCGCAGTCTGCTGGTGGTTGCCGCGCTCGCCTTGATCACGCTGTGCGCGGCTGTGATTGCCGGCGTCGGGCCGCGGCCGCTCGTACTGCTGACGACCGGTTCGTTCGTCACGGTCTATGCACTCGGCACGGCAGCCGCGTTGCGCCTGCTGCCGAAGCGCAGTGGCGCACGCCGCTGCGCGTGCGTTGCGCTCGTCGCCGTTGCGGCATTGTTTGCAGCGACGGGCTGGTATCTGTTGTGGCCGTTGGCCATTACGGGCTGCGCGCTGCTTTATCTGCACGTGCGCGAGCGGTTCGCTACCCATGCCTCACAAAGCGATATATCGCAGTCCGTGAAGATCAGATGACCGTGAATTTTAATGCTTTAGCAACAAATTTTATTGACAAGCCGCGCCTCGCCAGACACACTCGTTGACATGCTTACGCTTATCTCCACCGCCATTGTCATTTGGAACCCGATGCGAGCCGCCATTAACGGCGGGCCATTGGGAGCGTTTGCGTATTAGCAGTCTGGAATAAACAAAACATCCCTAAGGCCCCGCCGGCAACGGAAGGGGCCTTTTTGTTTTGTGCGTGGCTTTCCGTTCTGTTCTCCGGCTCAATCGTCGATGGAGTACAACATGAACCAGGCAAGCCCGCAGTTCACCGATCCTTTATCGGATGTCTCACCACCCGAGGTCTCTTCACCCTGCGTGGAGAGACTGCCCAGGGTCGTCATGCACTTCGAAGTACAGCCAGGCGCAACGCTGTCCTGGCGAGTCGAGGAGCACTGCGAACTGAACGTGAACAGTGAGCGCGTATGGCTGACGCGCGCTTCATCGCCTTACGACTACTGGCTGCAGCCCGGCTATTCGATTCAATTGCGACGCGGCGAGCGCGTATGGGTCAGCACCGATGGCAAGCTTGCCGCGCGCCTTTCGTTAGTCACTTATCCGCGCAAACGGCGTGGCGTGTTTTATCGTTGGCTTGAGCGTTTGTCGCGACTGAATCCGGACATTTATGCACCGAACTCGCGGTGATCTTGCCAGCTGCGCATTGGGGACGCTAAAGGTCGCCAAGACGAAGTGGCAAAGAAGAAAACGGGAAGCACGCTGCTGCCGCGCGATGCTGTTGCGCGGCAGCGCTTTCAGCGCGTGGATAGATTGCGGCCGGGTTGCCGCCGCCCACTACTGCGCGGTGGTCGACGCGCCGCTCGGCGTGATCTTCACCGCAGCTGCCGAGACAAACACAGCATGCACCGTGTCGCCAACCTTCAGGCTCTTCAGGTCGATGTCCGGACCGACATCGAGCGTCTGCGTTTGATACGCGCCACGCAACGTGACCATGCGCTTCTTACGGTCGATCTTCTGCACGGTGGCGAGCACTTCGATCTGCTTCGCGGTTTGATAACCGCCCGACGCCGGCTGATAGACCTGCGTGTCGACGCGCTCGCGAATGCCCTTGTCGGCGCCCTTCACTTTTTCCGCGGTTACGAGCAAAGCGTTCTTGTACTCGGCATCGACGTTATCGCCGACCTTGAGCTTGTCGAAGCCCGGCACCTCGTCGCTGACCAGAATCATCGCCGTGCGCCCGTTCGGACCTTGCAGCGTGACGGTACGTGAGGCCGTATCGATAGCCACGATCTTCGCCTGGATATGCACCGGCTGCACCGCGCTCACGACATCTTGCGCGGAATTGGCAAGTGTGTCTTGCGCATACGCGGGCTGTGCCATATACGCGAGCGCGACCAGGGCGGCTGCTCCCATTGCTTTCTTCATTCGGGTTCTCCTTCAAGAGCGTTTTCAGTCACTGGCTAATACGGGCTTTTATAAAAATATGCCGTATTGAAAAACAGTTCGTCATCCAGACGAAAACGCATCATAACCCAGCTGAAAGCCAATAGATCCCGCGATTTTTCAGATTGTGTAAAAGTTTGGATGCCTTTTGAATTGTGAAGCGAAGGCTTCACGCATGCAGCACTCATGCAGCACTCATTTAGCATTCACGCCGCGGGAAAAGCGTTGCAAAACGTTAAGCTTTTCCCGCCGTGCGATGTGTCACATGCGACGGTTCATCACACGCGTTCAAGCGCAATGGCAATGCCCTGCCCGACACCGATGCACATCGTGCACAGGGCAAAGCGGCCCTGCGTGCGCTGCAACTGATACATCGCGGTCGTCACGAGACGCGCGCCGCTCATGCCGAGCGGATGACCGAGCGCAATTGCGCCACCGTTCGGATTGACGCGCGGATCGTCGCCGGCCACGCCGAGCATGCGCAGCACGGCGAGACCTTGCGATGCGAATGCTTCGTTCAGTTCGATGACATCGAACTGGTCGAGCTTCATGCCAAGGCGCGCAAGCAGTTTTTGCGTAGCAGGCGCGGGGCCGATGCCCATCACGCGCGGCGCCACGCCGGCCGTCGCCACGCCAAGCACACGTGCGCGCGGCGTCAGACCAAAACGTTGCGCGATCGCTTCGTTTGCAAGCAACAATGCAGCGGCGCCATCGTTGACGCCCGACGCGTTGCCGGCCGTCACCGTGCCGTCGGCGCGCACCACGCCTTTGAGTTTCGCCAGCGCTTCAAGGCTCGTTTCGCGCGGATGTTCGTCATTCGAAACGACGAGCGGATCGCCCTTCTTCTGCGGCACCGTCACCGCGACGATTTCCTGCGCGAGCGTGCCGTCGCGTTGCGCACGCGACGCGTTCAACTGGCTGCGCAGCGCGAACGCGTCCTGATCGGCACGGCTCACGTTGAATTCCTGTGCGACGTTCTCGCCCGTTTCCGGCATCGAATCGACGCCATACATCTGCTTCATGAGCGGATTGACAAAGCGCCAGCCGATGGTCGTATCGAAGATGTCGGCCTGGCGCGCGAATGCGGTGGTCGCCTTGCCCATCACGAACGGCGCGCGGCTCATGCTTTCGACGCCGCCCGCGATCATCAGCCCCGCTTCGCCGGCCTTGATGGCGCGCGCGGCAATACCGACCGCGTCCATGCCCGAACCGCACAGCCGGTTGATGGTCGAGCCCGGCACGCCTTGCGGCAGGCCCGCGAGCAACAACGACATGCGCGCGACGTTACGGTTGTCTTCGCCGGCCTGATTCGCGCAGCCGTAGATCAGATCGTCGACGGCGTTCCAGTCGACTTCCTTGTTGCGCTCGATCAGCGCCTTCAACGGCACGGCGCCGAGGTCGTCTGCGCGAACCGACGACAGGGAACCTGCGTAGCGGCCGATCGGTGTGCGAATGGCGTCACAGAGGAAAGCTTCACTCATCTTGGTATCTCCGACATTGCTTCAACGGGCTTGCTGGGAAAGACCATTTGTTCTATATGCGAACTTATGGTCTAATATCGAACAATTTTACACCGATGATAGGCGTGCGCGGAAAAGCCTGTCAACGTCTGCGCGGATGGGCTTTTGCCCTGCGGCTGGTCTGCTGCATTGTCCGCGCTTCGTCCGCTTTGCTCTCCATCGCCCGCAAACATGGCCACCCATCAAGACACTCGAACGCTGCAACCCGCCCCCGTCACGGACGCGGATGTGCCGGACAAACCGGGCGACTCCTACGTGCAATCGTTCGCGCGCGGCCTCGCGGTGATTCGCGCGTTCAATGCGGAGCGCCCCGCGCAAACGCTGACCGACGTCGCGGCCGCGACCGGCCTCACGCGCGCCGGCGCGCGCCGCATCCTGCTGACGCTGCAAACGCTCGGTTACGTGGAAGCCGATGGGCGCCTGTTCCGCCTCACGCCGCGCATTCTCGATCTCGGCTTCGCCTATCTGACGTCGATGCCGTTCTGGAACGTCGCCGAGCCTGTGATGGAAGAACTATCGGCAGAGGTGCACGAAAGCTGCTCGGCGGCCGTGCTCGACCGCACGGAGATCGTCTATGTGCTACGCGTGCCGACGCACAAGATCATGACCATCAATCTTTCGATCGGCAGCCGTCTGCCCGCATGGTGCACCTCGATGGGACGCGTGCTGCTTTCGTCACTCGACGATGCCGCGCTCGATGCTGTGCTCGACGCATCGAACCTGCACGCGCACACGCCGCGCACGGTCACCGGCAAAGACGAGCTCAAGCAGATCATCGCGCAGGTGCGCCGCCAGGGCTGGGCGATCACCGATCAGGAGCTCGAAGAAGGCCTGATTTCGATATCGGCGCCGATTCGCAACCGGCAAGGCCGCATCATCGCGGCAATGAATATCAGCGGGAACGCGCAGCGCAATTCGGCCAAACAGATGATGAAGACGTTTCTCGAACCGCTGCAAAAAGCGGCGCAGAACGTCTCCGAGATGGTCGCGCTGCGCGGGTGAAATCGCGTGGCTGGCCAACGTGTGGCTGAAAAACGCGCGCGTGAAGCGTGAATAGCGCGCGCGCAAGAACACACGATTACCGGCTCAAATAGCGCTCGACAAGCCGTGCCCAATACGCCGCTCCGATCGGCAGATTTCGATCGTTGAAATCGTAGTGCGGGTTGTGCACCATGCAGCCGTCTTCGCCGACGCCGTTGCCGAGGCGCAAAAACGTGCCCGGCCGCTGCTGCAGCATGAACGAAAAATCTTCGCTGCCCATCAGCATGTCCGTATGGGCGACGACGTTGTCGTTGCCGACCAGTTCGCGTGCGACTTCAATCGCGAACTCCGTCTCCGCGTCCGAATTGATCACGACCGGATAACCTTCGATGTACTCGACATTCGCCTTGCCGCCGTAACTCGCGGCCTGGCCCTCGGCCAGTTCCGTGATGCGCTTTTTCAGCAACGCGCGCACTTCGGCGCTAAACGAGCGCACGCTCAGTTCGAGCTTCGCAGTGCCGGGAATCACATTGTTGACGGTGCCCGCATGCATCGAGCCGACCGTCACAACCGCGGGCTGAGCGGGGTCCACATTGCGCGCGACGACGGTCTGCAAGGCCATCACGATACTCGCGGCAATCACGACCGGATCGACCGTCAGATGCGGCCGCGCCGCGTGGCCACCCACGCCTTCGACGGTGATCACCGCCTTGTCGCCGGCGGACATGAACGGACCTTTGCGGAACAGGAACTTGCCGGGCTCGGCGCCCGGATGGTTGTGCATGCCGAACACCGCGTCGCACGGAAAGCGCTCGAACAGACCGTCTTCGATCATCTTCTTCGCGCCGCTGTCGATACCGCTTTCTTCCGCTGGTTGAAAGTACAGATGCACCGTGCCGGAGAAACGGCGCGTCTGCGCCAGATGTTGGGCGGCGCCGAGCAGCATCGTCGTGTGGCCGTCGTGGCCGCACGCGTGCATCTTGCCGTGCGTGCCGCTCGCGTAGGGCAGCCCCGTCTGCTCGATGATCGGCAGCGCGTCCATGTCCGCGCGAATGCCGATGCTGCGCGTGCCAGTGCCCGCTTTCAGCGTGCCGACCACACCGGTGCGGCCGACGCCGCGCGTGACCTGCCAGCCCCACGCTTCGAGTTTGCTTGCGACGAGCGCGGCGGTCTCGACTTCTTCGTAAGCGAGTTCGGGATGGTGGTGAATCTGGTGGCGGATGTCGCGCAACGAGGCGGCGGCGGGTTCGAGATCGGCTACTTCGGCAAAACGGGCTGCGTCTGTCATCGACTGGCTCCATGCGTTCGGCGCCGCGTCGCGCGCGGCGAACAGGCGTGCACTATAGCAGCACGATTCAGATGCGGATTGAGCTTCAGATACGGCCGCGCAGCACCCGCACGAAGGCGTGGCCCGCCTCATCGAGCACGCCTGAATTATCGATGCGGGTCAGCCGCGCGCCGTCGGGCAGCGAAAACGGCGCCAGGCGCGCGAGCCGCGCCGCAATCTGTTCGGCCGTTTCGCGCGCGCGTGCGCCGAGGCGCGCCGCGAGAATATGCGGCTCGGCTTCGACGTGCACGATTTCCGCATGCGGGTAGCGCTCGAGCGCACGCTCGAGATGCTGCCGCGAGCCGTTGACAACGACCGTGCAGCCACGCGCAAGCCACGTGTCGAGTTCGATACCGATGCCATAGCGCAGCGTATGACTCGACCATTCGAGTGCGAAAAGACCGAGCGCCGAGCGCGCTTCGAACTCTTCGGGCGTGAGCGCGATATGGTTTTCGTTGCTGCCCGCGCTGCGCGTGATGTACCGGTGCGCGAACACGACCGGCGCACCGGCGACATGATCGCGCGCGAAATGCAGCAGCGAATCCTTACCTGCGCCCGACGGGCCCATCACATAGATCAAACGGCCTTCCATGCCTTACTTCACCTCCGTGTTATCCGATGCACCGATTGCACCGAATGCGATTCGCTGCCAGAGCACAAACGGCTCGCCGGGCGCGGGCTCGACAAAAAGCGCAATGCCCTCGACCGGCAATGGACCCAGCTGCTGCGTCCGCGCATGCCACCATTGAACGATTGCCGCGCGGTCTTGCGCGTCTTCCAGCGAGTTCGACAGCGTCATATGAAAGCGGAATTCGTCAAACACGTATGGGTATCCCCACTCGACGAGCAGCGCGCGTTGCCGTTCAGTGAGCGGCGCAGCAAGCCGCCGCTCGAGGTCCGCCGCCGACGGCGTGGCACGCAGCGCCGCGCATGCGCGCAGTGCGTTCGACGCCACTTCGCGCACGCGCGCATCGGCCTCTTCGCCCGCGGGCCTCAGCGCAACAAAGCGGCCGAGTGTCGCCGCTTCGACGGGCAAGGCGAAGCGCGTTTGCGTGCGCGCCCAACGCTGCGCCGCATCAACGACATCGCGCGGCTGCACGCCATCGACTAGTCGGAATGGAGCAACGAGCGTGCCGTGCCAGCCGTAGCGGCGCGGATCATTCGTCAGACGCGCAAGCGTTTGCGACAGCGGCGGAAAATCGGCGCGCGGTTCGTGTAGAGCACCGCTCTCGGCATCGCGCCCGAGCCATGCGGAACCCGCGTCCCACCATTCTGAGGTCCGCGGCGGCGCGTAGTAAATCGCGATGCGTGACGCGGCGCTCCAGTTCGAGGGGGCGTCGTTAGCCGACGCTTTGGCAGCTAATGCAGCAGAAGACGCCGCCTCACCTGTCGATGCAGCCGCGGCTGCGGAAGACATGGCCTCTTCCCCTTGTCCGTTGGCCCGCGCCGCGCTCATATATCGTTCTCCACGAGCAGTTGCACGCGGTCGGCAGCGAAGTGCGTGAAGCCGTATTTGATCGGCGTGCCCTCGATATCGACATCGACGTTTTCGACCCACAGCACCGGCTGCTGACGATTGATATTGAGGCGGCGCGCGACGTCCGCATCGGGCAGCACACTGCCGATACGGCTCCATTTACGCAGATAGTCGTGCACGCCATATTCGGCGAGCGCCCGCGTCATGCCGCCGGTGCGCTCGAGCGCGTCGGGCAGGTCCGTGAAACGCGCGGCCGGGTACCAGCTGCGCGCATAGGTGAGCGGCACACCGTTCGCTTCGTGCAGCATTTCCATCCGGTACACCATGACGCCCGCGCGCAGCCCCAATGCCTTCGCGACATTCGGCTCGGCCTTCACACGCGACGAAGACAGCAGCACGCCAAGCGATTGCTGCTGCCGCAAGTTTTCAGTGAACCGCGTGCGACGGCCGATCGTATAGTCGATCGCACCCGGTTGAACGAACGTGCCGCGCCCCTGTTCGACGCTGACGAGACCCAGCGCCGCAAGCCCCAGCATCGCGCGGCGGATCGTGTGACGGTTGACGTCGAAGCGTCTCGCGAGTTCGGCTTCGCTCGGCAGGCGCCCTTCTTCGCCGAAGCCGCTTGCGGCGATTTCCGCTGCAAGGATCTGCTCGATCTGCCGCCATACGGCGACGCCGCCGCCGCGTTCGAGCAGCGTTCCGGGAGTCGCATCGTCGTTCGATGTCATGGTGGTGTCATTCCCCTCGGTTCAAATATAACTCTCGATTGTAGTTCGCGAGCCGTGATGAAAATATGAATGTCCGCGCTACACCGTGTCACTGCGGGATTTTACCTACAAACGTCTAGACGTTTAGATGAATAGATGGTCAAATGTCCGCACATCGATACCACGGAACCCCCGATGAGCGATCCTTCCGCCCCCGTTTCTTCCGCCCCGGCCTCGACGTCCGCGCGCCGCGCATGGATCGCCGTGCTGGCGCGCACGCCGCGCGCGGACCTTGAAGCCGCGCTGCAGCGCGCCCTGAACGGCGCCCCGCTACCCGCATACGACTGGCTGCGTCCGCCCGAAACCGGCCTCGCGATGGTGCGCGGCCGAGTCGGCGGTAGCGGCGATGCCTTCAATCTTGGCGAAGCGACGGTTACGCGCGCCACGCTGCGTCTGCGTGGTACGGGGGCCGGTCAACCCGGGGATGACCAACCGGGCGCCGATGCGCCGGTCGGCGTTGCGTGCCATCTCGGCCGCGACCGCCGGCGCGCGGAGCTGGCGGCGCTGGCCGATGCGTTGCTGCAACTGCCGCAGCACCACCCGCATCTGCACGAACAACTGATCGAACCGCTTGCCGCGCGCATCGAGGCCGCGCGCGAAGCGCGCCGGCAAGACACCGCCGATACGCGCGTCGAATTCTTCACGATGGTGCGAGGCGACTGATGAACACACCGAACAATCAGGCGCAGGCTGCGCTGTCTACCTCATTGGCAACACTAACCCCGGGCTTCGCCGATCCGGTGCACGACACGCAAGCGGTGTTTCGCACGCTGCTCGACGTGCTTTCGCGTCCCGGCACGATCGGCACCGTTAGCAACGTGCTGCCTGCGCTGAGCGCAACAGCAAACGCCCCGCATCAACCCGCGGCCGACCGCGCCGCGTTCGCCGCGCTGCTGACGCTCTGCGATTTCTCGACGCCCGTGTGGCTCGCACAGGACGATGTGCCGCTCGCCTCCGCGCTGCGCTTCCATACCGGCGCACCGCTCGTCGATACGCCGCAGCGCGCCGCATTCGCTTATGTACACAACGCTGCCGCGATGCCCGCACTCGAGCACTTCGCGCCTGGCGATCCCGAATCGCCCGAAACGTCGGCCACGCTGCTGATTCGCGTCGCATCGCTCACGAGCGGCACGCCGCTCACGTTGCGCGGCCCGGGCATCGAATCCACACAACGCATCGCGCTCGACGGCCTGCCCGAGCATTTCTGGCTCGAACGCGCGGAACTCGCGCCGCTCTTTCCGTGCGGCATCGACTGCTACTTCGTCTGCGGCGACGCGCTGATGGGTCTGCCGCGCACAACCCAAGTGGAGCTCAACTAATGTACGTTGCCGTCAAGGGTGGAGAGCGCGCCATCGAAGCATCGTGGCGCCTGCTCGACAAGGAGCGTCGCGGCGATACGCAATTCGCCGAACTGAGCGTCGCGCAGATTCGCGAACAGCTGCGGCTCGCGGTCGCGCGTGTGATGACCGAAGGTTCGGTGTACGACGAAGAGCTCGCGGCGCTGGCGATCAAGCAGGCGGCCGGCGACCTCGTCGAAGCGATTTTCCTGCTGCGCGCGTACCGGACCACGCTGCCGCGCTTTGGCTATACGGAGCCGCTGCGCACCGAAGCGATTCTCGCGGAGCGCCGCATTTCCGCGACGTTCAAGGACGTGCCCGGCGGTCAACTGCTTGGGCCGACGTATGACTACACGCAGCGTCTGCTCGACTTCGCGCTGCTGGCGGAAGGCGAAGCTGCTGGCGCAAATTCCGACGCGAACGCAAACGCAAACACAAACGCCGACGCCACAGCACGCAACGCAGCGAAAGCGGAGAAAGAATCGATGCCGCGCGTCGTCGCGCTGCTCGACAAGGAAGGCCTGATCGAACAGGAAACGCCGACGCCCGGCGCGCCCGAACCCGGCGATCTGTCGCGCGAACCGCTCGCGTTTCCGGCAAGCCGCGCGACGCGTCTGCAAAATCTCGCGCGCGGCGACGAAGGCTTTCTGCTTGCAATGGGTTATGCGACGCAGCGCGGCTACGCGCACTCGCATCCGTTCGCGGGCGAAATCCGCTTCGGCTCGATCGCGGTCGAAATGGTGCTCGACGAACTCGGCGAAGCCGTCGAGATCGGCGATATCGATGTGACCGAATGCCAGATGATCAATCAGTTCGCGGGCAGCGCGGAAGCGCCGCCGTCGTTCACGCAGGGCTACGGCCTCGCGTTCGGCCACTCGGAACGCAAGGCGATGGCGATGGCGCTCGTCGACCGCGCGCTGCGCGCCGAAGAGCTCGGCGAAACGCTGCGTTCGCCGACCCAGGACGTCGAATTCATGCTGTCGCATAGCGATAGCGTCGAGGCGTCGGGTTTCGTGCAGCACCTGAAGCTGCCGCATTACGTCGACTTCCAGTCGGAGCTCGAGCTCGTGCGACGGTTGCGTGCACAACGTGCGGCCGCAGGCGTTGGGACCGTGGAAAGGCGCGACGGCGACGAAGCCAATGGCAACCCGCAAGCTCCCGGCCAGGCGCAGGAGCAGACCCAGCAGAAGCGGGCTTCCGAGCCCGCCAAACAGGAACAAGCCGCATGAATTCGCCCGACACACACCTCGCGTCACCCACCCCCGATAGCGCGGCCGAGGGCTACAACTTCGCCTACCTCGACGAACAGACGAAGCGGATGATCCGCCGCGCACTGCTCAAAGCAGTCGCGGTGCCCGGCTACCAGGTGCCGTTTGCGGCGCGCGAAATGCCGCTGCCGTTCGGCTGGGGCACGGGCGGCATTCAGGTCACCGCTTCGATTATCGGTCGCGACGATACGCTCAAGGTCATCGATCAGGGCTCCGATGAAACGACCAATGCGGTCAATATCCGGCGCTTTTTCGCCCGCACCGCGGGCGTCAAAACGACCCGCCGCACGACCGAAGCGACGATCGTGCAGACACGTCACCGCATTCCCGAAACACCGCTGACCGACAAGCAGATTCTCGTCTACCAGGTGCCGAACCCCGAGCCGCTTTACAAGCTCGAGCCGCGCGTCGCCGAAAGCCGAAAGCTGCACGCGCTGGCCGACTACGGCCTGATCAGCGTGAAGCTGTACGAAGACATCGTGCATCACGGCAGCATCGCGACGACTTACGATTACCCGGTGATCGTCAACCACCGCTATTTGACGTCGCCGTCGCCGATCCCGAAGTACGACAACCCCAAGATGCATATGAACGCCGCGCTGCAACTGTTCGGCGCCGGCCGCGAGCGGCGCATCCACGCGATCCCGCCGTACACGCACGTGCGCAGCCTCGACTTCGACGATCACCCGTTCGAAGTGCAGCGCTGGGATCATGCGTGTGCGCTGTGCGGATCGACGGAAAGCTTTCTCGACGAAATGATCGTCGACGATACGGGCAAGCGGATGTTCGTCTGTTCCGATAGCGATTACTGCCATGAGCGGCGCGAAGCACAGGCAGCGCAGCAAATAGAGCAACAGGCCCAGACCGAAGGCGCCGGAGAACACGCATGACGCAAAGGCTCACCCCGCTTCTCTCCGCACGCTCGCTCACCAAGCAGTACGGCGGCCGCAATGGTTGTAGAAACGTCAGCTTCGATCTGTATCCTGGCGAAGTGCTGTGTATCGTCGGCGAATCCGGCTCCGGCAAGACGACGCTTCTGAACACGCTCGCGCTGCGCACCGAAGCCGACAGCGGCTCGCTGCACTACGCGGCCGCGCATGGCGCGACGGTCGATCTGCGCGAGTTGTCCGAGCCGCGCCGGCGGCTTTTGATGCGCACCGAATGGGGTTTTGTTCAGCAGAATCCGCGCGACGGGCTGCGCACCGGCGTGTCCGCGGGCGCCAATATCGGCGAGCCGCTGATGGCCGTCGGCGCGCGCCATTACGGACAGATCCGCGCGCTCGCGACGCAATGGATGGAGCGTGTCGAACTCGACGCCGCGCGCATCGACGAATTTCCGGCCGCGTTTTCGGGCGGCATGCAACAGCGCCTGCAAATTGCGCGCAATCTCGTGACTGGCCCGCGACTCGTGTTTATGGACGAGCCGACCGCCGGTCTCGACGTCTCGGTGCAGGCGCGCCTGCTCGACCTGCTGCGCACGCTGACCGCGACGCTGCATCTGTCGGTGCTGATCGTCACGCACGATATCGGCGTCGCGCGGCTGCTCGCGCACCGGCTCATGGTGATGCAGGGCGGCGAAGTCGTCGAATCGGGCCTGACCGATCAGGTGCTCGACGATCCGCAGCATCCGTACACGCAAACGCTGGTTTCCTCGGTTCTGCCGGTTTGAGGTCTGCGATGTCACTTATCGAATCCAATGGCGCACACACGATCGGACGCACGTTCGTTGATAACCCCGCGCTGATGCTGCGCGCGGTGGGCGTCGCGAAGACCTTCACGCTGCACGGCCAGGGCGGCGTGCAGATCGACGCGCTCGACGGCGTATCGCTCGATGTCGAACGCGGCGAATGCGTCGTGCTGGTCGGCCCTTCGGGCGCCGGCAAGAGTACGCTGTTGCGGTGCCTGTACGGCAACTATCTGGCGAGCGCCGGCACGATCGCGCTGCGCGACGATGCGCGCGCCGATCATAGCGATAGCCGGTACGTCGCGATTACCGGCGCGCAGGCGCACGACGTGCTGTATTTGCGTCGCAGCGTGGTCGGCTACGTGAGCCAGTTCTTGCGCGTGATTCCGCGCGTGACGACGCTGACGCTCGTGGCCGAGCCGCTCGTTTCACGCGGCGTGGCCGAAACCGAAGCGCGCGCACGCGCAGCCGCGCTGCTGGCGCGATTGAATGTGCCGGAACGGCTGTGGTCGCTCGCACCGGCCACGTTTTCGGGCGGCGAACAGCAGCGCGTGAATATCGCGCGCGGCCTGATCGCCGAGCATCCGGTGTTGCTGCTCGACGAACCCACCGCCTCGCTCGACGCGGAAAACCGCGATGTTGTAGCCGATCTCGTGATCGAGGCGCGCGAGCGCGGCGCGGCGATTGTCGGCATCTTCCACGATGAAGACACGCGCGCGAAAGTGGCGACGCGCCGGCTCGAACTGAGGCCACCGCTGCGTCACACGGCTGCAATACACTGATATCCAACACCCATACGGAGTTTTCCGATGTTGATCAGGAACGCCCGCGTCGTCACGCGGGATGAAGAATTCACTGGCGTCGTGTGGATCGAGAACGACGTGATCCGCGACATTTCGCGCGGCACGACGTCCGCGCGCGAGTCGGAGGACTGGGAAGGCGATTACCTGCTGCCCGGCCTGATCGAACTGCACACCGACAATCTCGAGAAGCATCTGGCGCCGCGTCCCGGCGTGTACTGGAACACCGACGCCGCGTTTGTGATTCACGACGCGCAGGTCGCCGCCGCCGGCATTACCACTGTCTTCGACGCGCTCGCGATCGGTTCGCGCGCGCACAACGGCCCGCGCGAGCGCGGCATCCAGACGCGCTGCGCGCAAGCGCTGCAGCGCTTCACCGAGCGCAAGCTGCTGCGCGCGGACCACTTCCTGCATCTGCGCTGCGAGGTGGCGACCGGCGACGTGGTCGAGGTGTTCGACGAGCTGTGCGGACATCCGATGCTGCGGCTCGCTTCGGTGATGGATCACACGCCGGGGCAGCGTCAGTGGCACGATCGCGTGGCGTGGCGCAAGTTCCAGGAGCGCCACGGCAAGCTCACCGACGAGGAAGCCGAACGGACGCTGATGGAGCTCGCCGCGGAACAGCAGCGCTTTGCCGACGCGCACCGTCTGGCGATCATCGACCGCTGCAAGAAGCTGCAGGTGCCGGTCGCGAGCCACGACGACACGCTCGTCGAGCACGTCGAACAGGCGGCCGCCGAAGGCGTCGTGCTGGCCGAATTCCCGACCACGCGCGTCGCAGCCGAAGCGTCGCACCGTCACGGCATCGCGACGATCATGGGCGCGCCGAACGTCGTGCGCGGCGGCTCGCACTCGGGCAACGTGTCGGCGCTCGAACTCGCGAAGGCGGATCTGCTCGATATCCTGTCGTCCGACTATGTGCCGTCGAGCCTGTTGACAGCGGCCTTCGAACTCGTCGAGAAGGCCGGCTGGACGCTGCCGCGCGCGATGCGCACCGTGTCGGCCGAACCCGCGCGTGCGGCCGGCCTGCACGACCGCGGCTCGATCGCCCCGGGCCTGCGCGCCGACTTCGTGCGCGTCACGATGATGGACGCACTGCCGGTGCCGCGCGCCACCTGGCGCGCCGGCGTGCGCGTGGTCTAATCTCCGCGCGCCAGACCAAGAGCACTGAAACAAGCACTGAGACGAGCACTGCCGCCGGCGCCCGCCGTGCGGCAGTGCAGCGAGCCCCTCGCACACGCCGATATCACATCGCGCGGCTTTCGGGACCACCCCGCGTTACCGTATAACTGTCGATCTCCTTTCACCGACGCCCGGCCCGCAAACGCGCGTCAGAGCTTGCTTTGCCACGCCATTCGGGGTTCTACCAGGTCCCCAATATTTTTGGACTGGTAAGCTTGGCGCGCGCTGCTGGCGGCCTGCCGGCGGCCGAAACCACTAAACCCGGCCGCCTATCCGCGCCGGGTCATGTCGCATAGCACAATCCGCATACGCGACTTATCAGAACCACTCGGGAGTAAATCAGTGAAAAAACTGCTCGCGGCCTTGACGGTTGCCCTGCTTGCCACCGTTTCGATCGGCGCACATGCCAAAGACTGGACCACGATCCGTTTCGGCGTCGACGCCAGCTACCCTCCGTTCGAATCGAAGGGCTCCGACGGTAAGCTGGTCGGTTTCGACATCGACCTCGGCAATGAAATCTGCTCGCGCCTGAAGGCGAAATGCGTGTGGGTCGAGAACGACTTCGACGGCATGATCCCGGCGCTGAAGGCGAAGAAGTTCGACGGCGTGCTGTCGTCGATGTCGATGACGCCGCAACGCGCCGAACAGGTCGCTTTCTCGTCGAAGCTGTTCAACACGCCGACGCGCCTCGTCGCGAAGAAAGGCTCGAACATCCAGCCGACGCCTGAATCGCTGGCCGGCAAGTCGGTCGGCGTCGAGCAGGGCACGATCCAGGAAACGTACGCGAAGACCTACTGGGAGCCGAAGGGCGCGAAGGTCGTCGCTTACCAGAACCAGGACCAGGTCTACGCCGACCTGATCTCGGGCCGTCTCGACGCCACGCTGCAAGACGCCGTGCAAGCGGACATCGGCTTCCTGAAGACGCCGCGCGGCGCGGGCTTCCAGTTCGTCGGCAAGGATCTCGAAGACAAGAAGATCCTCGGCGAAGGCGCAGGCATCGGCATGCGCAAGGAAGACACGGATCTGAAGACGAAGATCGACAAGGCGATCGCCGACATCCTCAAGGACGGCACGTACAAGAAGCTCGAGAAGAAGTACTTCGACTTCGACGTGTACGGCGGCTAAGTACGGCTAATAGCGCCTCCGGCGCGGCTCGCCGCGCCGGCCTGGCCAGGCCTCTGCCACCCCGACGGGCTCCGCATGGAGCCCGTTTTCATTCCGGGCGGGCATAATAGCCCGCAGTCAACCGATAAGCGGCCTCTTCGCTTTGCCGCACCTCTCTCATGCAAACGCAAATTCATCCGCTGATTTCCCCGTCGCTTGGCACCGCTCGCAACGTGACGAGCTTCCACTACGGTCCCGGCGGCGGACAGAAGGTGTATATCCAGTCGTCGCTGCATGCCGACGAGCTGCCCGGCATGCTCGTTTCGTGGGCGCTGCGCCGCAAGCTCGAAGCGCTCGAAGCGGCCGGCAAGCTGCGCGGCGAAGTGATCGTGGTGCCGGTCGCCAATCCGATCGGCCTGAACCAGCAGATGCTCGGGCTGCTCGCGGGCCGCTTCGAACTGAACACCGCGCAGAACTTCAACCGCAATTTCCATAACCTCGCGGCGCTCGTCGAGCCCATCATCGAAGGACGTCTGACCGGCGATATCGAGGCCAATCGCCGCGCAATCCGCGCGGCGATGCGCGAAGCCTTGCAGGCGCAAAAGCCGCGTACCGAGCTGGAATCGCACCGCCTCGCGCTGCAGCTGATGTCGTTCGACGCGGACATCGTGCTCGATCTGCATTGCGACTGGGAAGCGGCGCTGCACCTGTACACGAACCCGGACCTGTGGCCCGACGTCGAGCCGCTGTCGCGCTATCTCGACGCCAAGGCGTCGCTGCTCGCGCTCGACTCGGTCGGCAATCCGTTCGACGAGATTCACAGCTTCTGCTGGTCCGATCTGCGCACGCGCTTCGGCGACCGCTTCCCGATTCCCAATGGCTCGATCTCGGTCACGGTCGAACTGCGCAGCCAGCGCGACGTATCGTACGAGTTCGCGGAAAAGGATGCGCAAGGGATCATCGAGTACCTCACGCATCGCGGCGTGATCGAAGGCACGGCTGCGCCGATGCCCGCGCTCGAATTCGCGGCCACGCCGCTTGCCGGCACCGAGCCGGTTGTGTCGCCGGTCAGCGGCGTCGTGGTGTTTCGCGCGGAAGTCGGCAAATGGGTCGACGCGGGCAAGGAAATCGCCGATATCGTCGATCCGCTGACCGATAAAGTCGTCACGTTGAAGTGCACGGTCGCGGGCGTGCTGTACGCGCGGCACGTATCGCGTTTTGCGACGGCCGGGATGGAAGTCGCGCGCGTGGCCGGCGCGAAAGCAATCCGCTCGGGTTCGCTGTTGTCGGCTTAGTCGGCTTAGTCAAGCTTCGTTTTGCGGCCGGAGACGATCGGCCGAATTGCTTCGCATCGGCGCATTCGCGCCACTCACAGCGCTTCAACCGCAAAAAATCGCCCGCTTTAAAGCGGGCGGTTTGCCTTATGCGACATAGATTTACGCGCGAAGAAGAGATTTCTTTCACAGTACCTACATCCATAAACAGCTTGTAGGTATAACTATAAGAAACGAGCAAAAATCCCGCATTCGAGTCCTAAAAATGTAGCTTTTGCACTACATCCAGTGCGTTTTTCGTAATTGTCATATTCAGTTGTATGTAATCCGTTTAAATTCGCGTTCGACGAAAGACCTGCCGAAGAGCATGGCGACAGTCGCTGGCAAATTTCTAAAACGGAGAAATCTTTGAACAAGAAAGTACTGACCACGGCGCTCCTCGCAACTTTTGCGGGCGCTGCGCACGCGCAAAGCAGCGTGACGCTGTACGGGATCATCGACGCTGGTATCAGCTACGTGAATCACAGCGGCGCAAACTCGCAGAAGCTGTTCAAGTATGACGACGGCGTTGCTCAGGGCAGCCGTTGGGGCATGCGCGGTACGGAAGACCTCGGTGGCGGCCTGAAGGCGATCTTCGTGCTCGAAGGCGGCTTCAACAGCGGCAACGGCACGTCGAGCCAAGGTGGCGCACTGTTCGGCCGTCAGGCATTCGTCGGTCTGTCGAAGGACGGCATCGGCGCAGTGACGTTCGGTCGTCAATACTCGTTCTCGACCGACTACCTCGGCGGCGCGTACTCGAACGGTGGCAACACCGTCGGCGGCAACTACTCGTACCACATGAACGACGTCGACCAGCTGACGTCGAGCCGTATCAACAACGCGGTGAAGTTCAGCAGCGCGAACTTCTACGGCCTGACGTTCGGTGCGATGTACGGCTTCTCGAACCAGGCAGGCGCATTCGGCGGTGCTCCGACGGTTGGCACGACGACCGGTTCGTCGCGCGCATACAGCTTCGGCGCGAACTACGCGTACGGTCCGTTCAGCCTCGGCGCTGCTTACACGGACATCAAGTTCCCGGCGCTGGCTGTGCCGGCATTCAACGTTGCCCTCGCGAACTTCAACCCGGGCACGGGCGCATCGGGTGGCGCGGCGATCCGCGATCTGCGCACGTTCGGCGTTGGCGGCCGTTACACGCTCGGCCCGGTGACGGCATGGGCGTTGTACACGAACACGCTGTTCCAGCCGATCACGCTGGGCTCGTCGCTGTACCAGGCTTACGACGTGGGCGGCAAGTACGCCTTCACGCAAGCGCTGTCGGTTGCTGCAGGCTACACGTACTCGAAGGTTGACGGCGCGACGGCGACCGGCCACTGGAACCAGATCACGGGTGCTGTCGACTACGCGCTCAGCAAGCGTACCGACGTGTACTTCCTGACGGTGTTCGAAGACGCGAGCGGCCATGCGGGCAACACGCCGCTGCAATCGCAGATCGGCGACACGAGCTCGTTCTTCGGCAACTCGGGCAGCAACTCGCAAAGCCAGCTGGCGTTCCGCGTCGGCCTGCGCCACAAGTTCTAAATGGCATGAACGGTTGGCCTTGCGGCGAGACGCTCGGCCAGCCTGCTACGAGAGCAGGCAAGGACGCCCTTCGGGGCGTCTTTTTTATTTGCCTTTGCGGATTCCCTCGGGTCGTTCGAGGATCGCTCGCTTCGCTTCCATCGCTTGACGCTTGTTCATCACTGTTCAAACATCCCCATAACGATTGATTCGTTATCGCGTTGAACGATGGGAGCGTAGCGGGAATGGTGGGCGTCAAAACGGCATCGGGCGGGGATGCGGTCCGCCTCGGCCTTAAAGAAAACTGGCGGCAGTTCTCGCTGCTCGTGCTGATCAATGCGTTCGTCGGCGGCATGGTCGGTATCGAGCGGACCGTCGTGCCGCTGATCGGCGCCCAGCAATTTCATATCGGGTCGACGGCGCTGATTACGTCGTTTATCGTCAGCTTCGGCGTCGTCAAGGCGATCGCCAATCTCGTCTCGGGGCAACTCGCGGATACGTGGGGCCGCAAGCGCGTGCTTGTGATCGGCTGGCTACTTGCGCTGCCTGTGCCCTTCATGATCATCGCGGCGCCGCACTGGGAGTGGGTCATCGCGGCCAATGCGCTGCTCGGCGTCAGCCAGGGCTTTGCATGGTCGATGACCGTGCTGATGAAGGTCGATCTGGTGGGCCCGAAAGGCCGCGGCCTCGCGGTGGGCCTCAACGAATTCGCGGGGTATTCCGCGGTAGGTCTGACCGCCTTCTTGACGGGCTATCTCGCGAGCCGTTATGGGCTGCGGCCCACGCCGTTCTATCCCGGGATCGTCTATGCGGCAGCCGGCCTGGTTCTGTCGGTGCTGGTCGTGCGCGATACGCGCGAATATGTCCAACTGGAAGCGGCTGGCAAGGCAAAGGCAGCGTCATCGCTGTCGTTTCGCGAAGTGTTCATGCTGACGTCGTTCAAGGACCGGAATCTGTTCGCCGCGTCGCAAGCGGGGTTGATCAACAATCTCAACGACGGCATGAGCTGGGGCATTTTTCCGCTGTTTTTCACGGGACTCGGGCTCGGCATCGAGCGGATCGGCATCCTGAAGGCCGTCTATCCGATCGTCTGGGGCGTCGGTCAGGTGATCACCGGTCCGCTCAGCGATCGGTGGGGACGCAAGGGGCTGATTGCAGCCGGGATGTGGGTGCAGGCCGCCGGCCTCTTTCTGACTGCGCTCACGGGGCAATTCTGGTGGTGGCTCGTCGCGAGCGTGCTGCTCGGCGTGGGCACCGCGATGGTGTATCCGAGTCTGATCGCCGCGGTATCGGATGCGTCGGAGCCCGGCTGGCGCGCGCGGTCGCTGAGCGTCTACCGGTTCTGGCGAGACCTCGGTTACGCGATCGGCGCCCTGTCGGCAGGCCTGATTGCCGACCGGTTCGGTTTTGCCGACGCGATACTTTCGATTGGCGTTGTTACGCTGATCTCGGGCGTGGTCGTCGCGATCGCGATGCGGGAGCATCGTTGAAAATGGTGCGCTCCTCGCACTCCTCGCGCAGCAGTTCGATAAACGCCTCCTGCACGGCCGTGGAAAGCCAGTCGGTGCGCACCGTATATCCGACCGCGCGGCGCGCCGCGGGCGTGTCGAGTTCGAGCGCGACCATTTCGCTGCCCGGATAGGCCTCGCTGATCTGCGAGCGCGCAAGCAGCGTGATGCAGTCGCTTTCGACGAGCATCGCCATCATCATCGCCAGCGAACTCGTTTCGACGACGATCGTCGGCTTCAATTGCAGCCGCGCAAAGATCGAGTCGATCGTCGTGCGGCGCGGCACGTTACGCTGCGGCACGACCCAGTCGTAACCGGTCAAGTCCTGCGCCCTGATGGTTTTTTTGCCCGCGAGGCGATGCCCTTTGCGCACGGCGATGATGAACGGATCGGCGAACAGTTCGGTTTCCTGCACAGCGCCCGTGAGCCGAGGCGTGCGCAGCGCACCGATGATGATATCGAGCGTGCCGTTACGCAGTTCGCGCAGAAGCCGCGCATGCGAACCTTCGTCGACGGTCAGGCGCGCGGCCGGATAGCGCTCGCGCAAGCGTTGAATCGCGCGCGCCACGAGGCGCGGCGGCAGCATCGGCAATACGCCGATCGCGACCTTGCCGCTCAGCTGGCCGCGCGCGTAGGCGAGGTCTTCGCGCGCCTGCGCAATCTCGTACAGCGCAAGACTCAGGCAACGCGCGAATTCGATGCCGGCCGCGTTCGCCGACACGCTATGCACGCGCCGCCGGTACAACGAAACGCCGACCGTCTGCTCGATCTGCCGCGCCGCGCGATGCACGGCCGGCTGCGAAATGCGCAGCTGCTGCGCGGCCTCGGCGGCCGACCCCGCATTGGCGATCGCGATATGGCAGCGCACCTGCGAGTCGGTCAGATGGCGGCACATGTTTCTTGCGTCGTTTTTTCCATGCGCCGCTGCCGGCGCCGACTGGCCGGTGAGGCTCGCCACCGCGCGCTCCATCTGATCGAGCATGCGCCGCACGCGCCGTTGCACGATCGCGCCTTCGGCCGTCAGTTCGCTGCCGCCGAAGCCGCGCTCGAATAACCGCCCGCCGAAACTCGCTTCGAGCTTGCTGATGGCAAGACTGACCGCCGGCTGCGTGCGGCCCGATTGAAGCGCCGCCTGGCCGATTCCGCCTGCCTCGCACACCGCGTCGAAGAGAAATAGACGCCGCAAACGCGCAAGGTCGTCGCTCTCGTCGCTCTCGTTGACTTCGGCGCGTTGATCGAACCCCATCGAAACTCCGCTCATGGACAGTCGCTCAATTGAAGCCCTTCGGATCGAAATCAGCTCATTTCAACGGGTTCATCCGATCCGAAGCACCTTCGTGAAAACCCCTAGCTTAACTGGAATTTATGCCCTGCGGCGCAGTTCATATTGAGGGATCCGGCCGCATCGCCCTTACAGTAACGACCATTCGATCAAAAAATTTCCCATCAGGAGCACGGTTATGTCCGTCGTCATCGACACGCACACTCATGCAATTTCCCCGGATAAACAGCGCTATCCCGTCGCGCCGGTCGGTGGTCATCAGTCGGAATGGTCGGTGAAGCGTCCAGTCAGTTTCGAAGCGCTGCTTGCGTCGCTGGACGAAGCCGGAATCGATCGTGCGGTCGTTGTGCAGGCATCGACGGTGTACGGCAACGACAATAGTTATGTCGTCGAAGCGGTGCGCAGCCACCCCGACCGCTTCGCGGGCGTGTTCTCCATCGACGTGCTTGCAGGCGATGCCGTCACGCAGATGCAACGCTGGCTCGACGCGGGCCTCTCGGGCCTGCGCCTGTTCACGACCGGCAGCACGATGCCGGGTCAGGCCGGCTGGCTCGACGACGAGCGCTCGTTTCCGGTGTGGGAATACGCGCAACAGCACAACGTATCGATCTGCCTGCAGATGACGGCGCAAGGCATTCCCGCGCTGCTGAACATGCTGAAGCGCTTCCCCGATATTCGCGTGCTGCTCGATCACCTCGCGCGTCCCGAACTCGCGGGCGGCCCGCCGTACGAAGCCGCGGCGCCGTTGTTCAGTCTCGCACCGCATCGCGGCGTGTATCTGAAGCTGACCAACCGCACGATTGCCGAAGCGGCGCGCGGCGCGTCGACGCCGGCTGCGTTCTTTCCGCGCGTGCTCGATGCGTTCGGTGCAGACCGTATTGCATGGGGCTCGAACTTCCCGGCCGCCGAAGGCGCGTTGCCGCAACTGTTCGCCGATGCACGCGAAAGCCTGTCGATGCTGCCCGCCGATGCGCGCGCGGCGATTTTCGGCGGCACCGCGCTGACGATCTATCCGGCGCTCTCCGCGTAGTTTTCACGGCAGTTTTTCCTTTATGGAAACGCGCATCCCGAACCCATCAGGAACACTGAACTGTGAATACCACTACGCCGCCGCTGCGCCTGAAGACCGCGCTCAAGACCTACGTGCATACGCGCGCGCTGAAGTCGCATGAACTGACGGATCCTGCCGTCGAACTCGTATTCGACGAGGTCGAGCCGATTCATCGCGCGTTTGCGCCGATGGCGCGCCGTCAGGCGTACGACGTCAGCGAGCTCGCGATTGCCACCTATCTGCAGGCGAAGGCCTACGATAAGCCCGTGGTGCTGCTGCCCGCAGTGGTCGCGGCGCGTTTTCAGCAGGGCTGCATTATCTATAATGCACGGCGCGGCAAAATCGATACGGGCAACCTCGCAGGCAAGAAAGTCGGCGTGCGTGCATGGTCGCAAACGACGGGGATGTGGGTGCGCGCGATTCTCGCGCAAACGTACGGTGTACCCATCGACCAGATCGATTGGGTCACGATCGAGGGCTCGCATCTCGAGGAGTATCGGGAACCGTCGTTCGTGCGCCGCGCTGAGGCGGGCAAGCAATTGCTCCCGATGCTGCGCGACGGCGAACTCGATGCCGCGATTCTCGGCAACGATCTGCCGGACGAACCGGGGTTCGAACCCGTGATTGCCGACGCAGCCGCCGCCGATCGCGAGTGGTATGCGCTCCACCGCTACGTGCCGATCAATCACGTCGTCGTCGTGACGAAGGCGCTTGCCGATGCGAATCCGCAGGCCGTACGCGCGGTGTACGACCTGCTGTGCCGCGGCAAGGCATCGGCCGCGGCGGAAAACGCGGGCAAGCTGGACAAACTGCTGCTCGGCTATGAGGCGTTGCGCGAGCCGCTTGCCGAGACCATCGCATACTGCGAAGCGCAGCAGTTGCTGCCGCGAAAGCTCACCGTCGATGAGATTTTTGCCGACAGCATCGGCATGCTCGGCGACGCCGCGCGCTGATGCATTGCTGAAGCGGCGGATCGCTGCCGCTTAGTGACCCTAGCGACTGCTTAGTGACCGAGCGCCAGGCGCCACGCAGCCACCCTTTAGCCGACCATTTCGAGCGATCCGCAGTTCGCCGTTGTTTTCAGAAGGAGACGTCATGAGCCTGCCAGGCAACGCCAACGCCACAAAACCGAAAAAGCGCGTGCCGTTCTACCGCGACCTGTCCTTGCAGGTGCTGGCCGGCATGGCGCTCGGCATCGCCACGGGCTACTTCTTCCCGAAGTTCGGCATCAATCTGCAGCCAGTCGGTGACGCATTCATTCGCGTCATCCAGATGCTGATCGGGCCGATCATCTTCTGCACCGTGTGCAGCGGCATTGCCGGCGTGAACGACTTCAAGAAGGTGGGCCGCGTCGCAATCAAAGCGCTCTTCTACTTCGAAGTCGTGACGTCGATCGCGCTCGTGCTTGGGCTGGTCGTCGTCAATGTGCTCAAGCCGGGCGTCGGCATGAACGTCGACATGCATAGCGTGCATTCAGCCGCCGTCGACGCGTACGTCGCGAAGGCGCATCACGTCGTGACCACAAGCGAATTCCTGCTGAACGTGATTCCGCACACGGCCATCAGCGCGTTCGCGGGCGGCGACGTGCTGCAGGTGCTGTTTTTCTCGGTGCTGTTCGCCTTCGGCCTCGCGGCTATCGGCGAGCGTGCGAAGCCCGCAATGAATCTGATCGACGCGGTGTCCGGTTCGCTCTTCTGGATCATCGGCCTCACGATGAAGGTGGCGCCGCTCGCCGCCTTCGGCGCGATCGCGTTCACGGTCAGCAAGTTCGGCTTCGGCACGCTGCTGTCGCTGGGCAAGCTCGTGCTCGAGTTCTATCTGACCTGCGCGCTTTTCATTGCGCTGGTGCTCTGGCCGATCGCGAAGGTGAACGGATTCAGCCTGCCGCGCCTGATGCGCTATATCGGCGCGGAACTGCTGCTCGTGATCGGCACGAGTTCTTCGGAAACGGTCTTTCCTCAATTGATCGACAAGCTCGAACGGCTCGGCTGCGAAAAATCGGTCGTCGGGCTCGTATTGCCGACCGCCTATACGTTCAATCATGACGGCACGTGCCTGTATTTCGCCGCGGCCGCCGTGTTTCTCGCTCAGGCGACCAACACACCGATGGGCTGGCACGAGCAGGTGGTACTGCTCGCCGTGCTGCTGCTCACATCGAAGGGCGCGGCGGGCGTTTCGGGCGCGGCGATCGCGGTGCTCGCCGCGACACTCGCCGCATCGAACACGATTCCCGTGGAGTCGATCGCACTGTTGCTCGGCATTCACAAGGCACTGTCGAGCGCCTTCGTGTTCACGAATATCGTCGGCAATAGCGTAGCGACGATTGTCGTGGCGAACTGGGAAAAAGCATTGGACCGTATCGCGCTTCACAATGAACTGAAAACCGGCTACCAGCCGGCGGACACCCCGCCTCGCCGCATCGAGCGAACGGGCAACAGGAGCGCTGCGAACTAGCGGCACCCGGCAGCAACCTCTTCGACGGTCGAACGCTTCACCCGTAAATCCGCGTTTTCCGTCGACACACCCCGGAATGTCAGTCAGCCGGCGTGTAACTGCCAAGTTTATTTAGTCATACGAATAGTATGGCGGGGCATCGCTTTGCCTCGCGCATGCACAAAACACAAACGAATGGGACCGGAGACAGGCTGTGAAGAGAAGATTTCTGCAATCCATGGGACTTGGGCTGTCGGCAACAGCCGCTGTTATCGTTGCGCAGCCTGCGCATGCGCAATCGAGCGTGCAGCTGTACGGCACCGTGGATGGCGGTATCCGTCACGAAACGAACGCGGCGAAGGGCGGCGGTTCGGTCACGACGATGGATTCGAACGGCTTCTACAGCTCGAACAAGCTCGACTTCCGGGCAAAGGAAGATCTGGGCAACGGCTGGAATGCGCACTTTCTGCTCGAAAGCGGCTTCAATCTCAGCAACGGCAAGTTCGATAACACGACAGGCACGGAATTCAACCGGCAGGCGTTCGTCGGCGTCGGCAACCTGAAATACGGCTCGCTCGATCTCGGCCGCCAGTACACGATCGCGCACGACATCATCAGCATCTACGATCCGTACCATTTTCACTTCACGCCGATCATCCCGTTGACGAAGGCGTCAGACGGCACACGCAACAACAATGACGTGAAGTACAAGAACACCTTCGGCCCGCTGCTGTTCGAAGCCGACAATTCGTTCGGCGGCGTGGCGGGCGACTTCAGCAGCGGCGCGACGCGCGCGGTCGGTCTCAGCTATGCGCTGGGGCCGGTGGCCGTCGGCGGCGTGTACGGGCATCGCAATGTGGCGTCCGGCACGAGCTTCGTGGGCGACAGTTACTACATGGTCGGCGCCGGTTACGCGATTGGGCCCGCGCGCATATCGGGCGGCTTTATGTCCGAGGACCTGCAGACGCCGGCCGCGCCGCACCAGACGACCAACAACGGCTTCGGCGGCCTTTCATGGAACATCACGCCGTATCTGGTTTTCCGCGGCGCGTATTACCAGACCACCGTATCGAACGACAAGGCGGGCCGCGCGGGGCTGTCGGTGCTGTCGCTCGGCTATCTGATGTCGAAGCGCACGACGCTTTACGCGGAATTCGACCACACGTCGTACCGTAAGGCGGTGGTCAGCACGCTGAATCCGGCGGGCGTGTCGAGTCAGACGGCGTTCACTGTCGGTATCGATCATCTGTTCTAGCACGCCGGCTTCGCGCACGCAGGCAACGTGTCGCACTCAAGAGGCAGCGAAAGGTGGGGACACATGGGGCATAATTCACGCATATTTCACACTTTTATGCCCTGCCGATGGATCTTCCCTTCAATGAGCGCGGTGTCTCGGTCACACGCAACGCCTTGTCCGCTGCCGGTCAGGTCTTTCCGCTGCGCGAAATCGGCGGCGTGCGCGTCGTCACCGTACCGCGCAACCGGTCGCTGCCGATCGTCATTTCGGTGGTCGGCGCGGCCGGTACGGTGGTCGGCGGCGTGTTCCAGTCGCCGGCCGGCATCGTGTGCGGCTTGATGCTCGTCGTGGTCGGCTGGCTCACGTGGATCAGCCAGGACGTCACGCACCGGTTGATCGTGCAGTCGGGCAGCGGCGAGCGCGAGGCGTTGTCGAGCCTCGATCTCGACTTCGTCGAGCGCGTCGCGCAGACGGTGCGCGACGCGGTGGAGGCAATACCGGCAAATTGAGCGAGCTGGCGCGACCAAGCCGTTAACAAAAAATTAACGCACCTTCGGCGCGCTTTTGCACTCGTTTAAGACGTGCGAGGCTAGAGTGGACAGGTCATAACAGCCGTGCCGTCCCCGCTCGCGTCGGCACTTCGAAGATGCACGAACCGTCAACCACCCTCGAACGTCACGCGCCGCGCGTGTTGCGTACGCCGGCCGCCCGTCAATTGTCCTCCTCGTTTGTCACCATCGACATCACGGTGCCCGGCACCTCTTCCTCGGTTGGCCGGCGTGCGCTGCATACCGCCCTCGGCACCGACCTGCGTCTCTATGTAATGACCATCGACAAGCGTCATGAGCGCATCACGTTCCGCGTCGAAGTGATGTCGCGCAGCGTCGACGACGTGATCGCCGCATTGACCGGCGGCCTCGAGCGAGCGACGATCGGCCGCGTCAGAGCGACGGCGATCAAACGTCTTCAGGATGCCTAGCTTTCACAGATTTTTGCAGAGACGCTAACGCGCGCGCGTAGAGTTTGCGGTTTTTGTCACCCGCGTTCCCAGCTGCGGACACCTCAAACCTTGGCGCGTGCGTATTCGCGCGACAGGGGTCGTCATTGGGACACGCGTAACCGCAAGGTGTGTCTCATGACGCTTTACTCTTTGCCGCGCCGCGCGGCATCTCTGTCTCGCGCAGGCGCATGCTTCGCCGCCTTGCTGTCCGCGTTGGTAACGGCCGGCTGCGGCACCTCGGTCACGGCGCCGACGCCGCCCGCCTCCACCGCGGGGCTCATCAACGAAGGCCGCGACGGCCTGCTGATTCCATTGCACGTCGAACGCAGCGACCTCGGCCAGGCGCGGCTCGGCCTGCCCACGGTGATCGACGGCAAAGCGGTCTACCTGATGTTCGATACCGGTACGCGCGGGGTGCGGGTGTTGTCTTCGGCGCTGCCGCGCACCAGCTACGCGACCGCCGGCACGCGAACCTCGCTGATCTTCCCAACCGGCGCGCAGGTCTCCGGGCCCTCGGTCAACGTGCCGTTCAGCATGGCCGGCACGAAGCCCGTCGACGTCGCGGTGCAATCGGTCGACGAAGTGCGCTGTATGCCAGGGGCGAAACGCTGCGTCGCGATGGACGGCTACACAGGAGAATTCGGCTGGGCGTTTTCGGGCATTCTCGGCGCCGCGGCCGATGCGCCGAACGATACGTGCTGCACGCAGCCGCTGCGCGCGCTGCCTGCACGTATCGGCGAGCGGTATCTCGTGCATCCGGGCCTTGCGCGGCCGTTTCTGGTGTTGAGCCCGTCGAATGCGGTTGCGACCGGCTTTACTTTGCTGCCGTTGCGCGCGGCGCAGGACGGCGCGCTGCAATGGCCAGCCGGTTGCGTTCAGGTCGCCGACAAGATGCGCTTTTGCGCGCCCGTGGTGTTCGCCACGGGCGGCAGCGGCATGATCCGCATCGAGACCGACAAGGCGCCGAACTGGGTTAGCGACGGCGACGAAAATACCGTGCTCAAGCAAGGCAACTACGACGTGGCGCTAGGCGTCGGGCCGTGGGCGCATCGCTTCGATGGCGCCCAGGTGACGATTGCGAAAACGCAGGCCGGCGCGAACCGGATTGTGATCGGGTTAATGGCGCTGCAGAACATCGATCTGCTGTTCGACTTCAGCAATGGGCAACTTGGCGTGCGTGCAGCGCGCGATGCCGAGACGATCGACGGATAAGCGAAAGCGCAAGCGCGGTGCGGGCTGCGGTCTGCGTCACATCGCAACCCGCACCCGCGCGATTCACTCCATATCGAGCGGCTTCACCTGCCAGATATCGCGCGCATACTCGGCAATCGTGCGATCCGACGAAAACAGACCCATGCCGGCCACGTTCTCGATCGCACTCGCGGCCCAGCCGCGCGCATCGACGAAGCGCCGGTCGACTTCATCCTGCGCCTTCGCAAACGCCGCGAAATCGGCGAGCACCATATAGTGATCGCCCCAATCGACGAGCGTGTGGAAGATGTCCGAAAACCGCAGCGGATCGTCGGGCGAGAAAAACCCGGTGCGAATCTGGTCGAGCGCCATGCGCAATTCCGGGTCGTCTTCGTACAGCTGACGCGGCCTGTAACCGGTCGCGCGCAGATTGTCCACTTCGTCGGCGGTGTGGCCGAAGATAAAGATGTTCTCGCGGCCCACCGCATCGCAAATCTCGATGTTCGCGCCGTCGAGCGTGCCGATCGTCAGCGCGCCGTTCAACGCGAGCTTCATGTTGCCGGTGCCCGACGCCTCGGTGCCCGCCATCGAAATCTGCTCGGACAGATCGGCGGCCGGAATGATCAGCTCCGCGACGCTCACGCCATAGTTCGGCACGAACACCACCTTCAGACGATCGCCGATCACCGGATCGTTATTCACCTTCGCGCCGACGTCGCCGATCAGCTTGATAATCGTCTTCGCCATCCGGTACGCGGACGCGGCCTTGCCGGCGAACATCACGACGCGCGGCACCCAGTCGCGTTGCGGCTCCGCGAGAATCCGGTTGTAACGCACGATCACATGCAGCACGTTCAGCAACTGCCGCTTGTATTCGTGAATCCGTTTGACCTGCAGGTCGAATAGCGCATCCGGATCGAAGCCGATCTTCGTATGCTCGGACAGGCGCTGCACGAGACGCTGCTTGTTTTGCCGCTTCGCTTCGCGGAACGCATCGACGAACGCGGAATCGTTTTTCAGGTCGCGCAGCTTCGCCAGCTCGAACAGATCGCGGCGCCAGTGCGCGCCGATCTGCCGGTCGATCAGCGACGACATCGACGGGCTCGCCTGCGCGAGCCAGCGCCGTGGCGTCACGCCGTTCGTCACGTTCGTAAAGCGCTCGGGGAACATGCGCGCGAAGTCGGCGAAGATATCGCGCGTCATTAGTTGCGAATGCAGCTTCGACACACCGTTGACCTTCTGGCTCGCGACAATCGCGAGATGCGCCATCCGGACGCGCCGCTGCCCGTATTCGTCGACCAGCGAAATGCGGCGGATCATATCGACGTCATGGCCCGAATGCTCACTGACGCGCTTCAGAAACTCCGCATTGATCTCGAAGATGATTTCAAGGTGTCGCGGCAACAGACGCGCGAGCGTTTCGACGTCCCAGGTTTCGAGCGCCTCGGGCATCAGCGTGTGGTTCGTGTACGAGAACACCTGCTGCACGTCTTTCCACGCTTTGTCCCAAGGCACGCGATGCACGTCGACCAGCAGCCGCATCAACTCGGGAATCGCCAGCACCGGGTGCGTGTCGTTCAGATGCACCGCGACCTTCTCCGCGAAGCGGCCGAACGTGCTGTGCGTGCGCAGATAGCGGCGAATCAGATCCTGCATCGTCGCCGAGACGAAGAAGTACTCCTGCCGCAAGCGTAGTTCGCGTCCGGCCGATGTCGAATCGTCCGGATACAGCAGGCGCGAGACATTCTCCGACATGTTTTTCGCGTCGACCGCGCGGCGGTAATCGCCCTGGTTGAACGCGGACAGATCGAGCTCTTCGGTCGCGCGCGCGGACCACAGGCGCAGCGTATTGGTCGCGCTCGTCGCGTAGCCGGGAATGACCGTGTCGTACGCCATGGCGTTCACATGCTGCGTTTCGATCCATTCGATATGGTCGTTGCGCTGCACAGTGCGGCCGCCGAAATGCACGATGTACTGCACTTCGGGACGCGGAAACTCCCATGGGTTGCCGGCGCGCAGCCAGTAGTCCGGGGTTTCGACCTGCTCGCCATTGAGGATCTGCTGGCGGAACATCCCGTACTCGTAGCGGATGCCGTAGCCGAAGCCCGGAATACCGAGCGTGGCCATCGAATCGAGAAAGCACGCGGCCAGACGGCCCAGGCCGCCGTTGCCGAGCGCCGCGTCGGGCTCGAGATCGGTCAGCGCTTCCATATCGACGCCGAGGCTTGCGAGCGCCTCCTTCATCTGGTCGTAGATGCCGAGCGCGAGCAACGCGTTCGTAAACGTGCGGCCGATCAGAAATTCCATCGACAGGTAATAGACGCGCTTGACGTCCTGCTCGTATTGCTCGCGCGTGGTTTTCATCCAGCGCGCGACGAGCCGGTCGCGCACGGCGAGCGCGGCGGCGTGCAGCCAGTCTTGCGGACGCGCGGTGACGGCATCCTTGCCGACGCCGTACATCATGCGATTCGAAATCGAGCGCCGTAGCGCGTCGACGGTGCTGTTGAGCTGGTCGAATTCCAGATCCACCGCTGTCATCGAAGCCTCCGGTAAAGCGACGCGGCACACACCTGAAACGCACGCGAGCGGTAAGGCGCAGGCGGCGCGAGCCGGTCTGGTGGATAAATAAGCAGATTAGGACATTTGACGTGTCCCGTCATCCGCGACGGCAGTGCCACGCAAGGTACATGCCCCGCCCGCGGGCACGGATGCCGCGCGACCTTCGATCCGGCTTGCACTAGTATGGAATTGAAAGAAGGCATATCGGCGACAGTGCTAACGGGAAATCGACATGAATGCGCAAGCGATGCTCGGAGTCGTTCACGCACAGGAACTGCTGATCGTATCGCTGATCCGCGCCATGCCGCCCGACGAACGACGCAGGATCGCCGACGAATTCCAGCAGCAGGTCGATCTTGCCGAAGCACCGCATCTGAGTTCTGGACATGACCGCGAAATCAACGAAGCGTTCAAGGCTCATATCCGAAAGTTGTCTATTCTGCTTGCCTCGCTTAGCTGAAAGCCGGTGCTGGGGGCCGCTTGAGGGGATGTCGCTTGCGGGCCGGCTGGAGGGCTCGCGGGCGCCGGGCGGGGCAGACAGTTAGTTGCATTTTAGTCGACGATGTTGGGGCATCGGTCGCACCTTCACTTGCGTTTGTTCCTCCACAACCAGGTGGAAAAGCTCAACGCAAAGTGTGCAAAAATAGTAAGGAAATCAGCAAAAAATGGAGCAGGTTGTAAGCTCCATGGCACACCTTTCAGTGTCGGCCATCTGAATTCGCTTCATCCGGGCGGCAGTTCGTGGCACCGCCCGTCTCCGGACGGAGGTCGCGGGCTGCGGCGCGGCGACGCCCCTGGCGTCCCGCCGCGCCGCATCACGCCCGACTGGATCAGCGCATAACAAACGGATTCGATGGCACGCCTTCGGCATAGGAAATCCAGGTGCTCTTGGTTTCCAGGTAGTGCCGGACGGCCTCGATGCCGCTTTCGCGGCCAATGCCGGAATGCTTCATGCCGCCAAACGGCATCATGTAACTGACTGCGCGATAGGTGTTCACCCACACCGTGCCCGCCTTCAGCGCCTTCGACATGCGCATCGCCCTGCCGATGTTTTCGGTCCAGACACCCGCGGCAAGCCCGTAGATCGTGTCGTTGGCGAGGCGAATCGCCTCTTCCTCATCGTCGAATCCGATAATCGACAGCACGGGCCCGAACACTTCTTCACGCGCAATGCGCATCGCCGGCGTCACATCGACAAAGATCGTCGGCTCCACGAACTGGCCGCCGGGCAACCCGCTTGCCGCCTGGCCGCCAAGCACGCAATGCGCACCTTCGGCCTTTGCGATGTCGATGTAGTCGAGCACTTTCTTGTATTGCGCAGGCGTCGTGACCGGCCCGATATTCGTCTGCGGGTCCATCGGATCGCCCTTCCTGGCCGACCCGCCCAGTTCGATGAGACGCTTCGTAAACGCATCCTTGATCGAGTTCTGCACCAGCAGCCGCGAGCCGGCGATACAGGTCTGTCCGGTCGCCGCGAAGATACCGGAGATCGCGCCGCTCGCGGCCTTGTCGAGGTCCGCATCGTCGAACACGATATTCGGCGATTTGCCGCCCAGTTCCAGCGTGACGCGCTTCATGGTTCGGGCGGCCTGCGCATAGATCGCCGCGCCCGTCGCATCCGAACCCGTGAACGTGATCTTGGCGACATCCGGATGGTCGACCAGCGCCGACCCGACCGTCGGCCCGAGCCCCGCCACCACGTTGAACACGCCGTCGGGAAAGCCCGCCTCCTTCGTCAGCGCCGCGAATTCCAGCGTCGAAGCCGACGTAAACTCCGAAGGCTTCACCACCACTGAACAGCCCGCCGCGATCGCCGGCGCGCACTTCCACGCGACAAACATCAGCGGCGAATTCCACGCGGTCAGCGCGCCCACCACGCCCACCGGTTCATGCGTCGTGAAGGCGAAGTGATCCGGCTTGTCGAGCGGCACGACTCCGCCTTCGAGCTTGTCGGCGATGCCGCCAAAGTAGCGCCACCATTCAGGGTGATAGTTCAGCTGACCGCGCATCTCGGACAGCAGCTTGCCGTTATCGCGCACTTCGATTTCCGCCAGACGCTGCGCGTTCGCGGCAACCAGGTCGGCGAGGCGCAGCATCATTTTTCCGCGCTCGGATGCGGTCATCTTCGCATACGGCCCCGACGACATCGCCCGTTTCGCCGCTTGTACCGCGCGATCCACGTCTTTTGCGCTGCCTTTGGGAATGCGCGCCCATGCCTCGCCCGTGTACGGATTGATGGTATCCATCCATTCCCCATCGACTGGCTCGACGTATTGACCATCGATGAAATGGCTGTAGGTTTTCATACGGACTCTCCTGGTGAATGGCTAAACGGCGCGCCGATAACGGCACGCTTGAGTAAGGCTGTCTGGCTGCCGGCTCGCGCACGAGCGGCCAGTTTAAGGCCTGACTTCAATGCACTGCATAGCGCCCATTTTTATGTCGACATGCAATTGAATATTTTTCGCTAGACTCACAAAAACTCAATCAAATCATAAAGTACGGAGACAGCGGAATGAAAGTAACAACAAGTGAAACCGTAATCACCTCAAGCGTGCCGAACTCTGGACGGCGAGCCGTCTTGAAGAGCGTCGCGGCGCTCGCCGCCGGTGCGACGCTCCCCATGCTGTCCTCGTGCGCATCGACGTCTGCGTCCGTTGCTGCGAACCCGATCGCCGAGACCCATGCCGGCAAGCTGCGCGGAAGCAATATTGCAGGGGTCGATGTATTCAAGGGCGTTCGCTATGCCGATAGCCCCGCAGGAGGTAACCGGTTTTTGCCGCCGCAGCCGGTGTCAGCCTGGGCCGGTGTAAAAGATGCGACCGCCTTCGGCGCATCCGCGCCGCAATCGCTTGAATCGCTAAGCCCGCTAAACAGCTGGTATGCGGCGTTGCAGCCGCAGAGCGAAGATTGCCTGTTTCTGAATGTATTCGCGCCGTCAAGTCAACGCACTTCGGCGAAACGCCCCGTGATGGTGTGGTTGCACGGCGGTGCGTGGTCAAATTGCGCCGGCACGGCGCCCGGCTTTGACGGCACGAACCTCGCACGCAATGGCGATGTCGTGGTCGTCACGGTCAATCATCGGCTCAACGTATTCGGTTATCTCTATCTCGGCGACAAAGACACACGTTTCGCCGATTCGGCAAACGCGGGACTTCTGGATGTGGTCGCAAGCCTTCGCTGGGTACGCGACAACATCGCCGCGTTTGGCGGCAACCCTGACAATGTCACGCTGTTCGGCCAATCAGGCGGCGCGGCGAAAGTGGCGGCCATGATGGACTTTCCCGCTGCGCGCGGTCTGTTTCATAAGGCCGTGATCGAAAGCTGCTCGGGCGGAATTCATCTCGAGAGCCGGGACGAAGCCGCGAAGCAGGCTTATCAATTAGGAGCGCGCCTCGGCATCGCGGATCTCGACCCGCTCAAGCTGCAGGCCGTGCCGATGGAACAGCTGATCGCCGCGATGAAGCCGGTGCGCGATCCGTTCCGGCCAGTCGTCGATGGTCGCGGCTTTACGCGGCATCCGTTCGACCCGGGCGCACCCGCGCAATCGGCAGGCATGCCCGTGCTGATCGGCAACGCGGCGACCGAGATGACGCTCTATATGGCGGCCGATCCGCGCAATTTCTCAGTCGACCTGACTGAGGTGACAAGGCGCACGGCGCTGCTGCTGAAGCAAAGCCCGGCATCGGCCGCGCGCATTGTGGATGCGTACCGCGCTGCGCAGCCGAACGCAACGCCTGGCGAACTGCTTGCCGCGCTGAGCACCGACTACGTGTTTCGCCGCAATACGACGCGCATCGCCGCGCTGCAGTCGGCGCAGGCGCCCGTCTACGATTACGTGTTCAACTGGAAGACGCCGGTGATGAACGGCAATCTGCAGTCGCCGCATACGGTCGAGGTGCCGTTCGTGTTCGGCACGGTCGACGCGGCACGTGGGCTTCTCGGCAGTGGGCCCGAGCTTTCGCGTCTATCTGGCGAGGTGATGGGCGCGTGGACGGCATTCGCGCGTACGGGTAACCCGAATACCGGTGCGATGCCGGAATGGGAGCCGTATGACACGACGCGCCGCGCGACCATGATGATCGATACGGAGAGCCGTATCGAGAGCGATCCGGGTGGTGTTGCGCGACACGCACTCGATGGATTGCCGCCCTACGAGTACAGCATGGACCGCAATAGCGTGGTGCGGCCGTCGCGGGCTTAGAGGCGTCTATCCGACCGACCGGCCGCGTACCAGGCCGGCGAACTCACTGGTCGAGCAGCGTCTCGAGGCACCGCTTCACGCAGTTACCGAAGGGGCGTCATTAATCGGCTAAGTCGCGCTCTCCGTCACGCCGGCCCCTTGCCGTGGCCGCGTCGCGCCATCGAGACTCAGCACCGACTGCGCGATGGCCTCTGTCGTAGCCAGCGTATCGATCGCGCCGGTGCGCAGCGCGCCAAGCACCGCTGTGGTTTTCGTGATCTCGCTGGCCACCGCGATGACGTTGGGAATGCGCACGAGATCCTCGAACGACAGGCCAATCACACGGTCCGCGAACGGTGTGCGCGACGGTTGCCCAGCGAGATCGATGAAGTCGTAGCCCATCATGTCGCCGACCGCGCCGAGCTGCCGCACGGCGACGATTTCTTCGGGCGTGAACCACCCCATGCGCACCATGTTGCTGTCTTCATTGATGTCGCCGATACCGATCAGCGCGAGTTGGGCGCGCCGCGCGTGGTCGAGCGTCTGCTTGACCGTATCGTTTTGCAGCAACGCCTCGCGAGCCTGCGGATCGACGACCAGCGCCGGCGCATACAGTGTTTCGCTTTCGCCGCCGAAGCGCGCCGCGAGCCGCCGGCAGATATGGTCGGCATTCATGGCTTCGCCGCCGCGATACGCGCCGCCGATCGCGCAGACAAACTGGCAGGAACGGCGCGTCGATGAAATCGCGTGCTGTGAAATCGAGCTGATGTTGCGCCCCATCCCCACCGCGACGATCATGCCGTCCGACAGAATGCGATCGAGATGGCTCGCGACGAGCCCGGCCAGCAATTCCCGCTGTTTGTCCTGGTCCTTGTGATTGACCGAAACGATCGCGCGTTCAAGCTTGAAGCGCGTGACGAGTTGCTGTTCGAGTTCGCTCGTATCGCGCGGATGATGCCGGACGCGGATTTCGACAATGCCCTCTTCCTGCGCCCGCTTGAGCAAACGCCCGACCTTGGCCCGCGAAATGGAGAATGTCTTCGACAGATCTTCCTGAGTGAGCCCATCGACATAGTAGAGGGTGGCAAGGCGTGTCAGTTCGTCGGTTTCCATCAGGCAATCCTTAGAAGTGGAATCGGGCTGCGACGATCGCAAGGATACCCACCGGTGCCCACCGCAGTACGCGTTGCCGGCGCATCAGCCCGGTATTCGGTCACCGCCCGCGGCGCGCTCGTCCTCTTTCGCATGGAGCTCGGTCTCATATTGCTGGATGCGCTGCACCTTGGGCGTCGAGCGGCCGCCGTCGAACTGCGCGGCGAGGAAGGTATCGACAATGGTCTTCGCCAGTTCCGGGCCCACGACTCGCGCGCCAAGCGTCACGATCTGCGCGTCGTTGCTGCGGCTCGCCCGCTCGGCCGAATACGTATCGTGGCACTGCGCGGCGCGAATGCCCGGCACCTTGTTGGCCGAAATCGCCATGCCGATGCCCGTGCCGCACAGCAATACCGCACGGTTGTATTCGCCGGTGACGACACGCTCCGCCACCGTAAACGCAATGTCGGGATAGATGACAGGCTGCGCATTATAGGTGCCGAAATCCGTCACGTCGACACCTCGCTCCCGCAGGTGGGCCAGCAGTATCTCCTTCAGGTCGTAGGCGGCCTCGTCACACCCGATGGCAATCTTCATTCAGTCACTCCAGGCGCAATTTCGCGCAGATCTGCACATAAGTTCACTTTTTCAGCATTGTGAAATTGAACATTTGATTAGTCAAGAGCAAATTCTCGACGCACTTCCCACGTGAATACAGGCATGCGGCTGCTACGCAGGCCACGCTATTAGCATTTTGCGGATATCTGCGCTATACAAATGATCACACATGATCAAATGTCACGCTTGATAAGCACGACTCATCGGAGGAGCCAGGAGGGGTCTATTTGATGATCCCGATCTTCTTCCGGTCGATCGTCACGAATACCGCGGCGATCAGCACGACGCCCTTGACGATGCTCTGGAGATACGGATCGACGCCCGCCATGTTCATGCCGTTCGACAGGATCGTAATGATCAGCACGCCGAGTATCGTGCCCTGCACACTGCCGAGCCCGCCCGTGAGCGGCGTGCCGCCCACCACCACCGCGGCGATCACATCGAGTTCGAGCCCCTCGCCGAGCTGCGACGTGGCCGCCATTGCGCGCGCGCTCTGCAGCAGGCCGGCGACGCCGCACAACAGGCCGAGCAGCGTGAACATGACGATCTTGACCCGATCGATGCGGATGCCGGTCAGCCGTGCCACGCGCTCGCCGCCGCCCGTCGCTTTCAGCTCGCGCGCGAACACCGTGAAGCGCAGCGCGCCCCAGCCGAGCACCACCACGCCGAGCGCGATCCACACGGCGTTCGGTACTGAGAGAGAGCGGCCCGAATAGAAATCGAGGAAGCTTTCGCTCTCGATCGACACCGGTGCGCCGCGCGTGAAATACAGCACGACGCCGCGAAACACGACCATCGTGCCCAGCGTCACGATGAACGACGGCACCTTTCCCTTCGCGACCACCACGCCATTCACAAAGCCGCACGCGAGGCCGACCAGCGCAGCCGGCACGATCGCGAACACGCCGAGCGCATTCGAACTCGCCGCGGCGGCCAGCGCGGCCAGCGCGACGATCGAGCCGACCGACAGATCGATCGACCCGGCGATCACAACGAAGGTCATGCCGAGCGCGGCGACGGCCAGCACGACCGCCTGCTGCAGCACGATCAGCGCATTGCCGGGCGTCAGGAAGCGTCGCGAGCTGATCGAGAAGGCGATGCACAGCACGGCCAGCAGCAGCACCGGAAACATGCGCCGCAGCCGTTCCGGCCGCTCGCGCGAGGCACTGGCGTCAGCCGGACTGTCGGCGTGCTTGCGCCGGCCGGAAAGCAGGGAGGTAGACGGGCGGTTCATGGTCGTCTCAGGTCATATGGCGGACGATGGTGGTCTCGTCGGGCGTATCGCCGGCGGCGAACGTGTGTTCGATGCGGCCGCCGCGCATCACGGCGAGACGGTCCGACAGGCCGATCAGTTCGGGCAGATCGTCGCTCACGAGCAGCACCGCGACGCCCTCGTCGGCGAGCGCGCGAATCACACGGTAGATCTCGATGCGCGCGCCGATGTCGACCCCGCGCGTCGGATTGTTGAGCAGCAGCAGCCGCGGCGCGACGTGCAGGCACTTGGCCAGCACGACCTTCTGCAGGTTGCCGCCGCTGAGCGTGCGGCAGGCGATATCCGGATGCGCGGCCTTGATCTTGAGGCGTGTGCCGAGTTCGCTCGCGTTGCGATGCGCCTCGCGCGCATCGAACCAGCCGAGGCGCTGCGGCGGCCGCGCCATCACGACGTTGTCGAGCACGCTAAAGTCGGCGATCAGCCCTTCACCGGTGCGGTCGCCCGGCAGATAGGCGACACCAGCGCGCCACGCCGCATCGGGATGCTTCGGCGCGTACGCGCGCGCACCGAGCGCCAGCGCGCCGCGCTGCGGCGCCAGCACGCCCATCGCGAGTTCGAGCAGCGCCTCGCCGCCGCTGCCCTTGAGCCCCGCGAGGCCAACGATCTCGCCGCCATGCACATCGAGGCGCACATCGTCGAGGCGGCCCGCGACGCTCACGCCTTGCACGCCCAGCACGACGTCCACCGGCGGCCGTTGCGCCTTCGGCGGAAACAGGTGGCCCGAAATATCGCGGCCGACCATGCGCGCATGGATTTCCGCGGGCGTGATCTCCGCGACCTTCGCGCTGCCGGCGAGCTTGCCATCCTTGAGGATGGTCAGGCGATCGGCCACCTCGGTCACCTCGCTCAGGTGATGCGAGACGAACGCGACCGACAACCCGCGCGACTTGAGCGTATGAATCGCCGTGAGCAGCGCGTCGACCTCGCGGTGGCCGAGAAAAGCCGTCGCTTCGTCGAGAAACAGGATGCGTGGCGCGTGCGACAGCGCCCGCGCGATCTCGATGCATTTCCATTGCCCGAGATCGAGGCGCCCGAGCCCGGCCGACACCAGGATACCCGCGTCGAAGCTGTCGAGCACCTCCTGCGCGGCCCGCTCGAGCGCCTTGCGCTGCATAAAGCCATAACGCGTAAAGCGGCTGAGCCGATCGATAAAGATGTTTTCCGCCACTGTCAAAGACGGATTGATCGTGATTTCCTGGTGGACGAGCGCGACGCCGTGGCGCTCGGCATCGCGCGTGCCGTGCGGTGCGTAGTGCGCGTCGGCAAGCCGCATCGCGCCGTCGTCGGGCCGCTCGGCGCCGGCGAGAATCCGGAGCAGCGTCGATTTGCCGGCGCCGTTCTCGCCGACCAGCGCGTGCACCTCGTTCGGCGCAAGCGCGATCGAAACGTCCTGAAGCGCGACGGTGCTGCCGAAGCGCTTGTTGATGTGCTCGGCGACCAGGGTCATCTGCGAATACCGATGGGCATGAGCCGAAAGCCTCGCGTGCGTAACATCGCAACGGCTAGCTGTACTTCATGTCGAACGACGCCGCCGGCGCATTGGGCGTATAGAAACGCGAATGCTTGCGGAAGTCGTAGGACGGAATGCCGTGCGGGAAGTCCTTTTCGAACTCGGGCACCTGCTCGCGCGTGAGCGGCAGCAGATTCAGCTTGACCGTGTCGTTCTGTTTGCTCACGGGCTTGCCCTTGATCTGGTCGAACAGCATCACGAGCGCGAAGCCGCCCTGCAGCCAGTGTCCGCCGATGTCGAACAGCAGCTCGCCACGCTTCACGGCTTCGACGTTTTCAGGATTCAGGTCCATCGCCACGACATAGACATCCTTGCCGGGCACCTTGCCTGCATTCCTGAGCGCGGCCATCACGCCGGTCGCCGTGCCGCCATTCGCAGCCCAGACGCCCTTGATGTCGGGATGCCCCTGATACAGCGATTCGAACGCGGTCTGCGAGGTGTCGCGCACGAAGTTGCCGTCGACCTCGCCCGCCACCACGACTTCGGGATGCGCCTTCAGCGCGCGCCCGAGGCCCTTGCGCCGGTCGATCGCGACCGACGTGCCGGCCGTGCCGTTGACCACGCCGATCACCTTCTTTCCGTTGGCACCGGCCGGCACCGCGGCAAACAGCTTGAGCGCCATCTGATAGCCGGCCTCCTCGTCGCTCGGCCCGATAAAGGCGATGTAGTTCGGAAAGCGCGGCGTCTGCGGGCTGAAGTCGGGATAGGAGTCCGTGAGGATGACCGGGATGCCCGCATTCTTCGCCAGCGTGAGTCCCGGCACCGCCGTCGACCAGTACGGCGTGAAGATGATGCCGTCGACTTTCTGCGCGGTCAGATCTTCGAGACTGCTTACCATGCGGTCCGGCTTATTGTCCGCGTTGAGCACGGTCAGATCGACACCGAGCTGGCTGGCGCCCTGCTTCATGAAGTCGATGTAGTTGTTCCAGAACTGCGCGTCGAGCGTCGGCACCACCACGCCGATGCGGACCTTCTGCTCCGCCGCGCGCACGCCGGCGGCAAGCGGCAGTAACGCAATACTCGTCAGGTATTTCAGGGACCGCCGTTTGCTGGCCTGCATGTTCGTCTCCTTGTGGTTGTTCTGCCATTGCGCGCCCGCCTCGTTCAGACAGCGGGTCTCCTCGCGCAGATTCGCCTCACGGTTACTTCGTCACGCTTGTTTCGTTACGCTTGTTTTCTCACGGTTGCGCGCGCGAGGCGCGCTCTAGGCAGGCTGCTTTCCAACCTGCTTCGATCCGCTGCCTTCCAGGTTCGCGGAACCTTCGAGCAACGCGCCCAGCGATTCGCTCATGCTGCGCAGGATCAGGAAGCATGAACACGCGCCCGCGTCGAGTACGCCGATCGAACGATCGCCGAGCCGGCTGGCACGGCCGACGCGCGCGCGCAGATCGCGCGTGGAATTCATGCCGGCCTCGGCGGCCGCCGTCATGGCGTCGAGGCACGCGCGGAACGAACGGTTTTCCGCAAGCGCCGCCTCGTACGCGGCACGCGCCGGCTCGAGCGTGTCGATCAAGGTCTTGTCGCCTACTTTCGCGTCGCCGATCGCCTGGACCGCGTCGATGCCGGCCGACAGGGCGCGATAGAACAGCTGCTTGTCGAGCGACGCGTGCGCGTCGAGGACGCTGCTCATGTCGAGAAAGAACGAGCCGTATAGCGGCCCCATCGATCCGCCGATGCCGCCCATCAGCGCATCGGACAGATCGGCCAGCGCAACGGGCAGTGACGGCGGCGCAGCGCGTTTCGCAAGACGCTCGCCGCATTGCGAAAAGCCCTTGCTCATGTTGATGCCGTGATCGCCGTCGCCGATCGCGCCGTCGATCTCGCTCAGATAGGTGCGGTTGCGATTGATGACGCCGATCAGATCGGCCACCACGCTGCCCGCGGCGGACATGTCGAGCGTGTCGGTCACGATGCGTCTCCCACGGTGATGCCGATGCTGCGGCACGGATGGTGAAGCGCGCGCGAAAGCTGTTCGTCGAGTCGCGTCAGCGTGACGGTCACGCCCATCATCTCGAGAGAAGTGAACAGATTGCCCACGCGCGAAAAGCCGATCTCGACGCCGGCCTCGCGCAGATAGTCGGCCACCTCGCCGTACAGGATGTACTGCTCCATCAGCGGCGTGGCGCCCAGCCCCGAGACCAGCAACGCGACCTTGTCGCCGCGCGCGAAAGGCAGATCGGGCAGCAGCGTATCGAGCATGCGCTTCGCCATGTCCTTCGCCGGCACGGTGCGCTGGACTTCGATGCCGGGCTCGCCGTGATGGCCGATGCCGACTTCCATGTCACCGTCCTTGATCGTGAAGTTGGCCTTGCCCACCGCCGGAATGGTGCAGGCGGACAGACCAATGCCGATCGAGCGCGTCGACTCGATCGCATGGCGCGCGGCCGACACGACTTCGTCGAGCGACGCGCCTTGCGCAGCGCAGGCGCCGGCGACCTTCCACATGATGATCTCGCCGGCCACGCCGCGGCGTTTCGCGATTTCCTCGGGCGGCGCCGATGCGGCGTCGTCGTTGGCGACGACCGGCACCACGCGGATCCCGTCGCGTTCGGCCATGCGCATCGCCATCTTGACGTTCATGTTGTCGCCCGCATAGTTGCCGTACAGGCACGCCACGCCCGCGCCGCCGTCGGCGGCCTTGAACGCGTCGGCAAACGACTTTGCGGTTGGCGACGAAAAGATCTCGCCGACCGCAACCGCGTCGACGAGGTGCTCGCCGACGTAGCCGATGAACGCCGGTTCGTGACCTGACCCGCCGCCTGTGACGATCCCCACGCGGCCCTTCTGTCCTGCGTTCACATGCGAGACCACGCGCGCGTTGTCGGCCGCGGCGCGCAGTTCAGGGTGCGCCGCGAGAATGCCGCGCAGCATGTCCTCGACAACCAGATCCGGATTGTTGATGACGCGATTCATGAGCTTTCCTTGGACTCTCTGATTGCTTTATTGAGCTGCTTGATGGGACTTGATTCGGACGTTGATTCGAACATTGATTGCGACGTTGATCGGGCCGCTTATTGAGCCGTGTATCCGCCATCGATCACGATGTTCTCGCCATTCACCATCGCGGCCGCATCGCTCGCGAGGTAGAGAATCAGCGCGCCGATTTCGTCGGGGCGGGCAAAACGGCCGGCCGGAATTTTTGCCTTCATCGCCTCGCCGACCGCGCCCGCCCATGCCTTGCGGCCCAGTTCGGTCTCGACCACGGTCGGCGAGACCGCATTGACCGTAATGCCGTGCTTCGCCCACTCGAGCGCGAGCACCTTCGTCATGCCGACGATCGCCGCCTTGCTCGCGCAGTACGCGACATGACGCTCGAGTGCGATCACGCTGGCCTGCGACGCGAGATTCACGATGCGTCCGTAACCGCGCCGGATCATCTCGCGGCCGGCCGCCTGCGCGAGCAGAAACGGCGCCTTCAGGTTGAGCGCCATGGTGCGGTCCCAGGCGTCTTCGCTGAGTGTCTCCGCCGGTTCGAGCAGCGCCACGCCGGCATTGTTGACAAGGATGTCAAGCTGACGGCATTGGCCCACCACGTCGCGCACCGCCGCCTCGGCGGCGCCGGGCGCGACAAGATCGGCCACCACCGCGACGTGCTGCCCCGCGCCGCCCGGCAGCGTCGCGACAACCTCGCGGACCGCCGGATTGATGTCGAGCAGCGCCAGCCTCGCGCCCGCTGCCGCGAGGCTTTCGGCGGCCGCAAGACCAATGCCGCTCGCCGCGCCGGTAACGAGCGCCACGCGGCCGCTCAGATCGAAAAGACTGCCTGCTTGCTGCGCCATGGGTCCACTCCGGTCAATGACGTACTGCTTACTGTTGCGAGACTTCGCGAACCTTCTTCAGGATGGCGTCCGCATTCGCCTGGGTGACCTGCGTCCAGGGCACCGTGTACGACTTGTCGGTACCGCCGTTCCACGGCATCTTCGCGCCGTACTCGGTCCAGATTTCCGACTGCGGCTTGTACGACGGGCCGACCACCGCGCGCATCGCGAGGTCGAGCGCGCCTTGCGACTGCGCCTTCGCATCCTGGAAGAAGGTGGTCATTTCGCCGCGCTTGGCTGCCTGGATGCCGTCGGCAATGCCGTCGATACCGGCCACCGGAATCTTCTTCGGGTCGAGCCCCTTCGACTTCATCGCCTGGATCGCGCCAAGCGCTTCCTCGTCGTTCTCCGCGATGACGCCGTTGATCTGGCCGGGATGCGAGGTGAGCCAGTCCTCGACGAGCGCGAGCGCCTCGGCACGCGACCAGTTCGCGGTCTTGTTCTCGAGCACCTTCACATCCTTGTGCTGCGCAAGCACTTCGGCGATGCCCTTCGAGCGGTCGATCTGCGCCGACTGGCCGATCGGCCCCTCGATGATCACGACGTTGCCCTTGCCGCCAATCGCCTTGACGATCGCCTCGGCCTCGAGCCGGCCCGCGACGACGTCGTCGTTGCCGACATACGACGTGAGCTGGTTGCCGGAGATGTGCGTGTTGGAGCCGATCACCGGAATATGAGCAGCCACGGCCTTCGCAACGGCGGCCGAGCCGGCGTTCTTGTCGATCGGCGCGAAGATGATCGCGTCGTATTTCTGCGTGATCATCGTGTCGAACTGATTGCTTTGCGTGAGGGCATCGTAGTTGCCATCGAACACGACAATTTGCACCGAGCCGTTCTTCACTGCCGGGTCCTGTTTGACGGCGTTGGTCCACATCTGCATGAACTCAGCCTTGAGCCCGTACGGCATGACGCCGATACGAACCGGCTGCGCCGCCTGCGCAACGCTCATGGTCATCGCGGCGAGCACCGCCGCCAGCATTGCCTGCTTCCGAAGCTTCATTGATCGTCTCCTGGGATTGTTGTTAAGTACTGCGTCACTGCTTCTTGCGCGATACATCGAGCAGAACGGCCCCGACGATGATCACGCCTTTCACGACCTGCTGGTAATAGGACGACACGCCGAGCAGATTCAGACCGTTGTTGATCACGCCGATCAGCAGCGCGCCGACCACCGTGCCGCCCAGCGAACCCGAACCGCCCGAGAGGCTCGTGCCGCCGATCACGACCGCGGCGATCGCATCGAGCTCGTACGACAGGCCTGCCTGCGGCAGCGCCGAGGTCGTGCGCGCGGCCAGCACGATGCCGGCGAGTCCCGCAAGCAGACCGCCTATCACGTACACCGAAAAGATGATCTTGCTGGTCGAAATGCCGCTCGTTTTTGCACTCTTCGCGTTGCCGCCGACCGCGTAGACGTAGCGGCCGTAGGTGGTGTAGCGCAGCACGAACCAGAACAGCAGCACGACCAGCACGAACACGATCACCGGAACGGGTACGCCGGCGAAGGTGCCGGTGCCCGCGCTCAGGTAGCCGTCGGGCAGATCGGCGATCGGCATGCCGTCGTTGTAGATGAAGGTCAGCCCGCGCGCGACGCTCAGCATGCCGAGCGTGGCCACGAACGATGGAACCGCGAGCCGCGCGACCACAATGCCGTTGACCGCGCCGACCGCCGCGCCGACCAGCAGGCCCGCCAGCAGCCCGAGTGCGATACCGTGCGGATGCGCGCCGGTCACGACACTCGCGCTGACCATACCGGCCAGCGCGAGTGTCGAGCCGACCGACAGATCGATGCCGCCGGTCAACACGACATAGGTCATGCCGACGGCGAGAATCCCGTTGATCGAAGTCTGTCGCAGGACGTCGGCAATGTTGCCCCACGTCAGGAAGTACTGGTTCGCGAAAGACAGCACGATGCACAGCAGGACCAGCACCGCGAGAATGCCGTAGCGCCGGTACAGCTGATGCATCTGCGCGGCGCGGCTCTGTTGCGCGGGAACGCTGACGGAAGGTGAGAGTTGTGTATTCATGACGCGAGGTGCAGAAGATCTTCCTGGCTGGAGAGATGGCCGTCGATCACGGAGACCAACCGCCCTGACTTGAAGATGGCGATGCGATCGCTGACGTCGAGTACTTCCTGTGCTTCCGACGACACGACAATGGCCGCGCCGCCTTGCGCGACGAAATCGTCGAGCAACTGGTAAATCTCGCGCTTCGCGCCTTCGTCGATGCCGCGCGTCGGCTCGTCGCACAGCAGGCAGACGGGCCCGGTCGACAGACAGCGGGCCAGCACGACCTTCTGCTGGTTGCCGCCGCTCATCGACGAGACGGGCAGCGAGGCCGAGGCGGTCTTGATGCGCATGCGCTCGATCATCGAGCGCACAAGCGTTTTGACCTTGCGTCCATCGATCAGCGAAAAGCGCGACAGCGACGGATACGCAGACAATGAAATGTTGTCGCGCACCGACGAAGACAGAATCAGGCCGGTTTCCTTGCGATCTTCGGTGACGAGCGCGAGACCGGCGCGGATCGCCTTGCGCGGACTGCCCGACGGAAGACGACGCCCTTTGAATTTCACTTCGCCATCCTGCGCATCGGTGAGCCCGTACAGGCAATTCAGATACTCGCTGCGGCCCGATCCCATCAGTCCGTAGATGCCGAGCACTTCGCCGGCGCTGACCGACAGCGAAATATCCTCGAACTCGGTGTTGCGCGACAGGCCCGTGGTTTCGAGCACGATCTGCCCGGTAGGCCGGCGCTTTTTCTCGCTCTGATTGAGCTTGCGCCCGACGATGGTGCTGACCAGATAAGAACGGTCGATATCGGCAATGCGCCCGCTGTCGACATAGCGGCCGTCGCGAAACACCGTGTATCGGTCAGCAATCCGGAATACTTCGGAGAGGCGATGGGTCACATAGATGATGCCGGTGCCCTGCGCGGTCAGGCTGCGGATCGCATTGAACAGCACCTCGGTTTCCGATTCGCCGATCGCGGAGGTCGGCTCGTCCATGATCATGACGTCGCACTCGCGGCTAAACGCCTTGGCGATTTCCACGAGCTGGATTTGCGCGAGGCTCAGCGAGTCGACGGTTGCGCGCGCATCGATCGCGAAGCCGAGCCGGTCGAGCAGATCCTGCGCCTTGCGTGCAAGCGCGTTGAACTTCACGAGCACGCCGGCTCGCTTCGGCTCGCGTCCGAGATAGAGGTTCTCGGCCACCGTCATGCCGCGGATCGGCGTGAGCTCCTGCGTGATGATCGCGATCCGGTTGGCGAGCGCGTCGGCCGGCGACCGGAAGTTGACCTCGCGCCCGTTGAGCAGAACCGTGCCCGCATCGCGCTCGAGGATGCCCATAAGGATGCTGAGGAAGGTCGACTTGCCGGCGCCGTTGCCGCCGCACAGTGCGTGGACGCTTCCGCGATGCAGGCTCAAGCGACCGTCTGCGAGCGCGGGAACGCCGTCGAAAGCCTTTTGCAAACCGCTCGCCTCGAGTAACAGATCGCTCATCCTCGCTCCATCATTTGCTCATCAATGAACAATTGATCAATCGAGCGCTATCGTAGTGGGCAGGCAAAAGGGTGTCAATCTTCGGCATCAGATGGTAAACCCGCAGGGGCAATGGCCGTCTGGGCGGCTTTCATCTTCGCTTATCGCAAGTTCAGCCTAGTAGCAGGAGATTCCCGCGACCTTGAAGACTGCTTCTTTCGCCCTAAATCAATGAGAATTTGATCTATATCGAACATATGATCGATGCGCCGTGACGCATTCATCGGGCGTAAGTGCTCTTCAGAAGTACAACGCACGCGCATTTATCCCCATGGGGGTAAACACTGCTGACTGCCGACATATCAACTTGTCATACTGGTTGAACAGCTACCAAGCGTGCGAAGTGATGAATAAACGTCGCCGTGATGGCGACCCACTGAGGAGACGTCATGCTGTCGAACATCAACGGTGCGCGGCCATACCCGGTGACGGGCCGCAACTTCAGCACGCGCGGCGGGTGGCGCGGGTCCGCCATGCTTACGTGCGCGTTCCTTTGCGGCGGATTGCTGGCGGCCGGCCACGCGTTCGCACAAACGCCAACGCGCGCGACGCCCTATGACGCATGGCCGCAACCGCAAATCCGCAAGACGATTTCCGTCGACGAAGCGAAAGCCATCGTCAAGGAACGCACGCAGGCGCAAACCGAATGGAAAGGACCGACCAGCGGTCCGCGCGCATCGACCAAACCGCTGACCATCGTCTACGTGTCGGCGGACCAGTCGTACGTGTCGTTCGTCAACTGGGGCCGAGGCGTCACCGAAGCGGCCAAGGCACTGGGCTGGAACGCCGTCGTGCTGAACGGCCAGGGCACCGTGACCGGCACGCTCTCCGCGATGCAACAGGCCGTCGCGAGCAAGCCGGCCGCAATCGTGACGTCAGCCGACGCCAGCGCATTGCAAGGCCCGATCAAGCAGGCCGTGGCGCAGCACATTCCGGTGATCGGCATTCACGCGACCGCGTTCCCGGGCCCCGATCCGAAGCTCGGCCTGTACAACAACATCTCGTCGAATCCCGCTGAAATCGGCGAGACGCAAGCGGCCTATGTGATCGCCGAATCGAACGGTACGGCCAAAGCCCTGCACTTCCTCGACAACAGCTTCGCGATTGCGCGTTTCAAGGCCGAGGCAGCGACCGATCCGATCAAGGCATGCAGCGGCTGCAAGTTCATCGACATGGTGAACATTCCGATCGCCGACCAGACGCGCCGGATTCCGGCGGTGATCTCCGGCATCGTCGCGAATCAGGGCAAGGGCTGGTGGGGTACCACCTGCTGCGACAACTTCTATCCGTACGTTGCGTCGGCGTTGCGCGCCTCGGGCGTGAAGCCCGACGAAGTGCATCTGGTCGGCTCGGACGGGCCGCCGTCCGCCTACGACATGATCCGCAAAGGCGAATACGAAGTCGCGACCGTCCCGGAACCGAGCACGCTGTTCGGTTATGAGGCGGTGGACTCGATCGTGCGCGCGATGGCCGGCGAACCGCCGTCGAAGTTCGTGCAGCCGACTTATCTCGTCACGAAAGAAAACGCCGATGCCGAAGGCGGCAAGAACAATGAGTTCATTCCGAGCAACGGCTTCGCATGCCACTACCAGAACATCTGGCGCGGCACGAACACGGCCTGCGGCGGCAAGAGCGGAGGCTAGCGATGACGTCCGGCACCGTGCCGCTGCTCGCGGCGCGCGGTATCACCAAACGTTTCTTCGGCGCGCTTGCGCTCGACGCCGCGTCGTTCGACTTGCGCGCGGGTGAGATTCACGCGCTGATCGGCGAGAACGGTGCCGGCAAATCGACCTTCATCAAGATTCTCGCGGGCGTCTATCAGGCCGACGGCGGCGAGATACTGCTCGACGGCAAGACCATCGATCCTGCCGTCGATGCCTTGCCGCTCGCCTTCGTTCACCAGGATCTCGCGCTCGTCGACGATCTGAGCGTCGGCGAGAATATCGCGCTGATCGCCGGTTATCCGCGCAAGCGCGGGCTCATCGACTGGCAGGCGGTGATGCGCCAGGTCGCGCCGCTATACGCGGCGATGAACGTCGAACCACCCGATCCCGAACGGCTGGTGGTCACGCTGAGCCTCGCGGAAAAGGCGATTCTCGGTATCGTGCGCAGCCTCGCGGGCAAGCCGCGCGCGCTCGTGCTCGACGAGCCGACCGCCGCCCTGCCCGAAGCCGATGCGCAGCGGCTCTTCGAAGCGATCCGGCGTCTGCGCGACGCGGGCACCAGCATCATCTACGTGTCGCATCGGCTCAACGAACTGTTTGGTCTCGCAGACCGCGTGACCGTGTTTCGCGACGGCCGCCACGTGCATACGACGGCGATTCGCGACACGAAGCCGGAGCAGCTGATCGCGCAGATGCTCGGCCGTCCGCTCGAAAGCGTCGAGATCGCGCGTCACGATGCGGCCCGGCAGCCGGCGGTACTGCGCGTCGAGGACCTCGTGGTCGAAGGCCGCGGGCCGCTGTCGTTCGAAGCGAGCCCGGGCGAAGTACTCGGCCTCGTCGGCTTGCGCGGCGGCGGTCAGGAAGCCGCGGGCCGCGCGATCTTCGGCGCGCTCGCCGCGGATGCGGGTCGCATCGTGCTCGACGGCCGCGCCCTGCCGCGCACGAGAGACATCGGCGCGCGCATCCGCGCGGGCATCGTGCTGCTCGCCGGCGACCGCATGCGCGAGAGCACGTTTCCGGGCATGACGCTCGCCGAAAACCTGTTTCCCAATCCACTCATCATGGCGCGCAGTCTCTGGCAACCGCGCGCCCCTGCGATCGAGCGGCAGACCGTGCATGCGCGTCTCGAGCAGTTCGACGTGCGGCCACGCAATCCGGGCTCGCTGATCGACTGGCTCAGCGGCGGTAACCAGCAGAAGGTGTGCCTCGCGCGCTGGCTCGAAGCGCGTGCGCGGGTGGTGATTCTCGAGGAACCCACCGCCGGCGTCGATATCGGCGCCAAGCTGTCGATTCATCAAATGCTGCGCAAAGCGGCAGCGGACGGCGCGGCCGTGATCGTCGTGTCGTCGGATCTCGAGGAAGTCGCGGCCGTCTGCGACCGCGCCCTGGTGATCGACCGCGGCCGCGTCGCCGCGGAACTCGCCGGCCGCGCCTTGACGATGGATGCGCTGATCGCGCGCTCGTCCCTAGGCGAACGCGGACCCGGCACGCACGACTCGACTTACCTTTCGGATAACGTATGAACAGCACCAGCGGAAACGGCGTCGAATCGAACAGCGCAAGCGGGCCGGCGGCGCCGCACAGGCCGCCGCCCACGGCCGCGAAACGCGCGGCCGACCTGTTCGCGAATTACGGGCTGATTTTCGTGTTCGCGCTCGTTCTGATCGTGTTTTCCGCGCTGCGGCCGGACACGTTTCTGAGCAGCGGCAATATCGGCAACCTGCTGACGAGCCAGTCGGTGACGGCGCTGCTCGCGTTCGCGGTGATGCTGCCGCTCGCGACCGGACGCTTCGATCTGTCGGTCGGCTATCACGTGGGCATGGCGCAGGTGCTCGTAATCGGCTTTCAGGTCAACAACGGGATGTCGTGGCCCATCGCCGCCGTGCTCGTCATCGCAATCGGCGCGGTGGTCGGCCTGATCAACGGCATTCTCGTTACGCGCTTCAAGATCGATTCGTTTATCGCGACGATGGGCATGGGCTCGCTGCTCTACGGCGTATCGAACTGGTACACGGGCGGCCAGCAGATCGCCGGCTTCAATCTGCCCGACAGCTTTTCGAATCTGTCGCAGGTGCTGGGCTATGTGCCGCTGCCCGCCGTCTATGTCGCCGTGGTCGCGATCGTGCTGTGGATCGTGCTCGAGCGGCTGCCGGTCGGACGCAGCCTCTATGTGATCGGCTCGAACGCACGCGCGGCGGAACTCTCCGGCCTGCGCACCGGCAGCTACATCAGCAGCGCCTTCGCCGCATCGGGGCTGTTGTGCGGCATCGCGGGCGTGCTGCTCGGCAGCATTCTGCGTTCGGGCACGCCCTCGGTCGGCGCTGAATATTTGCTGCCGGCATTCGCCGGGTCGCTGCTCGGCGCGACGTCGATCCGGCCGGGGCGTGTGAACGTCGGCGGCACGCTGCTCGCGATCCTGATCGTCGCGTTCTCGTTTTCGGGCGTGCAGCAGCTGGGCGCGCCGTTCTATGTCGAATATTTCTTCAACGGCGGCATTCTGATCGTGGCAGTCGCGCTGTCCGTGTACGCGGCTATCCGTCGCCGTAAAGCGGCCGTGAATGCGGCCAGCTAATCTTTCTGGAGTGGATCGCTTATGACGCGGATTGCGGTAATCGGATGTGGAGTAGTTGGCTCGTCGTGGGCCCTCGTTTTTTCGCGTGCCGGCTTCGACGTCGCCGTGTGGGACGCGGCGCCCGCCGCCGTGCAGCACACGCTTGCGTTCGTGCGCGAGTCGATCGGCAGTCTCGCAAAACAGGGGCTTGGCGGCAGCGAAAGCGCCGACACGGTCTGCGCGAGGCTGCATCCATGCGCGACCCTCGAAGAGGCGCTTACTGATGCCGACTATGTGCAGGAAAGCGCGCCCGAGCGCGTGCAGATCAAACGCGAGCTGTATCAGCGGCTCGATACGCTTGCCGCGCCCGATGTCGTACTCGCGAGTTCGACATCGGGCCTACCGGCTTCGTCGTTCACCGATCATCTCGCGACGCGCGCGCGCTGCCTCGTCGTGCATCCGATCAATCCGCCGCATCTGATTCCGCTCGTCGAACTGGTGCCGGCGCCGTGGACCGATCCGGCCGTGCTCGAGCGCGCCGCAAAGCTGATGGAGCAGGTCGGCCAGGCGCCGATCCGTCTGTCGCGCGAGGTCAACGGGTTCGTCGTGAACCGGCTGCAAAGCGCGCTGCTCGGCGAGGCGTTCCGGCTCGTCGAAGACGGCGTGCTGAGCGTGGCCGATGTCGACAAGGCGGTGGCCGACGGCCTCGGCTTGCGCTGGTTTTTTATGGGTCCGTTCGAGACCATCGATCTGAATGCGCAGCAAGGCGTGGCCGAATATTGCCGCAACCTGGGGCCGATGTACTACGGCCTCGCGAAAGAGCAGGCGGACCCGCGCGAATGGGGACCGCAGCTCGTCACGGCCATCGAGCAGCAGCGCCGCGCGGTGACGCCGGCCGATGCGCTGCCCGCGCGCCGCGCATGGCGCGACCGGTGCCTCGCCGCGTTCGTCGCCGCCAAGCGCAGCGTGCTCGGCAAAGAAGGGAGCGTGTAGCATAGGAGGTTTATCCCCCGCTATTGCGAGCACTTTATGTCCACACCCGCCTCCCCGTTCACGATCAAACGCCAGCGCCTGTTCGATCAGGTCGCCCAGCATCTGGAAGCGATGATCCTGTCGGGCGAAGTCGGCGTGGGCGATGCTTTGCCCTCCGAACGTGAGCTGATGGAACGCTTCGGTGTCGGCCGGCCAGCCGTGCGCGAGGCGCTCCTGTGGCTCAACAAGAAGGGATTGATTTCGGTGAGCGCGGGCGAGCGCGCGCGTGTCGTCGAGCCCGACCCAAGCGAGCTGCTCGAGCATCTGTCGGGGGCGGCGCTGCTCTTCGCATCGACGCCGCGCGGCATGCAGCAGTTTCAGCAAACGAGGCTTTTCACGGAAGTGGCGCTCGCGCGCGAAGCCTGCCGATGGACGTCGGTCGACGACCTCAAGCGTCTCGAGCAACTGCTGCGCGACAATGAAGCGGCCGCGGACAACATGGACACGTTCGCGAGAACCGACGACGCGTTTCACTTCGGTATTGCGAGCCTCGCGCACAATCCGCTGATCGACGCGCTGTATCGCAGCGTGCTTAGCGTGCTGCAGAACCAGCGCTATACATCGCTGCGGCATCACGATGCGCTGTCCGCGGCAATCGACTGCCACGCACGCATTTTCGATGCGATCGCCGCGCGCGATCCGGACCGGGCCGAGCAGGTCATGCGCACGCATCTGACCCATGTCGAAGCGTTTTACTGGGATGTGCGAGGCAAGCACGCGCCGCGTCCGCAAGGCGCGGCAGTGGACGATGTCGCGCAGCCCCCGGAAAAAACCGGCAAGAAAAAAGAATAGCGCGAGGAACAACGCGAGGAATAGCGCGCGCAATCGCAGGCAAAGCGGCCGGAACGGCCACGGTCATAACAACGGAGACACAGTCATGGCTTATTTCGAAGCGATCGATCCGCGCTTCATGCAGTACATCATTCCGGTGTGCGCACTGGAGACGCTCCATACGGGCATGCGTTGGGCCGAGGGTCCGGTGTACTTCGCGGATGGCCGCTATCTGCTGCTCAGCGATATTCCGAACAACCGGATGCTGCGCTGGGAAGAAGAGACCGGAGAGGTCAGCGTATTCCGCTATCCGTCGGGCTTTTCAAACGGCAATACGCGCGACCGTCAGGGGCGGCTCGTCAGTTGCGAACACGGCAACCGGCGCGTCACGCGCACCGAACCGGATGGCACGATCACGGTGCTCGCCGAGCGCGTGGGCGGCAAGCGGCTGAATTCGCCGAACGATGTGGTGATCAAGTCCGACGGCAGCGTCTGGTTTACCGATCCGCCCTACGGCATTCTGACCGACTACGAAGGGCACAAGGCCGAGAGTGAAATAGGCGGATGCCACGTGTATCGCTGCGATCCGCAAACGGGCGAAATCGCGGCCGTCACCGACGATTTCGTCAAGCCCAACGGGCTCGCGTTTTCCGCGGATGAACGCCAGCTGTTCATCGCGGATTCCGGCCGCTCGCACGCACCCGACGCGCCGCATCACATTCGCGTGTTCGACGTGACGGATGGCGGGAAACTGACGAACGGTCGCGTGTTTGCGACGATCGATCCGGGCGTGCCCGACGGCTTCCGGCTCGACGAGGACGGTAACCTGTGGGTGGCCGCCGGCGACGGTGTGCACTGCATCGACGCGTCGGGAAAATTGATTGGCAAGATCCTGACACCCGAGACTGTGGCCAATGTGACGTTCGGCGGACCGAAGCGTAACCGCCTGTTCATCGCGGCGACCTCTGCCTTGCATGCGGTATTCGTCAACACTCGCGGTGTTCAGATACCTTAAGCGTCGATAGCGGCTTATCGGTAAACCCCATCGGCAAACCGTTCGGCGCCGCCGCGGCGAGGCGCGCGCTGAACAAAAGCTTCGCTTGCAACAACCTTTCATCGCGTCGTCACCTCGCGCACTCGATGTGTGTGATCGAGCAAGAATTCCGCGTGTCTGCAACAATTGCGAATTCGCGCCGCGCCGCCGCTTCGTATTCCGATCGAGTGTTCCGATCGAGCGCCGGTTCGCCCCCCGCCACTTCATGCAGAGCCCGGTTTTGTCCGCCCACGACCCCGCCCCCGATCCCACCCGCGTCGCCGATCAACCGATGTCGACCGGCCTGCGCTTCGCGCTCGTCGCGATCATGCTGTCCGTCTCGCTCGCGTCGATCGACACCGCGATCGCCAACACCGCGCTACCGGCCATTGGCGCCGATTTGCACGCGAAACCGGCGGCGTCGGTGTGGATCATCAACGCGTATCAGCTCGCGATGGTCTCGACGCTGCTGCCGCTCGCCGCGCTCGGCGACATCATCGGCCATCGGCGTGTGTATATCAGCGGCATTGCGCTTTTCACCGTGGCTTCGCTGGGCTGCGCGCTGTCGCCGAGTCTCGTGTTTCTCGCCATCGCGCGCGTCGCGCAGGGGGTCGGCGCCGCGGCCATCATGGGCGTCAATTCGGCGTTGATTCAAACGCTTTATCCGCCGCATCGGCTCGGGCGCGGGCTCGGCCTGAACGCGCTCGTCGTCGGCGTGTCGTTCGCCGCGGGTCCGACGGTCGCTTCGCTGATTCTGTCGGTGGCGGACTGGCCCTGGCTATTCGCGGTCAACGTGCCGCTCGGCATCCTCGCCATTTCGTTTGCGCTGCCTGGCTTGCCCAAAACCGCGCGCGGCAAGCATCAGTTCGATCCGGTCGCGGCGGTGCTCAACGTCGTCATGTTTGCCGCGCTGATTTTCGCGCTCGCGGAAGCGACGCAGCGCGCGTCGACGCCGGTCGTACTGACCGCGGCGGCCATTGCGCTCGTGTTTGGCGCGTTGATGGTGAAGCGCGAGGCGGGACACCCGGCGCCGATGCTGCCCGTCGATCTGTTCAAGCGACCGGTGTTCACGCTGTCGGCGGTGACCGCGGTCTGTTCGTTCGCGGCGCAAGGGCTCGCGTTCGTGTCGCTGCCGTTTTACTTCGAAACGGTTCTGCAGCGCAGTCAGGTTGAAACGGGTTTTCTGATGACGCCGTGGTCGGTGGTCGTGGCGATCGCCGCGCCGTTCGCCGGCCGGATGTCGGACCGCTATCCGCCAGGTCTGCTCGGCGCGATCGGTCTTGCCGTGCTGAGCGCGGGCATGGTGTCGCTCGCGCTGCTGCCGCCGCATCCGTCGGTGCTCGACATCACGCTACGGATGTGTCTGTGCGGTGCCGGCTTCGGCTTTTTCCAGTCGCCGAACCTCAAGGCGATTATGGCGAGCGCGCCGCGCGAACGCAGCGGCGGCGCCAGCGGCATCATCGCGACCGCGCGCCTGCTCGGGCAGACCACGGGCGCCGCGCTCGTCGCGTTGAGCTTCGGCGTTGCGGGTCGTCATGGGCCGACCGTCGCGCTCGCGACAGGCGCCGTATTCGCAGGCGCCGCGAGTATCGTCAGCGGCTTGCGGCTGTTCGCGCCGTCGCATCGCGCGAAGCAACGCGAGGGCGCCGAAACGCTGTCGCAGTCTCCGCAGCCGCAGCCCGCGCAGCCTTATACGCAAGCCGTGGCATCGGTGAAACCGGTCAATCAGCGCGCGAAATAATCCTTCACGGCGGCGAGAAACGTGTCGATATCGGCACGCGACACGTCCATATGCGTGACGAAGCGCGACGCGTACAACATTTGCGTCAGGATGCCGCGCTCTTTCAGGAAGGCTTCGAGCGGCGCGCAATGCTCCTGCGGAATGTGCGCGAACACCATGTTGGTGGCCTGCGACTGAACCTTGATCCCGCCGATCTGCGCGAGGCCGGCGGCCAGATGCGCAGCGTTGTCGTGATCTTCGGCGAGACGCTCGACGTGATGCTCGAGCGCGTACAGGCAAGCGGCCGCGAGCACACCCGCTTGCCGCATGCCGCCGCCAAGCACCTTGCGCCAGCGATGCGCGCTCTCGAGCAGCGCCTTGCTGCCGACCAGCACCGAACCGACCGGCGCACCAAGCCCCTTCGAAAAGCAGATCGACACCGAGTCGAACGGCGCGCACAGCGCCTCGATCGGCTTTTGCGACGCGACCGCCGCGTTGCAGACGCGCGCGCCGTCCAGATGCGTCGCGAGCCCGCGACTGCGTGCGAACTGGGTCGCCTCGGCAACGTAGCCCGCGAGCAGCACCTTGCCGCCGATCGTGTTTTCCAGCGCAAGCAGACGCGTGCGCGCGAAGTGATTGTCGATCGGCTTGATCGCCGCGGCGATCTTGTCGAGCGGCAACGATCCGTCGAGCGCGTTTTCGAGCGGCTGCGGCTGGATGCTGCCGAGCACCGCCGCGCCGCCGCCTTCGTACTTGTACGTGTGCGCGGCCTGGCCGACGATATATTCGTCGCCGCGCGCGCAATGCGCCATCAAGGCCGCGAGGTTGCTTTGCGTGCCGCTCGGGAAGAACAGCCCCGCCTCCTTGCCGGCGCGCTCGGCGACGGTCGCCTGCAGGCGCAGGACGGTCGGGTCGTCGCCCCAGACGTCGTCGCCAACTTCGGCCGACGCCATCGCGGCGAGCATGGCCTTGCCCGGCCGGGTAACGGTATCGCTGCGCAAATCGATCATGGACTTTTCCTGTAAGGATGGCGGAAGTCGCGGCGCCCATGAGGCGCCGCGCACATGACTTGAATGCGCGAGTGTATCAATTCTTAACGATGCGAACCGGGCGTAAGCCTAGGTGATTCGCGCGGCTTGATTCGTGCGGTTCGCGAAACAACGGCCAACGACTAGCGCGGCAGCCATGCAAGCGGATCGGCCGGGCGGCCGTCCTGGCGCACTTCGAACTGGATCGAGCCGACGCCGTTGCTGTCCTGACCGGCCTCGGCGACCGGCTGGCCTTGCGTGACGGCCTCGCCTTCCTGCACGAGCAGCTTGCTGTTCTGACCATACGCGGTGATCAGCGAATCGTTATGTTTGATGATGACGAGCGGCCCGTACGCGGGAATGCCAGTGCCCGCATAGACCACGCGCCCGCCTGCGGCCGCCCTGACCGTTTCGCCGACGCGCGCGCCGATCACGATGCCGTTCGTCTTGCCGGGCACGAAGCGCTTCAGTATCGGCCCGCGCAATGGCCATGTCAGGACACCCTGCTGCGCGGCGGCCGACGAAGGCGCCTGCGGCGCGCCGACAGGCGGCACCGCGCCCGCGCCCGGTGTGAGCGACGGCGGCGACACGCGCAACACCTGGCCCGGCGTGACCAACGTCTCCGTGCTCATGCCGTTCCAGGTCGCGATATCTTGCGGACGCTGGCCGAACGCGCCCGCGATGCTTTGCAGCGTATCGCCGGGATTCACGCGATAGAACCCCGCCGGCACGCCGGTCGACGCGGCGCCGCCGGTGGTTCGCGCGCCAATGGTGGTGGGCGGCGGCGTGCTCTCCCACGGCGGCGTAAACGACGAGCATGCGGCGAGCATCGTCGTCATCGAAAGGAAAACCCGACGCATCCAGACTTGCGTATGTGCGGTATGCCACTTGCCGGTCATTTTTATGATCCTCGACGCGGTCCGAAACAAACGTTGAAGAACCATTATGCCGTTGCTTGACGGGAATCGTCACGCGCGGCGGCGTACGAACTTCGTGAACTTTTAGCGGTGTCGCTGTCGGGCGTTTCTGCACGCTTGCGGCGCGTCTGTCGAGTCTGTCGAGTCTGTCGAGTCTGTCGAGTCTGTCGCGTGGCTCGCGTGTTTCTCGCGCATGTCGAGAATGTCGGACCGGCGATCAATCCGTTCGGCTTGCCTCGATCATCGTGCCTTCCGTGCGGAACGTATCGTTTGCATTGCAGATCAATTGAGTGCCGCTGCCGCTTTCGCAGCCCTTCCCGAGCTAGACACTGCCTTCTGATTCGACGACGAGAATACGCGCCTCGCCCACCGGGTACGCGACGTGCTCAGTGCCGACCGACGCATGAAATACATCTCCGGTGTCAAGCATCGTCGACTGTTCGACGCCGTTTTCGCGGTAGCGCATTTCGACGCGGCCATCGAGCACCGCGAACACTTCTTCGCCGTCGTTGATATGCCACTTGTATGGTTGATCGGTCCAATGCAGACGCGTCGTGATGCCGTTCATGTTCGCGATATCGAGCGCACCCCAAGGGCGTTCAGCGGTAAAGCTGCGGCTGCGAATGATCTTCATGATAGCCAGGCCTGACGATGATGTTGCGGGCCCGCACATTATAGGGCCGCAAAGGTCGACGCCCGCCGCCTCCGGATTCGTGCGACCATTGCTTCCACCCGCCTCTCGCCTATACTGGATCAAGCTGCCGCAGTGCACAGCGGGCGAGCAAGCCGCCACAATGTCCTGTCCATGAGGAGTTCGAGCATGAACAAAGCCATGTTTCTGGCTGTGCAGCTCAGCGTCGACGAGGTCGCCTCGTCGCGCAGTCTCGTCGAACTGTTGAACACGCATCTGGTGTTCGCAGCGGATGTCGCCGAGGCCGCTGACGCGCTCGTGCAGCTTGCCAGCGTGTCGCGTCTCTCGAGCGGCGTCGAGGCCACCGTCGAGATTCCCGCCGTCGCGATTGAACGTCTGCGCGATGCGCTCGATACCTTGAGCGGCTACGACGAATCATGGCTCTTCGCACTCGAACCGAGCCACGCGCTATTCGAAGAAATCACGCGCCCACAACGCACACTGCACTAACGCCCCACCTCACCCCAAACCATTTGAACCGGAAAAAGTCTCCTTACGTTGCAGCATCGACCCATTAGTTAGCTATCCGCACGAATATGGAGGTGACGCCTTGAAGCTGCTTCTGAACCGGCGCCGCGCGCTGCCCGCCGATGGCATTGCGCACCTGGTGCGCATCGACCGCAATCCGTCTTTATCGGCCGATGCGATTGTCGATGCGCCGGTGCACGATGCGCCCGCCGCTGGCCCGGGGCACGCGGCCGAACGGCCCGTGCGGCCGGTCGCGACCTTGCATCCGATGCCCGCAATGCCATCGCAGTCGAATGGCCGCGTCGCACACTTCGCCGACCCCGGGGAAATCGAATGGCTCGTCGAAGCCGGCGCGGTAACGCCGTTTCGCGTGTTTCGCGCGTTCGACTATTCGGTGAGCCTGCTGTTTCACGCCAAGGAGTTGAAGTACTACGTCGCGCTGTATCAGGACGGCACCCCCTGGCGTGCTTTGCGAGCGAACGACCTCGATGCGGCGCAAGGCATCTTCCACCAGTTCGAACAGCAGGCGATGCGTCTTGCCGATGGGCAAACGCGGCGCGTGCAGCTCGAAGCGCAGAACGAGCAGTTGACGAAGATGATCGCGCAATCGGAAGCGCAGGCCGAGCAGTTGCGCAAGGCGTTGCAGCGATCGGCGACGCAGGAGCAGGCGGTGACGAGCCGCCAGCATCAGGTACGCCGCGAGGTGGCGCAACTCGAAGCGCAGCGCGTCGCGGCGCAGGCGCAGCTGAACAAGGTGCACCGGCAGATTCATCAACTCGATCTGGCCGCGCACGATGGCGTGCCGCATTTGACGAGCCGATAGCGGACGACTAGTGCGGCGGGCGCGCGGATGTGCGGTCGAGCATGCGTCGCTCGTCCATGCGTCGTCCATGCGTCGTCAGTGCAGGCACGAGACGAGCACACGGCGCGCATGAAAAACGCCGGCCAGATTGCTCTGGCCGGCGTCCTTCTTCATTCTGTTTTGCTAGCACGGCGGCATGGGCTCGCCGCGCCGGCAGTCACTTCCGTATTCAGTGACCGGCTTGCGACGTACCGCCCGCTTGCGCACCGTAGCCGCTCGTATCGCCGTGCGCCGCATTTTGTGCCTGTTGCGCTTGCAGGCGCGCTTCGGCTGCCTGGATGTTGCGCGGATATTCCTGACGGTCGCTCAGGGGGTCATAGCCGGCGTTTTCCAGCGCGACCAGTTCCGCACGCACTTGTGCGCGGGTCAGCGGCTGGTTCGACTGCGAAGACTGCGCGAACGAAACAACGGGAGCGGCCAGAAGCGTGGCGACGAGTACTGCCGGGATCAGCTTTTTCATGACTTATAACCTCCGAGACCTTGTTTTTCGGTTGTGCCGGGAACATCAGTTCGAGGCGTTGATAGAAGTCTACGGAAGTGACGCCCTAGGGTAAATACCTAGTCCGTCGATACAGCATTTCTATTTTCGCAATAATTGCTCCGTCAAATAATGATTTTTCTTATCTTCTATTTTGCAGTGCAACAATAATTGCCTAAAACGGCCTGCAGGAGAAAAAACGGCGGCGCCACCCATCAGTGGCACCGCCGTCTTTGCGCTCACGCCGCGAGAGCAGCGCGAGCGAACCCACCTGCCGGACGAACCGGCCGCTTACGCCCATTCAGCGTGGAAGCTGCCCGCCTTGTCGATGCGCTCGAACGTATGCGCGCCGAAGAAGTCGCGTTGCGCCTGCACGAGATTCGCCGGCAGCCGCTCGGAGCGATAGCCGTCGAAGTACGCGATCGCCGACGAGAACGCCGGCACCGGCACGCCCGCCGCGATTGCCGCCGTCACGACATCGCGCAGCGCGCCCTGATAGTTCGCCGCGATATCGCGGAAGTACGGGTCGAGCAGCAGATTCGCCAACGCCTTGTCCTTCTTATAGGCATCGGTGATCTTCTGCAGGAAGCGCGCGCGGATGATGCACCCCGCCCGGAAAATCTTCGCGATCGTGCCGTAGTCGAGATCCCACTTGTACTCTTCGGACGCCGCGCGCAATTGCGCAAAGCCCTGTGCGTACGAAATCACCTTGCTGAAGTACAGCGCGCGGCGCACCGCTTCGACAAACGCTTCGCGGTCGCTCGCAAACGGCTTCGTCTTCGGCCCTTCAAGCACCTTGCTCGCGGCGACGCGCTGGTCCTTCAGCGACGACAGCACGCGCGCAAATACAGCTTCGGTAATCAGCGGCAGCGGTGCGCCGAGATCGAGCGCATTCTGGCTCGTCCACTTGCCCGTGCCCTTTTGCGCGGCGCGATCGAGAATGATGTCGACGAGGTCCTTTCCAGTCACGTCGTCCTTCTTGCTGAAGATCTTCGACGTGATTTCGATCAGATAGCTGTCGAGTTCGCCCTTGTTCCACTCGGTATAGACGCGGCCCAGTTCCTCGTTCGACAGCCCGAGCACCTGCTTGAGCACCGCGTAGCTCTCGGCGATCAGCTGCATATCGCCATATTCGATGCCGTTGTGCACCATTTTCACGAAGTGCCCCGCGCCGTCCGGTCCCATATACGCGACGCACGGCTCGCCGTCGTCAGGCGCCTTCGCGGCGATTTCGGTAAGGATCGGCGCCACGAGGTCGTACGCATCGCGCTGGCCGCCCGGCATGATCGACGGGCCTTTCAGTGCGCCTTCCTCGCCACCCGACACGCCCGTGCCGATGAAATGCAGCCCCGCTTTCGCGAGATCCTGATTGCGGCGGATCGTGTCGGTGAAATGCGTGTTGCCGCCGTCGATCAGAATGTCGCCTTTTTCAAGCAGCGGCTGCAGCGCGGCGATCGTTGCATCGGTCGGCGCGCCGGCCTTGACCATCAGCAGAATGCGGCGCGGTTTTTCAAGCGACGCGACAAATTCTTCCATTGTGAAAGTCGGCACCAGCTTGCGGTCGGGAAACTCGGCGATCAGTTCGTCGGTTTTCTCGCGCGTCCGGTTGAACACGGAAACCGCGTGACCGCGGCTTTCGATGTTGAGCGCCAGATTGCGGCCCATGACCGCTAGCCCCACTACGCCGATTGCCTGTTTGCCCATGTGAGTTCTCCAGATTTCCGGGTGACGTCAAGCCGCACGAACCTGCGTTGCGCGAGGCGCGCGCGGCGTCAAGGATGAAAGAATAAAAGAAATGAACGAGCCATGCTCGGATTACCGCTTCCGGCACGGCGCACGCCACCCAGTGTGATGCGTGAGACTTGCGGCATGCATCAGCGTTTGCGGAACACGAGGCTGAAGTTGTTCGCAGGCATCGCAATCGGCTCGTCGCACGCGAACCCCGCCGTGTCGGCAAGCTGCACGACCGCCTCCATGTCGCGCACGCCCCATGCCGGGTTGCGAGCCTTCAGGTGCTGATCGAAGGCTTCGTTGGACGGTGACGTATGCGCGCCGTTGCGCCGGTATGGGCCGTACAGGAACAGCACCGCACCGCGCTCGCCGAGCACCCGCGATGCGCCGTCGATCAAGCCTTCGGTGGCCGCCCACGGCGAGATATGGATCATGTTGAGGCAGAGCATGGCTTGCGCCGCTTCGATGCCCCATGGCGTGCGGCAAACGTCGAGATCGAGCGGCGGCCGGATATTCGTCAGACCGCTCAGCGTCGTCCATGCCTCGATCGATGCGCGCGCACCGGGGTCCGCGTCGCTCGGCTGCCAGTCGAGATCGGGAAACGCCGCGGCGAAGTGAATCGCATGCTGGCCTGTGCCGCTTGCGATTTCGAGCACAGTGCCGCGTGACGGCAACACCGTGCGCAGCACGGCGAGAATCGCATCGCGATTGCGCTCGGCCGACGGCGAGTGCTCGCGTAAGTCGGCAGTGCGGTGGGTCGAATCGGTGGACGTCATGGCGGTCTTGCCCGGGAAGGTTCGTTCGGTAAGGATCAGTAAAGGCTCGTGCGCAGTCTTTCCACGAGATCGAGATCGTAGGCCTCTGCGTCGAACGACGGGCCGTTCAGCCGGCGATGGATCTCGCCTGCGCTCGGCAGCCGCGAACGCTCGACATGGCGCGACGGATCCCACAGTTTCGAACGCACGAGCGCCTTCGAGCAGTGATAGTAGACCGCGTCGATATCGACGATCAGCACGGTGCGAGGCCGTTTGCCGTTCACCGCAAAGCTGTCGAGCAGTTCGTCATCGACGCTGATGCGCGCACGGCCGTTCACGCGCAGCGTCTCGCCGACGCCCGGCACGATAAACAGCAAGCCGACCTGCGGATTCGCGACGATATTGCGCAGGCTGTCGATGCGGTTATTGCCGACGCGGTCCGGAATCGCCAGCGTGTGTTCGTCGACGATGCGCACGAAGCCTGGTGCATCGCCGCGCGGCGAACAGTCGAGCCCTTCGGGGCCGCTCGTGGCGACCATGACGAGCGGCGCGTACTCGATAAACGCGCGATAGTCTTCGTTGACGAACGTGATTTCCTTGCGCACCGAGCGTTCGTGCGGCGCGCCGTAAATTGCTTCGAGGGCTTCGAGCGTTGTCAGCGTCGACATTGTGTTGTCTCCCGGGTGTGCGTCATTCGCGTTGCGTCGTTTGTGCGGCGTCGTTTATGCGGTGTCGTCCGTGTTGCCTCATTACGCAAAGGTCGCGGCATTTCAATCGATCGCGAGCCGCGCCGCCAGCGCGATCAACGTTTCGGCGCACGGCGCCGTGATTTTCAGCGACAGCAACGGGTCCGCGCGCGTGAGCCCGAGATTGATCGCGGCGATCGGCTTGCCCTTCTGCTGCGCCCACACGCAAAAGCGATAACCCGAATACACCATCAACGACGATCCGACGACGAGCACCGCATCCGATTCATCGAGCGCGCGCGCCGCCGCATCGACGCGCTCGCGCGGCACGCTTTCGCCGAAGAACACCACCGACGGTTTCAGTAACCCGCCGCAATGCGTGCAGGCCGGCACGCGAAACGTATCGAGCGCGTGCCATTCGAGATGCGCGTCGCCATCCGCGGCGGGTTCCGCTTCCGCTTCGAGCAGCGCGGGGTTTTCCGCTTCGAGTATTTGTTGAATCGATGCGCGCGTATGCTGCGTACCGCAATCGAGACACGTCACCGCGCCGATACTGCCGTGCAGTTCGATCACATTCGTACTGCCGGCGCGTTGATGCAAACCGTCGACGTTTTGCGTCACGAGCGCCGTGATATGCCCGGCCGCTTCGAGCCGCGCGAGCGCATGGTGCGCGGCGTTCGGCTGCGCCTCGCCGACCACCGGCCAGCCGACCATGCTGCGCGCCCAATAACGGCGCCGCGACGCATCAGCGCCGAGAAACTCCTGCAGCGTGATCGGCGGCGAGCGCTTCCATTGACCGTTTTCGTCGCGATAGCCGGGAATGCCGGAATCGGTGCTGATGCCGGCGCCTGTCAAGACGAACAGGCGCGGATAGCGCGCGACGAAGTCGTGCAGCGCATGGAGGGTGTCAGGTTCGATCGGCGGGGCGGCAAGTTCTGTCATAAAGCGCGGCTGCAAGGCAATACGCGAGCGAAGCTTGAACAAGGCATGAGCGAGATGCGGGCAAAGCGCGGCGTTCGTTCGAACCGCATTAACCGAGCCTGCAAACGCTATAGCAAACGCTTTCGCATACGCGCTATCGCGCACGCGGGCCATGCCGCTTTTCCCACGCGGCGAGCGCGGCGTGATAGCGCTCCAGCGCCTCATTGTACAGATCGAACACACAGGGGTCGCAGCCGCTGCGGCAGCAGTCGTCCGCAGATGGACGTACGGGCGGTTCGGGCCGCGGATCGTCGTCGCGCACCGTCGGTGTGGTCTGGCGTCGCGACCTGCTCGCTCCGGCATTCACCCTTGCACCCACCGTCGGCGTCACCCGCGGCCGACAAACGGCATCTTGCTTGCCATGATCGTCATGAACTGCACATTCGCCGACAGCGGCAATTCGGTCATATGCAGCACCGCGTCGGCGACATGCTCGACATCCATCAGCGGCTCGATCGCCGTCTGCCCGTTCGCTTGCGGCACGCCTTTCGCCATGCGCGCGGCCATCTCGGTTGCCGCATTGCCGATATCGATCTGCCCGCACACGATGTCGTACGGACGCCCGTCGAGCGAGACAGACTTCGTCAGTCCGGTGATTGCGTGCTTCGTCGCCGTATAGGCGATGCTGTATGGACGCGGCGCGTGCGCGGAAATCGAGCCGTTGTTGATGATGCGCCCGCCGCGCGGCATCTGCGCTTTCATCATCGCGAAGGCGGCGCGTGTGCAGAGGAACACGCCCGTGAGATTCGTATCGACGACCGCGCGCCAGTCTTCGATCGAAAGCGCGTCGATTTCGACCGGCGGCGCACCGCGTCCCGCGTTGTTGAACAGCACGTCGAGCCGCCCGTAGCGCCCGCGGATCGCATCGAACAGCGCGGCGACGCCGTCCGTATCGGCGACGTCGCACGCGTGCGCATACGCATCGAAGCCGCTGGCGAGCGCCTCGGCCGCGAGTTCGTCGAGCGGCTGTTGCCGGCGGCCCGTCAGCACGACGCTATAGCCGTTTTCGAGCAGCTTGCGCGCCGTTGCGCGGCCGATGCCGCTGCCCGCGCCGGTGACGAGCGCGACCTTGCCGACCGAGGTTTGCCGGGTTCGCGGCGCATCCTGCGCGCCGAATGCCATCTGTGCTTCGCGGACATCGTCCGCGCTATGTTCAGCCACTGTGCCCTCCTTCGATTGAGCAAGCGCTGCTCGACTGATGCATGGATCGTGCGCGCCATGCCATGACGCTGTTCAATGACGCAGCTTCATGGCGCAGCCTCGCGCACGGCCTTGCCGCAATGCATGCGTGGGATTTGCGCGAAAAACGCATCGCGCATGCTAGCGCCGCCGGTGTGCGGCGCGATGACCACATACCGGCGGCGTTGACGAGGCACATGATGACTGATTCGCACGCACCGCGCAGTCTCGCCGGCAACGCATAGAGAAGCATGCGTGGCACCACGCGCGCCGCGGTGCCACGCAATCACGGCAACTGCCGCAACTGCGCGACAACCCTGCATGACAACCTTTATGGCAACTGCGAGTGTCCGCCCACGGCAAGCGTGCCGCTACCACGCGGCTACCGCACGACTACATGCGTTTGCGGATCAACCCGTAAATAACGAGCAGCACGATCGCGCCGATCACCGATGCGATCCATCCCGCACCCTGCCCCGGCTCATACCACCCGGCGGCGCGCCCGATATAGCCCGCGATCAACGAGCCGGCGATGCCGAGGATGATCGTCATGATGAGGCCCATCTTGTCGTCGCCGGGTTTGATCGCGCGCGCGATCAGGCCGACGATCAAACCGACGATCAACGTCCCGATGAATGAAAGCATATGCACCTCCCTCTTTAGTAAAGCCACGCGTCGTGGCCAAATGGCACAGCGTGCCGTGAAACTACCGGTGCGCCGGTGCGCCGGTTCGCGCGTCCGCATACCGAACAAATCTATCTGCGGAAATCGGCGGCAAAATCTGCGTCGGTGCGTGCTTCGAGCGCGCCGCTGCGGCACGCCTTTACGAACGCATCGTAGTCGCGCTCGACCTGGTCCGCATAGGCAGAAGCGTACTGGGCCAACGCCTCGGCGAACTGATCGTTGCGTCCGATATAAGCGGCAATCTCAAGCGCCTTGCCGCTCGCTTTCGCGTGCGCCCGCGCGAGCGCCCAGCCGCACAGGCGCGCATAACCGTTGAGCAATTCGGTGTCGACGTGCTCGATATTCGGCGACAGCTTCATGTCGAGCACTTGCCGCACGTAGAACGGACGCTCGCCGGGCCCCGTGGTCCAGCCCAGAAAAATGTCGCTGGACGCCTGCAGCATCTGCTGCCCGCGCACGACGCGCTCGCCTTCGTGGCGCGGCTCCTTCGATTTGAAGTAGCGCGCGACGGCCGATGGCTGCGCTTCCTTCAATTGCAGAAACAGCGGCTTTTCCGTGGCATCGGTGGCCAGCAGCATGAGGCAACGCGTCCCGACGCTGCTGACGCCGACCACCTTGAACGCGAGATCCTGAATCGCGAACCGGTCGAGCAGCGAGCGCCGGTCGGGCGGCACCGTCTGCAGATAGTCGGCGAGCATGCCGTCGATCAGCGTATGCCAGTCGTCGATACCGAACCAGTCGTCGCCGGGTGTGAATAGCGTGTTCGCGTCGTCCAGATGAAACAACACGGGCGGCATATCGCGCATCACGAAGCGGCCGTCGACGCGCTCCGCGATCTTGTCCAGCATGGCTTCCGGCGTATGCGTCACGGCCTTTTCCATGCCGCGGCGAATCCGGCGGCGCGCTTCGGGCGTCATCGCCGCTTCGATCATCCGGTCGAACGTGATGCGCTCATACCAGAGTTCGAGCACGCCGGACTGCGCGTATTGCGCCATGCGGTCGCGGTACTGGAGCACGGCCGACACCGCCGTATCGTGCGCGGCGCCGCGGCTGAGACCGAGCTGCCGCGCAGCGACGGTAAAGCTCGCGACGAGGCGCTTCAGATCCCATTCGAACGGGCCGTGCGCGGTTTCGTCGAAATCGTCGACGTCGAAAATCAGTTGACGCTCGGGTGTCGCGAAGCCGCCGAAGTTCAGCAGGTGGCTATCGCCGCAGATGGGCTGCACGAGCGAGGTATGCGGCAGCTGGCCCAGATCGTGCGACTGCAGAATTGCGCTGCCGCGTAAAAAGGCGAGCGGCGAAGCGGCCATGCGGCCGTAGCGCAGCGGAATCAGCCGCTCGATGCGGCCGGCGCTGCTTTGCCGCAGCAGTTCGATCGGGTCGCGGCGGATCTCGCCGACCGCGCGATGACTCGAGCGTTTCGACTGCTCGCGTGCGGCCCGGCCAGCGGCTTCCCGTTCCGCGATGGTGCTGCCCTTCATGCGCCTCTCCGTTCTTGTTGATCGACGTGCCGCGGATAGCCATTGAATTCAGCCTGTCGAATTCTAGCAACAATCATTGCGATGTCAGCGTTGGCTAACCATCTTTGACAAACCTGAGCTCGCCCTGCGCGGGCACGCTGTGCAGTACGATGCAAAAGCGATAGCCGGTCGCCGGGGCACCACCAGGCATCACCAGGACCGAGGGAGCAGTGCAACATGTCGATCGAAGTGGGTACCGCGTCGTGGACGGACGCCACGCTGATCAAGTCCGGCAAGTTCTATCCGAAGGGCTGCACGAGCGCGGAGGCGCGCTTGCGCTTTTACGCCGACCGTTTCCCGATGGTCGAGGTCGACGCGTCGTACTACGCGATGCCGAGCCCGGCCAATAGCGCGCTGTGGGCGCAGCGCACGCCACCGGGCTTCACGTTCAACATGAAGGCATTCCGGCTCTTTACCGGGCACCAGACGGAGCCGAAATTCTTCCCGCCCGATATCCAGCAGGCGCTGCCGCAAACGGGCAAAAAGAACCTGTATTACCGGGACATTCCGCCCGACATCATTAACGAGCTATGGGCGCGTTTTTTTGAAGCGCTCGAACCGTTGCGCACGGCCGGCAAGCTCGGCGCGGTGCTGTTCCAGTTCGCGCCGTGGATCACCACCGCGTCGCGCGACAAGGCGCACGTCGCGCATTGCGCGCAGCGTATGGCACCTTATCTGACCGCATTCGAATTTCGCAACGCAAGCTGGTTCGACGACCGCCACCGCGCGTCGACGCTCGCGTTCGAACGCGAGCACGGGCTCGTGCACGTGGTGATGGATGCGCCCGACGTGGCGACGCGCGCGCATACGGTCTGGGAAGCGACGTCGCCGCGTCTCGCGATCGTGCGATTGCATGGCCGCAATGCGGAGACCTGGTCGGGCAGCACGACTGCGTCCGGACGCTTCAATTACGACTACAGCGATGAAGAGCTCGAAGAGCTGGTCATTCCGATTCGCGAGATCGCGCGCCGGGTAGACCGGACCGATGTCGTGTTCAACAACTGCTTCGAAGACTCGGCGCAGCGCAACGGGCTGACGATGATGAGGCTGCTCGGGCAGCGCTATGCGGGGTCTTCCGGGGAAGGATTCGAGTTTGGGTGAGCGAGAGCGTCGCTCCGTGATGCGCTTATAGCAGGCGCCGCAGTCCGGCTCCGGGCTGCCGGATCATCGGGCGCGCTCACACTGCTTTGTGTCACGGCGCGCGCACGGCGACACAAATCGACCGCGACCAGGGCGCACGCTATTGCGATGCGCCGCTCGACGTACCGGAAGACGCCCCAGCCCCGTTCGTGTGCTGATTGACCCATTGATCAAGCGACGTCTGCCCGGACGGCGACGTCCCGCCCGGCGCATTCGGAACCGGCGACGCCAAGCCAGGCGACAAGCCGCCCGCGGCCGCACCATTCGCGGATGCGGCGCCCTGCGCCCCTTGCGCGCCATTCGCCGCGGCAGGCGGCGACAGCAACGGCGGCACCGACGCGCCGTGCGGTGCGACGATCTGCGGCGGCTCGACATCGCGCGGCTCAGCCGATGACGCGGCCGGCGCCGTTGCATTGGGCACAGCAGGCACGGCAGGCGCGGACGGCGCAGCAGACGTGCTCACCGCAGGCGCCCGTCGCGGCGCACGCGGCTTCTCCTTCTGCGGCGCGGCCTTGTTGTCCGCCCCGAACAGATGCCCCCACCACGTACCAATCGTCGTACGTAGCGAATCGAACAGGCCCGTCTGTTTCTCTTCGACAAACTTCGCTCGCGGATCGACGAGCCGCGAACGCAGCGCACGCTGGAAAAAGTCGCCCACAATCGGCAGCGCGCTATGCGCGCCCTGCCCCCAGTAATCGCTGCGCAGCGTCACGCGGCTATCGTTGAAGCCAACCCACGCGCCCGCCACCAGTTGCGGATGCATGAGGATGAACCAGCCGTCCGCGTCGTCCTGCGTCGTGCCCGTTTTGCCCGCAACGTCGCCGCGAATGCCGAAGCGCGTGCGGATCGCGGTGCCCGTGCCCTTATCGACGACGTCGCGCATCACATCGAGCAGCGTCTGCGCGGCTTCCGGCGGCAGCGTCTGCTCGGGCCGCGCGGGACGGAATTGCGCGAGCAAATTGCCGTCGCGATCTTCGATCTGCGTGACAAACATCGGCGGAATATAGGCGCCGCGATCGGCGATCGTGCTGTACGCCGAGACCATTTCCTTGAGCGTGACCGGGCTCGTGCCGAGCGCAAGCGACGGCACCGCGTCGAGCCGGCTGTCGCGCACGCCCATCGAATAGGCGAGCCGCGCGACCTTCGACGGCCCCACTTCTTCCATCAGCTGCGCGGTGATGCGGTTCTTCGAATAGGCGAGCGCGTCGCGCAGCGTGACGGGCCGGCCGCTTGGCGGCGTATCGTCAGTCGGTTTCCAGATTTCGCCGCCCGCGAGCGTGATTTCGACCGGCTGATCGACAAACGTGTCGTCGGGCTTCGCGCCGTTTTCGAATGCCGCCCCGTACACGAACGGCTTGAAGGTCGAGCCCGGCTGGCGCCGTGCCTGCTGCACGTGATCGTACTGATCGTCGCTGAAATCGCGGCTGCCCACATAGGCCTTGATCTCGCCGTCGCGCGGATCGATTGCGATAAACGCGGCCTGCACGCGCGTCTTGTCGTCGCACAGCGACTGCATCAGATGATGGTCCGATTCGACCTGTTTGAGCGCGGCGTCGTCGGCGAGACCCGACTGCTTTGCCGCGCGATATTCGGGCGTCTCGCGCACGAACGCTGTGAACACGTCCTTGTGTGCCGAACACGCGTTACGCGTGCCCCACACCGAATTCGCCACCGTCTGCAGCTGGTTGCCTTGCCAGACCAGCGCCTGGGTCGCCATCGTCTGCAGGCGCGAATCGAGCGTCGTGCGCACGATCAGGCCGTCGGAGTAGATGTTGTAGTCGTTCGCATCGGCCCATGCGATCAGCCACTTGCGCAACTGCTGCGCGAAATGCGGCGCCGGACCCGGCGGCTCGGTCTGGCGCTCGAAATCGACGCCGAGCGGCCGGCGCTGCAGCGTCTGATAGGCGGCGGGCGTGAGCCGCTGGTACTTCACCATCTGTGCGAGCACGATATTGCGGCGCTGCAACGCGCGCTCGGGATTGATAACGGGGTTGTAGTAGCTGTTGCCCTTCAGCATGCCGATCAGCGTCGCGCTCTCGATCACCGTCAGGTCATGCGCCGATTTGTCGAAATAGGTGCGCGCGGCCATTTCGATTCCGTACGCGTTGTACAGGAACGGCACCGTGTTCAGATAGGTTTCGAGAATCTCGCTCTTTGTATAAACCGCTTCGATCTTGAAAGCGGTGATCGCTTCCTTGATCTTGCGCGTGAGCGTCGGCGCGCGGCCGATTTCGTCGGGGTACAGATTGCGCGCGAGTTGCTGCGTGATGGTCGAGCCGCCCTGGCGGTCGCCCGAGAACGTATGCAGCGCCGCCGACGCGGTGCGCTTGAAATCGATGCCGTGATGCTCGTAGAAGCGATGGTCTTCGGTCGAGATCAGCGCGTCGATCACGTGCGGCGACACATCCTGCAGCTTCACCCATTCGCGGTTCGACGGCTTGAAGGTGGCGAGCAGCTTGCCGTCCGCGGACAGCACCTGGGCCGGCTGCTCGACCTTCGCCTTGCGGATGTCGCCGATGCCGGGCGTAAATGGAATCAGGATCAGCACGTACAGCAGCATCAGCGCCGGCACCGCGGCGACGGTCAGCGCAATACCGCGCCGTGTCGGATGGCGCACGCGGTCGAGCGCGCGAAGCGCGTAGGGCTTGAGGAAGTCGAGCGTCGTCGCGCAGAGACTACGGACGAACGGCGCGATGGGTCGTTTCACGCAGGCTTACCGTCGGCAGAAAAGGCTGCATCGTACCAAACCAGCGCGCATACTCCGGCGTTTTTGCGTTGAAACGACGGTTGTGGCGCCTGCGGGAAGAGGGACACGATAGGGTCCGGTCGGCCCAAAACGAAAACAGCCGCCCGAAGGCGGCTGTAATTCAACATGCTGAGTTGCTTATCGTTAGCTCACGCTTACGCGTTCGCGCGCACCGCCGCGCGTTTCGGCGTCACCACCGACACTGCGAACGTCACGACGATATTCGCCGCGAGCGCGATCAGGCCGATGTAGAGCGGCCAGCTCGAATCGCCGATATGCAGCGTGAACACCGGCTTCAGACCCTGCACGATCGCGAGACCCGTGCCGAGCACGATGCCGACCAGCCAGCCGAAGAACAGACCGGCCGTATTGAGGCGGCGCGTGTACAGCGTGAACACGATGGCCGGGAAGATCTGCAGAATCCATACGCCGCCGAGCAGTTGCAGGTCGATGGCGTATTGCGTCGGCAGGAACACGATAAACAGCAGCGCGCCGAACTTCACGACGAGCGACACGAATTTCGCCGTCGACGCTTCCTGCGCCGGTCCCATGCTCGGCGAAACGAGCGGACGCCACAGATTGCGCGTGAACAGGTTCGCGGCGCCGATCGACATGATGGCGGCCGGCACGAGCGCGCTGATCGCGATCGCGGCCGCGGCAAAGCCGACGAACCACGACGGGAACAGCGTGCCGAACAGCGTCGGCACGACGTCGGAAGCCGACTTCACGTGGATGCCGGCAGCGATCGCCATATAGCCGAGCAGCGCGATCAGGCCGAGCAGCAGCGTATACGCGGGCAGGAAGATCGCGTTCTTGCGCACGGTCTGCGCCGATGACGACGACAGCACCGCCGTCATCGTATGCGGATACATGAACGCGGCGAGCGCCGAGCCCAGTGCCAGCGAGGCATACGCGGTGAACTGCGTCGGCTTCAGGATGATGCCGGTCGCGCCGCCCTTCGCCTTGAAGTACGTATCGGCCGCGTCGAACACCTGGCCGTAGCCGCCAAGCTTCTGCGGAATCAGCCAGACCGCCGCGATCACGACGATGTAGATCATGATGTCCTTGACGAAGGCGATCATCGCCGGCGCGCGCAGGCCGCTCGTGTACGTATAGAGCGCGAGGATCACGAACGCGATGACGAGCGGCAGTTCGCCGGAGACGCCGAGGCCCTTGATCACCACCTGCATGCCGACTAGCTGCAGCGCGATATACGGCATCGTCGCGACGATGCCGGTCAGCGCGACTGCCGCCGGGAACCACTTGCCGCCGTATTCGCCGTGCACGTAGTCGGCGGCCGTGATGTGGTTTTTCGCATGCGCGATTTTCCACAGCTTCGGCATCACCGCGAACACGAACGGATAGACGATGATGGTGTATGGCAGCGCAAAGAAGCCGTACGCGCCGACCGAGTAAACGAGCGCGGGCACCGCGATCACCGTGTAGGCGGTGTAGAAATCGCCGCCGACGAGGAACCACGAAATGACCGTGCCGAACTGGCGGCCGCCGAGGCCCCACTCGTGCAGTTGCGTGAGGTCGCCGCGCTTCCAGCGCGCAGCAAGGAAGCCCACTACCGTCACGAGCACGAAGAAGGCGATGAAGACGGTCATCGCAACCGGGTTGACGGGGTTCAGGTCGCTCATCGGATACCTCGGTAGACGACGTAGATCAGCAGCGACGTGAGCGGAACCCACAGGAACTGATACCAGTAGAAGAACGGAAAGCCGGCGAAAGATGGGCGCGTGTCGTTATAGAAAGGCAACCACAACAGCGCGATATAGGGGATCAGCAATATGAGCCAGAGCCATGAACGGCCGGCCTGATCTGATTGTTCCACGATTGTCCCTCTTGATTTGTATAGGAAAAACGAATATTCCCCGCGTCGGCGGCAAGGTCTGGGCCTCGCCGTACGGTCATCCCCCGCGCAAAGGTACGCGCATTATCCAGGAATTTGTTCGTCAATGCCTACTTTAGAAAAGGGACGGTTTAGTGCAGTGCGTCATTGTTCGGGGCGACCCGCGGCGTGATTTGCGGGCCCGCGCCCTTAGCTACAACTTCAGTGCTACTACTTCAGCACTACGTCTTATCTCCGACCATTTTGCTGCCGGCCGCCTCCAGCTTCTGTTCGAGCGCCTCCATTCTTGCCGCGAGCTTTTTGCCGAGTGCGCCGAGGTCGGCGCCGCTCTTGCGCAACTCCGGAAACAGGCTCTTCTCCTCTTCCTCGACGTGATGGCGGACCATCTCCGTCAGGACCTTGAACGTCGCGTCGAAGCCGCGCTGACCCGGCTTTAGCGTATCGAAGCGCGCGATTAGTGTTTTCACGAGGAAGTGCTCGACATACGCCTCGTCGACATCGATCACGTCGCGGCCGCCTAGCGCCTCGTGCGCGGCGGGATAGAGAATTTCTTCTTCGACGATCGCGTGGACGCTCAGCTTCTCGCACGCGCGCTGCGCGAGCGTGCCCTTCGCGTCGCGGTCGTCGTCGGCGGCGCGCTCGAACGCGTCGAATAGCTTGTCGACCGCGCGGTGGTCTTCTATCAGCAGCGCGATCGCGTCGGTGGTCGCTTTATCGGGGGTGGCGGTGCTCATCGTGGCTCCTGTGGGGTCGGTGTCGGGCATACCCGAGGGCGCTGCCCGAGGTTTCGTGAGTGCGCTCAATAGCGCGTTCGCGGCGCGTTCGAAGCCGCTCGCGTAACGAATGCGCAAGTGATGTTCCACGGGAGCGGGACGCGCGAGATGCGCAAGGCGCACAGGAATAAAGCCTGCTGCGGCGATTACACGGCTACGGCGACGAAACGGCTAACGCATGAGGGAGGGCATCGTGACCCCGCGCGGTGGGAACTTGCATATCGGCATATCGGGCTGGCGATACGAAGGATGGCGCGGCACGTTCTACCCAAAAGGTTTGCGCCAGGCGGACGAATTGCAGTTCGCGTCGCGCGCGGTACAGACTATTGAAATCAACGGCACACACTACAGCCTGCAATCACTCAACAGTTACCGGAAGTGGTACGACGAAACACCGGACGGTTTCGTGTTCAGCGTGAAGGGCGCGCGCTACCTCACCCACATGCTGCGTTTTCGCGACGAAGCCGCGCACGCAGGCCTCGCGAACTTTTTCGCGCAGGGGCTGCTTGCGCTCAACGACAAGTTCGGGCCGATTCTGTGGCAATTTCCGCCGTCGTTCCGATTTGATGCGGAGCGCCTCGAGCGCTTTCTGACGATGCTGCCGCGCGATACGGAAGGCGCACTCGAGATCGCCCGCCGGCACGATAAGCGTGTCCGCGAGCCCTATCTCGCCATCGACCGGCCGCGGCGCCTGCGGCATGCAATCGAAATCCGCCATCCGAGCTTTCTCGACCCCGCGTTCGTGGCGCTGCTGCGCAAGCACGGTGTGGCGCTCGTCGTTTCCGATTCGACCGAAGACTGGCCGCACGTCGACGACCTGACCGCCGACTTCGTCTACGTGCGGCTGCATGGCACGAGTGCACGCTATTCGGGCTCGTACGACGACGCCGCGCTCGATACGTGGGCGCTGCGGATCGCTGCATGGGTGCACGGCGACCAGCCGACTGACGCAAAACTGATCGCCCCTGACAAACCGCCGCGCAAACGCTCAGCGCGCGACGTGTTCTGCTACTTCGACAACGATACGAAAACGGAAGCGCCGTTCGATGCACAGCGGCTGATGGGGCGACTCGCGGTCGAACCTCAAGTACGACGTGTGCCGCCCCGCAACGAGGCGGCCGCCGATGGCCGCAAACAGAGCGGGCAAGGCAGGCAAGGGCAGGTCAAGCACCCCATCCCTTAGCGAACCGTTCACGCAAATACTGCGTGAACGCACGTATCGTCACCGAGCTTTGCTGGTGCTGCGGATACACGGCGTAAAGCGTGATCGGCCGCGACGCAAACGCTTCGAGCAGCGGCACGAGCCGCCCGCTCTCAAGCGCGCCCGCGACGATGAATTCCGGCAGCAGCGCGACGCCGATGCCAGCAATCGCCGCATCGCGAATTACCTCGCCATTGTTCGCGCGCAACGGTCCGTGCACTTCGATATGCCGCACCATGCCGTCGATTTCGAACGGCCAGCCGGTACGCGCCTCTTCGCCGTATAGCAGGCACGGATGGCGCGCGAGCTCGGCGGGCGTCATGGGCGCGCGCCGCGTGTTGCGGTACAGCGGACTGCAGCACGCGATCATGCGAAATTCGGCGAGTTTTTGCGCGATCAGCGTCGAATCCGCGAGCGTGCCGATGCGCAGCGCCATGTCGTAGCCCTCGCCAACCACATCGACGACGCGGTCGCTCAGTTCCATATCGATCCGCACCTCGGGGTTCGAGCTCAGAAACGCGCCGACGAGCGGCGACAGATGGACCATGCCGAACGACAGCGGCGCGCTGACGCGCAACAGGCCGCGCGGATAGGCGCGCTGCGACGACATCGCCAGCTCGGCGTCGGCCACGTCCGCGAGGATCCGCGTGGCGCGCTCGTAGAACTCGTAGCCGAGATCGGTCACCGCGAGCTTGCGCGTATTGCGCACGAGCAGGCGCACGCCGAGGCTCGCCTCGAGCGCCATCACGCGGCGGCTGACGAACTGCTTCGACAGCTGCAAGCGGTCCGCCGCAGCCGTGAAATTCCGCGCGTCGACGGTCGCGACAAAGATTCTCAGGTCATCGAGCTGCATGGGCGGGGCTTCCTTCGGCGCCGGGTTCGGTTGCCGCAATTGTCAACACTAACAGGACAGTCAATCCCGTTTCAGCGCGATTATAGCCTTCTGAATTGACCTAAACTTCGTTTCAACGCGTGAGGTTTGACGCTCCCGTCGAAACCGACACCTTTTTCGGAGATCGCCATGATTGAAATCAGACACGCCAACGAACGCGGCCACGCCAATCACGGGTGGCTCGACTCGCACCATACGTTCTCGTTCGCGAATTACTACGACCCGAAGCAGGTCGGTTTCTCCGATCTGCTCGTGATCAACGACGACCGCGTCGCGCCGGGCCGCGGCTTCGGCAAGCATCCGCACCGCGACATGGAGATCTTTTCGTACGTGCTCGAAGGCGCGCTCGAACACAAGGACTCGATGGGCACGGGCTCAGTGATCGTCCCCGGCGATATCCAGCTGATGAGCGCCGGCACCGGTGTCGCGCACAGCGAGTTCAACCATTCGGCGAAGGAGCCCGTGCACTTCCTGCAGATCTGGATCGCGCCGTCGGTGAAGAACGCGACGCCGCGCTACCAGCAACAGCATTTCGGCGCCGAACAGAAACGCGGCACGCTGCGCCTCGTGATTTCGCCGGAAGGCACCGACGGCTCGCTGGAAGTGCGCCAGGACGTACGCGTCTATGCGGGCCTCTTCGATGGAGCGGAAACGGCAGACGTCGAACTCGCGGCGGACCGCTACGCGTATGTGCATGTCGCTCGCGGCGCAGTCACCGTGAACGGCGTGCGTCTTACCGAAGGCGACGGCGCGCGCATTCGCAATGAACGCAAGCTCGCCTTCAGCGCCGGCGAGGACGCGGAAGTGCTCGTGTTCGACCTGCGCAACAACGAAGTATCGGAACTGTGGTCGTGAGCGTACGCGCCGCGATCTTCGACAACATTGACCACGCTATATAAGAGAGGAAAAAACCATGAACGATCTGATCGACCAACGGCGCGACGCGATTCTGCTCGTCGCCCGCGTGCTGCTGATGGTGCTGTTCGTCATCTTCGGCTGGAGCAAGCTGACCGGCTTTTCCGCCGCCGAAGCGTATATGGCGACGACCGGTGCGCCGGCTCCGTCGGTGGCCGCGGCGATCGCCGTCGTGATGGAACTCGGCGTGGGCGTGCTGCTCGCCGTCGGACTTTTGACGCGGCCGCTTACGTTGCTGCTCGCGCTCTATACGCTCGGCACCGCGCTGATCGGCCATCACTTCTGGACGCAGACCGGCATGGAGCAGTACGCGAATATGGTCAACTTCTACAAGAACATCAGCATTATCGGCGGACTGTTGTTGCTGGCCGTGACGGGACCGGGGAAGTATTCGTTCGACCGGCGCTAGAGGTAAGACGCGGCGTGCGGCGCACGCCGCCGCTTTTCGTTGAACGAAGTTCGGGCGGCCGGGTTGCCGCCCTTTTCTTTTTGCGCGTCGACGCCGCGCGATTTGTCATGCCGCGCTTTGCGGCCCAAATCCCTGGATGCCTGGATGCCTGGACACCTGAATCCGAACGCTATTCGGAGAGACAGTAAAACCCGCCCAACCGGTCGATCCAGATGATTTCCTGCGCCTCTTCGAGCCGGCGCCATTCTTCATCGGTCACCATGACCTCGGCCGCGTCGCCGAGCTCGTAAAATTCTTCGTCTTCTTCGGTGAACTGCTGAACCTTGACCGTTCGCATCGCCGCACCTCGCGCTTGAGAGAGCCGTGCTCACCACACGCTTCGCATGCGGCTGGCACGATTCCGGACGCGGCCATTCTACCGGCATTGCGCGCCTGCAAAATTAACTCGCGCGCACCATAAAAAAGGCGGGCGCGCCGCCCATAAAGGCAGCGCGCCCGCTTCATTTCCACCATTCACACTATAGGCACGCGCGGCAAACCCACCGGTTGGCCGCGTCACGCGCAGCGTGATTTAGAACTTGTGGCGCAGACCGAGGTTGACCATCGTCTGCGACGACGTACCTGCGTAGCCGTACGAACCGATCGACGCTTGCGCCGCAACCGGAGCGCCGCCGCCGTTCGGATCAGCCGTCTCGCCGCTCGCGTGCTGGTAAGCCGCGGTCATGTACACGTCGGTGCGCTTCGACAGCGAGTAGTCCGCGCCGAGCGACACCTGGTGATACGTCGCCGACGTATCGCCGCTCGACTTCGTGTAGCTATAGCCGACGCCAAGCAGCATGGCCGGCGTTGCCTGCCAGTTGAAGAAGCCCTGGCCCGTGTTGTACTTCTCGTTCTCGGCGAACAACGACGCATTGTCGCGGCGATATTGCGCGTTGCTGTAGCCCGCGCCGACCGTGAACGGCCCGATCACATACTGGCCCGCAACGCGTGCGATCGCGAGCGAATGAGCCGACGAGTAGCCGAGGTTGATCGGACCGTCGAACGTGCCGTCCGACGTGCTCGTGAAGCTGTTGGCGCGCGGCACGGCCGTTGCTTCGCTGTTTGCCGCATAGAAGTAACCGGCTGCCAGCGACAGCGGGCCCGTGTTGTAAGCCGCTGCCACCGAGTACGATTGCTGCGCGCCGGTCGAGCCCGCCGTGCCGCCGAATGCGTACATCGTTTCAAACTGGAAGCCCGACCACACCGGCGACGCGTACTTGACCGCATTGCTCACGCGGAAGCTGTTGTCGTAGTTATCGACGTCGCCCGCCGTTGCGAACGCGCTGCCGAAGTAGTTGTCCGCGGTAATGCCTTGCACCAGGTCGATCAGCGGATCGTACTGGCGGCCGAGCGTCACGGCGCCGTACTGCGTGCTCGTCAAACCGACGTAAGCCTGACGGCCGAACAGACGGCCCCCCTGGCCGAGCTGGCCCGTCGACGGATTGAAGCCGTTTTCCAACTGGAAGATCGCTGCGAGACCGCCGCCGAGATCTTCGTTGCCCTTGACGCCCCAACGCGTGCCGGACAGGTTGCCGAAACTGGAGTTGCCGAGCGCCCACAGGCTCTGGCCGCCCTGAGCATGGTTCACATAAGTAATCGACGTATCGATCGTGCCGTATAGGGTGACGCTCGTTTGCGCGTGCGCGGCCCCGGCGACGCCCAGCATCGCCAGCGAAATGACCGAGAGGGAGGTCGTGCGTTTCATTATTTCTCCTTGCGCTTGTAGTTAAGTGGACGCGAAGCGCAGACTACCCGTGCAAAGAATTAATGTAAAAAATGGCAAAAAGACACGTCTCGGATGTGCGACACGTGCAATTCGCGCACTATTTCTTTATCGTCAATATAGACACACGAAAACAGAAACAATAGAGGTCTTTTCCACGAATGTTCGTGTCGTTTTAGCCGAAAACGGACATCCACCCAATCCTCACCAAGCTTCATCGAGGATAATTGCGAAAAATAGAATAGGTAATTTCGCGAGACGAATAGTCGCGGAGATTTGGACCAGCTAGAGTGCACTCGCTTCACAATATCCGTAGACAGCGGATATCCACGCATTTGCGCGGCTTTGGCCGCGCTTTTTTCTTTTGCGAAGCTTTTTTGCAAACGCGCGACAAGGCCTTTGAAAGGCTGACAGAATCGTTTCGAAATGCCCTTCAAAAGGCCTTTAAAGCGCGTTTAAAGCAGCCGGGCGCTCAGTTGCCCTTCAGCCGCTCTTCAGCTGCCGTCACTTCCCGCCGAGCAGCACATTGACGTTCTTCAGCTTCGTGAACTCGAGCAGTTCATCCTTCGACTCTTCGCGGCCCTGCCCCGACTGCTTGTAGCCGCCGAATGGCGCACCGAGAATGTGCGTCGACGTATCGTTGATCCATACGTAGCCTGATTCGATCGCCGCCGCCACGCGGTGCGCGGTATCGAGGTTCTGCGTCCACACCGAGCCAGTCAGGCCGACCTCAAGACCGTTGACCGCCGTGAGCATCTCCGTTTCGTCGCGCCAGCGAAACACCGATAGCACCGGCCCGAAGATTTCATCGCGCGCAATCGCCATATCGGGTTGCACATCGACAAAGACGGTCGGCTCGATAAAAAAGCCGTCCGCGAGCGCCGGGTCGGCAGGATGCCGGCCGCCGAGCGCGAGCGTCGCTTTCTGCTCATGCGCCTTTTCGATGTAATGGAGCGTGCGCTCATACTGCGTGCGGTTGATCAGCGCGCCCATCGTGGTGCGCATGTCGGTCGCGATACCGGGGCGATAGAGCGACGGCAACTGCTTCACGAGCGCATCGACAAAACGGTCGTGAATCGAATCGTGAATGAAGAGTCGGCTCGTCGAACCGCACGACTGGCCGCACCACGCAAAATTCATCCCTTTGATCGCGCCCGCCACGGCTTTTTCGACATGCGCGTCCGGGTAGACGATCATCGCGTTCTTGCCGCCGAGCTCGAGCACGGTGTGCTTCATCGTATCGGCCGCGGCGCGCAGCACGGCCTTGCCGGCCTGCACGCTGCCGATCAGCGCGACCGCATCGACGCCGGGGTGGCTTGCGAGCGCGGCGCCCGCATCGCGGCCGCCCACCACGCAATTCAATACGCCCGGCGGAAACACGTCTTCGAGCAGTTCCATCAGGCGAATCGTCGACAGCGGCGCCTGCTCGGGCGGCTTCACGATCACGGTATTGCCCGCCGCAAGCGGCGCGGCGATCTTGCCCGCGGCGAACATGAACGGATGGTTGAACGGAAAAATCCGCGCAACGACGCCGCGCGGCTCGCGCACTGTGTAGTTCAACGACCCGTTCGATGTCGGTATCGTTTCGCCTTTTATCTCGAGCACAAGGCCCGCGAAGTATTCGAGCAGTTTCGCGCCGACCTGCGCGTCGAACATCATCGCGTTGACCGGATTGCCGCAATTCGCCGCATCGATCAGCGCGAGTTCCTGCGCGTGACCGAGCACGCGCGACGCCGCCTCGCGCAAACAGCGCGCCCGCTCGAGCGGCGGTGTGCGCGCCCACGTGTCGCGCGCGGCACGCGCGGCGGCCACGGCCGCCGAAACTTCTTCAGTACCGCCGCACAACACATCGCGTAGAGGCTTGCCGGTCGACGGGTTCATACAGGCGAGCGTCGCCGCGCCTGTCGGCGTGTGCCATTGGCCTCCCCAGTAGAGTCCACTCGCCTTCGGCAGGCTCGACGGCACGCGCGACGACAGGTCGTTCTGCGCCGCCTGACTCGCGCTTTGCATCGGGCTTTGCATCGCGCTTTGATGCGCGCCTTGATTCGATTGAGTTCGATCGTTCATCGGTGGGTCCTCGTTGCTTCGGCTGGTCTGGAAATAACGTAGACGTTTCCATGACTCGCGTATTCCATGGGCAATACAATCGAAAGCACATCGCGCCCGCGAAAAGCGGAATAGCAGATGCGCGGTGAATGTTCTCGTAGGGGACAGCCACGAGCGGGAAGGAGCATCCGATGAACGACGTAGCGCAACGCATGCTTGCCGAAATCCGGGAACTTTCATCAGACATCGCCTCGCGCGCCGCGCAGATCGAAGCGGAACGGCGCCTGCCCGCCGATCTCGTGCAAACCATGCGTTCGATCGGCGTGTTCCGCATGTATGTGCCGCGCAGCCACGGCGGCCTCGAACTCGATATCGAAAGCGCAATGGCGGTAGTCAGCGCGCTCAGCCGTATCGACAGCTCGATCGGATGGCTCGCCGGTATCGGTTCGACCGCGCCGCTGTTCGCGACGCGCTTGCCGCGCAAAGTATTCGACGAGATGTACCGCCACGGCCCCGACGTGATCATCGCGGGCGCCGTGCAGCCTACGGGTACGCTCGAGGAAACGGCCGATGGCTGGCGCGGCAACGGACGCTGGGCATTCGCGAGCGGCTGCATGCACGCGGACTGGATGTTCGGTATCGGCGTCGTCACCGCGAACGGCAACGCGGCCGGCGGCACGAATGGCGCGGGCGGGCCGCCGGCGATGCGCGGCATGATGCTGCCGGCCGGCGCATGGCGCATCGAAGATACGTGGAGCGTCGCGGGGCTCGAAGGCACCGGCAGCCACCATATTTCGCTGACGAACGCGCCGGTTCCCGCGAACCATCTGTTCGATCACATCAACGGCGAGTCCTGCGTGGCGGGCCCGCTTTACCAGGCGGTCGGGGCGCTGCTCGCGCCGATGGGCTCGGCAATGATGGTCGGCATCGCCGAAGGCGCACTCGATGCGATCGTTGCGCTCGCGAATACGGGCCGCCAGCAGTTTCGCGTCGCGACGGCGATGCGCGATTCGGAAATTTTTCTGCACGACCTCGGACGGATCGAAGCGGACCTGCGCGCGACGCGCGCCTTGCACGATGCGCAGGTTCGGGTGCTGTGGCAACGCGCGCTCGAAGGCACCTTGAACGACGACGCGCTGTATGCGCAGGCCGCGCAGGCCGCGGTGTGGATTGCGAGAACGTGCGTGCAGATCGGCGACGCCTGCTTTGCGTTGGGCGGCGGCGCGGCGATTTACGACAGCTCGCCGCTGCAGCGCCGCTTGCGCGATCTGCACGTCGCCGCGCAGCACGCGGCCGTGCATCCGCGGCATTATGTGTCGGCCGGCAAGTTGCTGTTGAAGCGCGGCTGAGCGATCTCAGCGATCGTATCGGGTTCCTGAATATCGCCTGGGTTATAGCCTGGCTGATAGCTTGCCTGTAGCCTGAACGATTGATCCACAGCGCCCTGCGCCACCCTATACTCTGCCTTGCCGTCAAAACAGCGACGGATGGGTCTGGCAGCCTGATCAGCATCGAAGTCCCGCGCCTGCACAAGCAGCGACCGCGGCAGCCGCTGCACGTCTGTGTATCAATGGGCGGGCCGTGGCGAGGAGACCTGCGGGTCTACCGGTTCCTTCGATGCTTCCGGTCTGCCAGCCTCGCTACCGTGCCCGCTCGCCTTCCCTTCAAGGTTGTGGGTTTTCATCGAACGAGGAAGAACGCAACATGACCCGCAACACTACGCCAACCGGGCCGCTCGAGCGCGCCGCTCAGCGCGGCGTCGGACGCTTCGTCGTGAACCCGCGCATCGCGCCCCGGCGCAAGCCGCGCCGCGCAGGGCGGACGCCGACGGGACGCGAAGCCGAGCATTACGCGGAAGCCGCGCTAGCGGCTCTCGAATACTGCAGCCAGACAGTCGATCAGTTCAGAACGCTCGTCGCCATCGCGGCGACCCTTCTTCGCACACCGCCCACCCGTCACGACGCGCGCGTCAGCCGGCAAACGATGTTGCAGTTGCTGCTCGATACCGCCGAGCATTACCAACGCGGAGCCGAAAACGATCGCGCGCTGTTCGAAGTGCTTGTGCTCGATGCGCGCAACCTCCACGGAACCGATATGGGCGCCGACGAAGCGTTGAAACTGCTGGGCCAGCGGCGCACGCAAGCGGCGCGCTACCAGGTGTGAGCGAGGTCCGGACCTCTCGCCTCATTGGGTTCCATGCCTGGTCCCCTCCTGGTCCCGACCCGGTCCGATCCTGTTTCAAGCCGCGGTCACCAGTCAGCGTCCTCGCTCAGCCGTCCTCGCTCATTCCCGCGAGACGCGCCTCGCCGGCGTCCCTCGCCGCGGCCGCGGTGCTGAACGAGTCGTCGGAGACCAGTGCCCGGCGCACGTTTTTCGCATCGAAATCGACCAGCGTGATCACCCAGACGAACCCGCCCGCACGCTCCGCGGTCTGCACGAACGCGCGCAGATTGCCGTTGCTGCCCTCAGATTTCATGATGACCTCCCGAAAAGCGTTGCCTTGAGAAAACACGTCCGCGGGTGGTGTTTTGCACATCGCGTTCCTGCCCGGTGGCACGAGCCGCCACGTCAGCGCAACCAGCGCCGCGAACGCGACATACGCAACCGTAAAGACCCACGCGGGTAATTCGTAATACAGCAGGCGGCCCACCCAGCGCTGCACGAAGCCTTGCGTCGCGCCGGCGTCGTGACGCAGCGTGTCTTCGAGCACGGTCAGCGGGCACGCAATGCCCAGCAGCGCGAGCAACGCGACGACGCCGATCGCCGCAAGATGCAGGCCACGGAAAGCACGGCCGCGAACCCAGCGCCAGTCGGACGCCGCGCCGAGCCAGATCGCTAGCAGGCCGCCGACGATAAACACCACGAGCGCGGCATGCAGGACGAGTACGGCGTCGGCGAGCCTGTTCATCGCGATTGCTCCGCGGGGCGCATGCCGCAGCCGCCGCTCTCCCGCCCCAACCGTCAGCGCGCCGCCGTCACAACCTGCCCGCTTATGTTTTCCTCGACGCACTTGCGATACGCCTGCGCGACCACTGAAGCGCGCACGGCATCCGTCGCATCGCGCCCCATCATTTGCAGCGATTCGGCCACCCATCCCGGACTCACGACATTCACGCGCAGCATGTCGCGCAATTCGAGTGCCGCCGCCCGTGCAAACGCTTCGACGCCCGCGTTGACGAGACTGATTGCGGCGCCGCCCGGCATCGGGTGTTGCGCGAGCGTGCCGCTCGTCAGGGTAATCGAGCCGCCCGGGTTGATTTTCTGCGTGCCGCAGCGCACCAGATTCACCTGGCCCATCAATTTGTTCGCGAGACTGAAGTCAAAATCGCTATCCTGTAGCTCGTCGAGCGGCGCGAATTTTGCTGTCCCGCCCACACAAATGACCGCGTCGAGCGGACCCGCATCGTTATACATCGCGACGATCGAGCCCTGGTCCGACAGGTCGACCTTCAATGCCGGGCCATTACGGCTCGCGCCGATCACCTCATGCTTCGGAGACATCAGCTGGATGATTTCCTTACCGAGGAGCCCTGTCGCTCCGACGACCAGTATGCGCATACCGCCTCCTGTACTCACGATGCATCGCGATGGGTGCGGTGAACGCGCAATGGCCGCGCGACGACCGCGCTGTGCTCCCGCTGTGCGCCACGTTGTGGTCCATGCTGTGACCCGCTCAGTGACCTGCGCCGTGACCTGCTCAGTGACCTGGTTCGCGCGCCGCGTTCCGCCGTGTCCGATCGTTCTATCCGGCTTCGATTGTCATGAAGGAGCCCGATCATTCTGTTCCACTGATTTCCCGCGCGCAATCACTGCGCGCACCACCACCCGACCTGCCTGAGCCGGCAATTCGCCACGTTCACGTCATGCACATTCCCTACGCTATCGTCTGAACCGAGACCTCATGCTGACTCTGTCGAATGTCATCAAGCGCTATCCGGGCAATCCGCCGCGCACCGTGTTGAACGGCGTATCGCTCGAGTTGCGGGAGGGCGAGTGTGTCGCGATCATCGGCGAGTCGGGCAGCGGCAAATCGACGCTGCTTAATCTCGCCGCAGGGCTCGACAAGCCCGATGGCGGACAGATCGTGTTCGACGGCCAGGATCTCGCCACGCTTAACGACGATCGCGCGACACGGCTACGCCGCGCGCACATGGGTTTCGTTTTCCAGGCGTTTCATGTGCTGCCGAACCTGACCGCCGCGCAAAACGTCGCGTTGCCGCTGCGGTTGAATGGCGTGCCGGCGGCCGATATCGCTGCGCGCGCCGCGGCCGCGCTCGCCTCGGTCGGGCTCGCGGATCGCGCGGACACGCTGCCGCGTGAACTGTCGGGCGGCGAACTGCAGCGCATCGCGATCGCGCGCGCGGTCGTCCATCAGCCGAGTCTCGTGCTCGCCGACGAACCGACCGGCAATCTCGATCACGACACGGCCACGCGCATCCTGCGCTTACTGCTCGATATGACGCGCGAGTCGCGCGCCGCGGTGCTGCTCGTCACGCATTCGGCGGCGGCCGCGGCAAGCGCCGATCGCGTGCTGTTGCTGACGCGCGACGGGCTTGCGCCGCACGCGCCGCCGCTGTATCTGCCACCTGAAGAGCGCACGCTATGAGCCGCGCACGATGACCACGGCGAATATCAAGCAAGGCTTGCGCGGCGACGCGTCCGCTACGTGGTCCGTTTCCGCGCGCGCGATGCTGGCGACCGCGGCGGCGCTGATCGCGGGCGAAAGCCGCAGCCATCCGCTGCGCGCGCTGGTCGCGGTGCTCGCGATCGCGGCCGGCGTCGCGATGGGTTATGCCGTGCAACTGATCAACGGCGCGGCGCTGACCGAGCTGGCCTCGACCGTCAATTCGCTGACGGGCGACGCCGACCTCACGATTCGCGGTCCGCGCAACGGCTTCGACGAATCGCTGTATCCCCGTATCGCGCGTCTACCCGATGTGGTGGCGGCGAGCCCCGTCGTCGAAGTCGATGCGCGCGTCGCGGGGCATGACGATGCGTTGAAGCTGCTCGGCGTCGATGTGTTTCATGCGGGACGCGTCACGCCGGATCTGGTCGGGCGCGTCGGCTCATCAAACGGAAACGCGAGCGAAAACCCGGACGGAAACCGGCTCGATCTGCTGTCGCCGGACACCGTGTTTCTGTCGCCGGCCGCGCTCGCATGGAGCGGCCTCAAGATCGGCGACACGCTGACGGTGCAGGTCGGCCTGCGGCAAGTGGCGCTGCGCATCGCGGGCACGCTACCCGCGTCGGGCACGAGCGTGCGCGTCGGCGTGATGGACATCGGCGCCGCGCAATGGCGGCTCGAGCGGCTCGGCTCGCTGCAACGCATCGATATCAAGCTGAAGGCCGGCGTCAACGCCGCGCGCTTTGCGCAGCAGATCGCCACCCAGTTGCCGGCCGGCGTCGCGGCCGTCTCGCCCAATGACAATGCGCATCGCACATCGCAACTGTCGCGCGCGTATCGCGCGAATCTGAACGTGCTCGCGCTGGTCGCCCTGTTCACCGGCGCGTTTCTCGTGTTCACGATCCAGGCGCTTGGCGCGTTGCGGCGTCGCACGCAATTCGCGCTGCTGCGCGCGCTCGGTGTGACGCGCCGCGGCGTGGTCGGGCTCATCGTCGCGGAAGGCGCCGTGCAAGGCATCATCGGCGCGCTGATCGGCGTCGCGCTCGGCTATGCGGTCGCGGCTGCCGTGCTGCATTTCGCGGGCGGCGACCTCGGCGGCGGCTACTTCGAAGGCGTGCATCCGCAGGTGCATGTCGACGCCGCGGCCGCGTGCCTGTTCGTCGCGCTCGGCATCGGCGCCGCCGTGCTCGGCAGCGTTTCGCCGGCGCTCGAAGCGGCGCGTGCGCAACCGGCGCAGGCGCTAAAAGCCGGAGACGAGGAAACGAGCCTCAGGAAGCTGCATCGATCGCGCGCGCTGATCGGCGCGCTCGTCGCAATCGGCGTCGGCATCGCGGCCGCGCGGTTACCGGCGGTCGATGGTTTGCCCCTATTCGGTTACGCGTCCGTGGCGCTATTGCTGATCGGCGGCGTGATGACGATGCCCTATATCGCGCGCACGGTGTTCGACGCCTTGCCGCGCACGCAGCGCGCGTTGCCGCAACTCGCGCTCGCGCAGCTCGCGCATGCGCCGGGGCGTGCGGCGATCGGACTCGCCGGCATTGTCGCGAGCTTCAGCCTGATGGTGGCGATGGCGATCATGGTGTCGAGCTTCCGCATCGCCGTCGACGACTGGCTGCAACTGCTGCTGCCCGCGCCGCTCTATCTGCGCGCGGCGCCTGCCGGCGACAGCGGCTTTCTATCGGCCGCCGATCAGGCCGCAATCGCTGCGACGCCCGGCATCGAGCGCGCCGAATTTCTGCGCGCGACGCAAATCTCGCTCGATACGCGCCTGCCGCCGGTCGCACTGATCGCGCGCCCGATCGACCCGCGCAACCCCGCCGCGCGCTTGCCGCTGACGGGCACGCCGCTTGTTCCGCGCGACGGTACCGCGAGGCCCGCGTGGGTCAGCGAGGCGATGGCCGATCTGTATCGTCTGCATATCGGCGATCGCATTACGTTGCCGGTCGGCGGCCGCGCCGCGACGTTCACGGTCGCCGGCATCTGGCGCGATTACGCGCGGCAATTCGGCGCGGTGGTCATCGATGAAGCGGACTACCGCAAGCTCGCGGACGACACACGCGCAAGCGACGCCGCGCTGTGGCCCGCATCCGGCGTTTCCGCCGCGCAGACCATTGAACGCATCCGCGCGCGCGTCGCGGGCGGCGATCGGCTCACGTTCTCCGAACCGGGCGAGATTCGCGCGGCGAGTCTCAAGATTTTCGACCGCAGTTTCGCGGTCACGTATCTGCTCGAAGCGGTCGCGGTGCTGATCGGCCTGTTCGGCATCGGCGCGAGCTTCGGCGCGCAGGCGCTATCGCGCACGCGCGAATTCGGCGTGCTGCGTCATATCGGCGTCACGCGCGGGCAGATCGCCGCGCTGCTGCTGATCGAAGGCGCACTCGTCGCGCTCGTCGGCGTCGCGTCGGGGCTCGTGCTCGGCACGGGCATCGCGGCGGTGCTTGTGTTTGTCGTGAACCCGCAGTCGTTTCACTGGACGATGAGTTTGCATATGCCGTGGGCACTCGTGCTGACGCTTGCCGCCGCGGTGATACTCGCCGCGGCGCTCACCGCGTTATGGAGCGCCAGGTCCGCGCTGTCGGTCGACGCGGTCCGCGCCGTGCGGGACGACTGGTAAGCCGATGACAATGAAACGCCGCACCTTCCTCGCATTGCCTCGCGCGCTCGCTTCCTTGCTGCCGGTGGCGGTGCTCAGGCCGATCGTTCCGCTTGCGTCGTTGTTGCCGCTGCTACGGCCGCAGCGAGCTTCAGCAAAAGAACCCGACTATCCCCCCGTCACCGCGGGCCGCACGCTCGTCTTTCCGCGCGACTTCGGCGCGCACCCGCAGTACCGCACCGAATGGTGGTACGCGACCGGCTGGCTCTACACCGCCGATCACAGCGCGCTTGGCTTTCAGGTGACGTTCTTCCGCTCCCGGCCCGCGCTCGACGATGCGAATCCAAGCCGGTTCGCGCCGCATCAGTTGCTGTTCGCGAATGTCGCGCTCAGCGATCCGCAAGCCGGCCAACTGCAGCACGATCAGCGCTCGGCGCGCAGCGGCTTCGGTCTCGCGCAGGCGAGCGAAGCGGACACGAGCGTGCAGATCGGCGCGTGGTCGCTCGTGCGCGACGCGCGCGACGGCGCGTACAAGGTCGAGATCGACGCCGCGAACTTCGAGATGGCCTTTACGATGCAGCCGACGCAGCGCGTGCTGCTCAACGGCGCGCAAGGCTATAGCCGCAAGGGGCCGCTCGCGAGCCAGGCGAGCTACTACTACAGCGAGCCGGCGCTGCACGTGACCGGCATGCTCACGCGCAATCGCGCGTCGGGCGGTAAGGCCGAGCCCGTGCAAGGGATTGCGTGGCTCGATCATGAATGGTCGACGGCGTATCTCGCCGATGAGGCGATCGGCTGGGACTGGATCGGCCTCAACTTCGACGACGGCAGTGCACTGATGGCGTTCCAGATTCGCGACAAGGCGGGCCGCAAGTTCTGGGCAGGCGGCACGCTGCGGCGCGCGGACGGTTCGTCACGTGAGCTTGCGCCCGCGGACGTTGTGTTCACGCCGCTGCGCTGGTGGCGCTCGCCGCATACCGATGCGCGCTATCCGGTGACGATGCGCGTCGATGCCGGCGATCTGCATCTGACGCTGACGCCGCTTTTCGACGATCAGGAAGTGGATAGCCGCGCGAGTACAGGCGCGGTCTATTGGGAGGGGGCCGTCACGGTTACGGCGGCAGCGGCGAGTTCAAACGAAGCGAAGAAGCCGCTCGCACACGGCTATCTGGAACTGACGGGATACGTTGCGCGGCTCCAGTTGTGAGCCCTGTTCAGCTTTCCGACGTCACCGGCTTGTGCGTCTTCTCGACACGCGCTATCGCGACCGGCGCCGCGTCGCTCAACTGTCCTTGCCGCTCTGCCGCCACGCGCCGCAGCATCTCGGCGCCTTGCCACGAGATCAGCGCGAGACAGCCGAAAATCACCTCGCGTATCCGCTTGATAAACGCAAGCGACAGCGCCGCGTCGTGACTGACGCCGAACATCTGCGCGAGCAGCACCACCGACGCCTCCTGCACGCCAAGCCCCGACGGCACGAAGAACGCCGCGTGCCGCACCGCCTGGGTGATCGCCTCGATCGCGATCGCGCCGCCGATCGACACCGGATGGCCAAGCAGCGCAAGCGCGACATACGCTTCGAGCGCACCGAGCACATAGCCCGAAAGCTGCCACAGGAAGGCGCGCAGCAGCAAGCCCGAACGCACCATCAGCGCGTCGATATCGGCATCGAGACGCTTGCCGTCGATACGCTGCAATAGCGGATGCGACTCGCCGAAAAGCCGCCCCGCCCAGCGCTCGATCGCATGGAAAATGCCACCGCGCCGCAGGAACACGATTGCCGCGGCCGGCAGCGGCAACGAGAGCACGAGGCCAAGCGTGATCGCATGCCAGGCGCCCGAGCTTTGCGCGGACGCGACGATCAGCACGATGCCGATTGCCGAGAACGCGTACTGCACCGCAAGCGTCACGATCACTTCGACGATGACCGTCGCGCTCACGAAACTGCCGTCGGCAACGCGCCATTGCGCAAGCCGGATACCGATCACTTCGCCGCCGATACCGACTACGGGCAGCAGGCGGTTGACCGCTTCGCGCACCGTCGCGACCCATAGCAGGAAGCCGAGCGACGCGCGCCGGTCGAGCAGAAGCCGCCATGCCTGCGCGTCGAGCAGCAGCGGTAGCAGATGCAGCGGCACGAGCAGCAGCAATGCCCAGCCGGCGTGCCGGATCATCTGGAGCGCGTCGCCGACGCGCAGATGCAGCGTCAGCGCGATCAGAATCGCGATACCGACCGGCCAGCCCACGAAACGCAGCCACTTCATGACAGCACCGCCCCGTTTTGCGACCCGTCATGCGCGCCGTTCGATCGTGCATCGCCGAACACATCGCTAAAGCCGCCGCGCGTCGCGCACGCCGCGCGCAGCGCCACCGCGACGCGCGGCGACAGCAGTGCGTTCAGTTCATCGGTATGGCGATAGCGGCGCATGCCGTCGGACAGCGCGCCTTCGCCTGCCGTCGCCGGATGGCAATAAATCTCGCCGACGCCGGGCGGCAGATTCGCGAGCGTCTCGAGCAGCACGGCTTCGTCCATGCCGCCCGTATGCGCGATGCCGACCACATAGTCGTTGTGCGCGATGCCCGCGCGCTCGAGCCGCGCGCGCACGCTCGCCATCCAGGGGCGGATCCACGCGGGCGAGTGCGCTTCGTACGGCAGCCGCATCGCGCGCATGCCGTAGTCGCGGCCGATCCGGAGAATCAGCGAGAGCACCGTCGGGTGCAGATGGAAATGCTTGTGCGTGTTGACGTGATCGAGCGGCAAGCCGGTCGCTTTGAACGCTTCGAACTGGGCGCGAATTTCACGCGCAAGCTGGGCGCGCACGTGAGGCAGGAAGAAGAAACGGAAACCGTCGCGCACCATGTTGTCGCCGAAACGGCCGTGCGCATCGACGAGCGCGGGTATCTCGTCGCGCGGCAAACTTGCCGCGCCGTCGGCCAGCACCAGATGCAGGCCGACGCGCAATTGCGGCAGACGCCGCGCGCGCTCGAGCGCGTCGCGCGCAGCCGGCGCGCCGACCATCAGGCTCGCCGCGCTCAGCACGCCATGCCGATGCGCACGCTCGACCGCTTCGTTGACGCGCTCATGCAGACCGAAATCGTCGGCGGTCAGAATCAGCGCGCGGCCGGGCGATCGCATGGAGGACGTCACGCCTCGTGCGCCCTCAGGAAGCGGAAGAATTCGACGCCTTCACGCAGGCGGCGCTTCATCATCTCCCAGCTCATCAGCATTTCGCGCACGATCTCCCAGATTTTCGACGGGCGGAAATAGAACTCGCGATAGAACTGCTCGAGGTGGTGATAAATCTCGTCGCGCGACAGGTGCGGATAACCGATCGCCGCGAGCTGCACGCCTTCCTTGCTGACGAGATTGATGACCTTGTTCTCTTCCATCCAGCCGTTCTCGACCGCCTGCTTGTAGAGCGTCGTGCCCGGATACGGCGCCGCGAGCGACACCTGAATGGTGTGCGGATTGATTTCCTTCGCGTACTCGATGGTCTTGCGGATCGTCTCCTGCGTCTCGCCCGGCAGGCCGAGAATAAATGTGCCGTGAATCTTGATGCCGAGCTTCTTGCAATCCGCGCTGAAACGACGTGCGAAATCGGTGCGCACGCCCTTCTTGATGTTGACGAGAATCTGGTCGTCGCCGGATTCGAAGCCCACCAGCAACAGACGCAGGCCGTTCTCCTTCATGATCTTGAGCGTCTTGTACGGCACGTTGGCCTTGGCGTTGCACGACCACGTCACGCCGAGCTTGCCCAGGCCGAGCGCGATCGCTTCGGCGCGCGGCGCGTCGTCAGTGAAGGTGTCGTCGTCGAACATGACTTCCTTCACTTCCGGCATGTTGTCGCGAATCCACTTCACTTCCTCGATCACGTTCTCGACCGACCGCACGCGATAGCGGTGACCGCTCACCGTTTGCGGCCACAGGCAGAACGTGCAGCGCGACTTGCAGCCGCGGCCCGTATAGAGCGAGACATACGGGTAGTTCAGGTAGCCGATGAAGTAGTTGTCGATCTTCAGATCGCGCTTATAGACCGGCGCGACGAACGGCAGCGAGTCCATGTCCTCGAGGATCGGACGCGCTTCGTTATGTTCGATCGAACCGTCCTTCGCGCGCCACGACAGGCCCTTGATTTCCGCGAACGGCTTGCCTTCGGCGAGTTCCTTGCAGGTGAAGTCGAATTCCTCGCGGCAGACGAAATCGATCGCCTCGGTTGCGGTCAGCGAGTTGTGCGGATCGACCTGCACCTTCGCGCCGACCATGCCGACGATGATCGACGGCTTGTGCTTCTTCAGGTCTTCGGCAAACGATGCGTCGGTGGGGAACGACGGAGTGCTCGTGTGAATAATGACGAGGTCGTACTGCTCGGCGATCTTCAGCGTTTCCTGAACCGAGATGCCGTCGGCCGGCGCGTCGAGCACGCGGCTGCCGGGCACGAGCGCAGCCGGCTGCGCGAGCCACGTCGGATACCAGAACGAGCGGATTTCGCGCTTCGCCTGGTAACGCGACCCCGCGCCGCCATCGAATCCGTCATACGACGGCGCCTGCAAGAACAATGTCTTCATGCTCATGGTCGTTGTCACTCCGCCCTGCAATGTGTCAGCGTTGCGTTCAGTCATGGAATTATCAGATATTTGCGCGCTCGGGGTTTATCGGCCATCGGAGACTTCGAGCACCTCGACCGCATCAAGCTTTGGCGTTCCGCTTGCCGCGGTCCGCGTCGTGACAGGCACCCGCGCGCCGCGCCAGATCACATAGGACCCGAACGCACCGGCGAGCCACTGTAACATCAGCAATGCGTCGCGCAAGGGGACGAGCGGCAGGTCGCGCCAGAAGGTCCGCCCGTTGCGTGTCGCATGAATATGCATCGCCAGCCGCGCGACGCAGCCGGCGCACGTGATCGCTGTCATCGCCGCCGCCGCGACCGGTTGCGTGGCTTCTGCGTGGAAGGCGCCCGCGAGCCGCGCGCCGAGCAGCAGCCACGGCGACGTAAAGGTGACGAACAGGAAGGCGAAGCCCGCCGGATTAACCGAGCGGATCGTGCGCAGCCAGCGCGTTTCGCGATGCCAGAGCGCGACGAAGCCCGTTTCGATCACGTCGGTTGCGACGATCATTTTCGATAAAACCGTGCGCAAACCGAGCCGGCGCACGTGCCCGGCCAGCCAGTAGTCGTCGGCGAGACAATCCTTGAGCGGCTCGAAGCCGCCGATTCGCTCGAACGTATCGCGGCGCAGCGCGAGTGTCGCGCCAAAGCCGAACTCGCGCGAGCCTGTTGCATGCGCAACGAGCACCGACGGCAGAAACCATTCGTTGACGAACAGTGCGCCGATGCGCGACCAGAAGCCCTTGATGCCGGTTGCACGATACAGGCACGTCACCACGCCGTTGCGCGGGTCGGCGAGCGGCGCGCAAACGTGCTGCAGATAGTCGGGCGCGACGGCGATATCGCTGTCCGCAACGACGAGCAGATCGTATCGTGCGTGTTCGACAAGATTCATCAGGTTACTGACTTTCAGATTGCTGCCGTGCACGCGCGCATCGACGACGAGCGTGATGTCGCAATGCGGATAGGCGGCCTGCAGCCGATGCACGACGGCGATTGCCGGATCGTGCGCGGACGACACGCCGAACAGCAACTGGAAGCACGGGTGAGTCTGCTCGCAGAACGACGCGAGGTTTTCGTAGAGCCGCGGCTCCGCGCCGCACAGCGGCTTCAGTATGCTGACGGCGCCAAGCGCCGCGGGCACCGGCTGCGACTGCCCTTTGCGAGGGCGCCTTTGCGCCGTGCGCCGCAGCAGGCCGGCCGCCAATCCTGCATAGACCGTCGCGCCGCAGCAGATCACCGCGAGAAGCCATTGCGCATAGGACGTCCAGTTCGCGGTCATCGGACCCGAGCCTCCCTGGCGAAGCGCTGACCGCGCAATAGCGTCGACAGACGAGACGTGCCTGGACTGATTGGTCTGTTTAACATCGAGAGCACTCCGCTCATGTCGTCCAATCCGAGCGTAAGGTTTGCATGTGAAGCGTAGATGTTGGTGCAGAAATTGCCAAAGTCGGGATAGAGGTTATCCAAACAGGAACGCACGTGCATCGACCTCGCGCAAACCAAGCGCAGGCGAGCCTCTTAGCCGGGTGAGATAGTCCGCTCTCCGATGCGCGCAACCGCGGCCGCGATCGCGTGGCTGGAAATGGAGCAATGCACCGTTAGCCGAAAGGCAGGTGCAGGGTGTCTCAAGCATTAATTGTTTCATCGATCTGACTACAGCGCGCGCAAAAGAATGCTTGCGATTCCGTTAGGTATGGCAGAGCCATCCTTACGAAACCGATAATTATTTCTTTCAAATAAAAACGTGTCGCGGCAAGTGAATCCGCACAAACAATACTAGCAGCGGATCCTTATAGGAACATTAAGCTGACATGAGCAGCGGGAGGGCGCCGTGATGCGTCGCATTCTGCCAAAGTGCCCTGTTTGCAGGCTTTTTAGATTTCCGGCGACAGGTTTTGCGGTAAAGCTACGCCGCGACGGCTCTAAACACAATAAACTTTTTCGCTATTGGAAAAATGGATTTTTGACGATTTTTCAAATGCAAAGTAGCGACGCCATTCAATTGCTCGATATACAGGACGATAATCGGATCTTTGCCGATATGGTGAACGACGACGCCAATCCGTGCCTCTCGTGCGGCGCATGCTGCCAATACTTCCGGGTATCGATGTATATGGGCGAAATGACGGGCGCGGGCGGCACCGTGCCCGACGAGCTCGTGAGCCAGGTGAACCCGTATATCGTTTGCATGAAGGGCACCGAAGCGGGCTATGGGCGCTGCGTCGCCTTGCGCGGTGAAGTCGGAAAGCCCGGCATTCATTGCGCGATTTATGCACAGCGGCCGTCGCCGTGCCGCGAATTTCGCGTCTGGGCCGACGACGGCTCGCCTAATCCGGATTGCCAGCGGCTACGCGAAAGGGCCGGCTTGCCGCCGCTAGCCGCGATGCCGGCTTAAGGGCGGCTTAAGGGCGGCTTAAGGGCGGCTTAAGGGCGGCTTAAGGGTGACTGAAGGGCGACTTAAGGACGATGCGGTGTTAGCCGGTCGCGCTTGACGGTTCCGAGGTTCAGCCGCTTCCCGCTTTGCCGCGATCTGTCACACCTATTTCACATCGAACGTATAGTCGCCGTGCGTGCGATGCCCATCGGACGCGACCGCGACCCAATGCACGGTGTACTGTCCGGCCGCGAGCTCGGACAGGGGCACGCTGATCACATCGCGCGCCTTCGCGTCGATGCTCGCCTTGCTGGTCGTTACCGGCTTGCCCGCCGCGTCGGTGACCGTCAGCGACGAGAATGCGGGCTCGAGCGGACCGTTGAATGTGATTCTGACTTGCGCCGGCGCGGACACCGTTGCGCCCGATGCCGGTTCCTGTTGCGACGGGAATACGTGTGCGAATGCCGTCTGCGTGGTGAGCAGCACCGAGGCGCACAGCGCGGAGACGGTCATACGCTTGCGCGCGGTGTTGAATTCTTTCGTTTTCCAGAACATGAGACTTCGTCGCGGTTACAGTGGATGCGTCATCGCATCGACAAACGGTCGATGCGCCGGTGGCAGGTTCGACACGGCGCGGCCGCTGAATGTTTCAAATGCGGTTTCGAATGCGGCTTCAACATGCGATTTCAGCCCCGCTTCAGGCGCTCGATCAGGGCGATACCTGCCGCCGGATTGCGTTCCTTGAAACCGCTGATCACGTACAGAAACACATCGCGCGGGCTCTTGCCGGCAGTGCCCGGCTTCGCGACGGTTTCGAGGCCCGCCGGCTGACCGCCTGACGCCCATGTTTGCATCCGCGCGGTCCAGAGATCGAGTGCGTCGTCATCGTAGCCGCGTTCGGATGCATCGGATGTGCCCATGATGCGTGCGTAGACGAACGGCGCGGTGACATCGGCGATCTGCAGGTATTTCGAATCGCCTGCCATCACGATCGCCACGCCATGCTTGCGTGCAAGCGCGACAAAGGCTTCGTTGCGAAAGCTCTCGTGCCGCACTTCGACTGCATGACGCAGTGCGCGGCCGCCGGCCTCTTTCGGCAGCAGCGATAGAAATGCGTCGAAGTCCTGCTCATCGAACTGCTTGGTCGGCGCGAACTGCCAGTTGATCGGCCCGAGCTTGTGCTTCAGTTCGAGCACGCCGCTCGCGATAAAACGCTTGATCGACTCGCCCGCTTCCGCGAGGATGCGCCGATGCGTCGCAAAACGCGGCGCTTTCAGCGAGAAGACGAAATCGTCGGGCGTCTCGTCGTGCCACTTCGCGAACGATTCGGGCTTTTGCGATCCATAGAACGTCCCGTTGATTTCGATCGTCGTGAGCTGGCGGCTCGCGTATTCGAGCTCGCGTTTCTGCGTGAGATCTTCCGGGTAGAAGATGCCGCGCCACGGGGCGAAGGTCCAACCGCCGATGCCGACGCGGATGTTGGGGGTAGTTGAAGCCACGGCGGTGGCGGCCGTAGCCGGGGCTTTTTGGGCGGGCGCTTTCTCAGCAGCCGGTGCCTTCGCGGCCGCCGCTTTCTTGACCGCTACCTTGGTGGCCGGCGCTTTCTTAGCCGCCACCCCCGCAGTACCTGCCGCGCCCGAAGCGCGTTTCGACGGCGCCTTCGTCGTAGCCGTCGTTGATTTCGCCGCCTTCGCGGCCGGTTTGCGCGCTGCCATCGATGACGTCTCCCCTTACGCGTTCATATCGCTCCAGTGTAGCGAATCGCGCGGGGCTGCGCGTCATCCTTCGCGCGCTAACCGGTACACCTCCGGCCGGCGATCGCGCAACACATGGTTGAACGCATTGAGTTGCCGATGCCGGCGCGCATCGGCAAGATTCACCTGCGCAACAAGAATCTCCTCGTCGGTCGCACTCGCGGGGCCGGCAACCGGCCAGCCGTGCGCGTCGACAATCACGCTGCAGCCGAGAAACGGCTGTCCCCGCTCGTTGCCCACGCGATCCGCGGCGGCGACGAACAACCCGTTCGAATGCGCTCCGCTCATCGCGAGCAGATTCGCCATGACCGGCAAGCCCGCCGGTTGCGCCGGCATTGGCACCCAGTTGGTCGGCACGCACAGCATGTCCGCGCCGCCGTGCGCAGCGAGCCGGAAAACTTCGGGAAACCAGATGTCGTAGCAGATCGCGCACGCGATGCGCCCATACGGCGTATGAAACACCGGCACGCCGAGATTGCCCGGCTCGAAGAACAGATTCTCGTCGCCCCACAAATGCAGCTTGCGGTAATTGCCAAGCACGCCCTGCGGCCCAATGATCGCCGCCGAGTTATAGAGCACGTCGCCGTCGCGTTCCGTATAGCCGGCGACGAGTGTCACGCTCAACCGCGCGGCAAGGGCTGCCCACGCGCGTATCGTCTCACCGTGTCCGATCGTCTCGGACAGCGCAAATGCTTCCTCGCGCGTCTCGAACACGTAGCCTGAGTTGCATAGCTCCGGCAGCACGATCAGACGCGCGCCGCGTGCATCGGCTTCTTCGATCAACGCAATCGTGCGCGCAACGTTGCGCGCCTTCGCGCCGACTTCCGGCTCCATCTGGATGCAGGCGACGCCCAGCTTGCTTTCATTCCCTGTGCTCATTGAGCGATACTCCTCGCGATCGGCGCGCGCATCGCATGCCAGCGATGCACGTTTTCATAGGCTTGCGCCACGCGCAGCACAGTCGCTTCGTCGAACGGCTTGCCGACGACCTGCAGGCCGACCGGCAATTCGCGCGCATCGAAACCGCATGGCAGAGACAGGGCCGGCAAGCCGGTCAGATTGAATGGATACGTGAGCCGCCACGACGCCGCCAGCGGGCTTTCCTCGAGTCCGCCGGTGATCACCGACGCCTGGCCGCGATGCCATGCGGTCACCGGCGATGTCGGCGTCACGATCGCATCGACGCGTTCGAACACCGCGTTGAAATCCTCGATCAGCAGTGTGCGCAGCTGCTCGGCTTTCAGGTAATCCGCTGCCGTCACCATGCGGCCGATCTCGATGAGCGTGCGCACGTCGTCGTTCATCGTGGCTGTTGCGCCCTGTTGCAGGCCGCGGTCGTGATATGCACTCGACGATGCGAGCTCGATCGCGTAGATCGCGCCGAGGCCGTATTGCAGATTCGGCACGTCGAAATCGACGATTTGCGCGCCGAGCGCGGCCAGATCGGCGATCGCCTGTTCGACGCGCGCTTCGACGTCGACTTCATTCGCGCCGGAAAAGTGATTGCGGCACACGCCGATGCGCAAGCCCGCGACGCCCGCATCGAGCTGGGCGGTGAAGTCGGGCACAGGCATGTCGGCGCTGCCCGCGTCGCGCGCGTCGAAGCCGGCCAGCACGTTGAGCATCAACGCGGCGTCGCGCACCGACAAGGTCAGCGGCCCCGCATGATCGAGCGACCAGCTATGCGGCACGATGCCCGCGCGGCTCACGCGACCGAACGTCGGCTTGAGGCCGACCACGCCGCACAGGCTCGCCGGAATGCGGATCGAGCCGCCGGTATCCGAGCCGAGCGCGCCGCACGCGAGGCCTGCCGCGAGCGCCGCGCCGGACCCGCCGCTCGAGCCGCCGGGAATGCGCGACAGGTCCCATGGATTGCACGTCGGCGGCGTCTCGGTGCCCCATGCGAACTCGTGCGTGCGGGTCTTGCCGATCAGCACCGCGCCCGCCGCGCGCAGGCGCGCGACCGCCGCCGAGTCCGCGTTGGGGAACGCATAGCCGGGCGCGCGGCTGCCCGCGGTGGTCGGCATATCGGCCGTCAGGTAGTTATCCTTGACGGCGATCGGCACGCCATGCAGCGGTCCGCGCCGCTCGCCGCGCGCGATTTCCTCCGCACAGCGTTCGGCGTCCGCCCGGACCCGCGGGTTCAGGCATTCGTACGCGAGCACGTCGGCGTCGAGGGCTTCGATACTGGCGAGCAGCGTGTCGATCACGTCGACCGGAGAGACGTCGCCATGCGCGATGCGCGCGGCGAGTGAAGTCAGATCGTCGACGTCGCTCATGGGCGCTCCCCGGCGACGCGGTCGGCTGTGTGCTCTGCTGTGCGCTCGGTCATGCGCTCAGTGGTGCGCTCGGTTGCGTGATAAACGCGCGTCATATCGAACACGATCGCCGGATGACGCTCCGACAAATCGAGCGTGCGCAGCTTGTCGATCTCCGTGAGTATCGTTCGGTACACAGACAGATTGTGTGCAATGCGATCGTCCGCAAACTCGACGCCGATCCAGCGCGCGAGTTCATCGATGCGTTCATCGGCCGTGCCGCGCGCCCGCTGCGTCGCTCCCGGGCGGGACGGCGGCGGCGTCAGCAACATACGCGTGACCGCGGGTGGCGGCGCACGACCCGGGTCGTCGCGCGTCGGCATGCCTTCGACGAATGGCGTCACCTGGCGCCGCGCGAGTTCGAATACGCGCCGCAGTTCGGCCACAGGGTTTTCATGTTCGTCGACGCGCACATCGACCCATGCGTACGCTTCGTCGCGCATGACCTTGAGCGCGGCGGATTGCCGGCCGCGCATATCGCCGCCCGCAGCCTGCCCGGCTTCGAGCGCCTGCATCAGACGTTCTTCGAGCGCGAGATCGGGTGTCGCCTCGAACGCGGCCTGCATCGCATCGAGCGTCGCGGCGCCGACCAGCATGTTGCCCTGAACCGAATACGTGGCGCCGGTGCGCTGCCCGGCCCAGCCCGTGCATTGCGCACCGGTCCATGCGGCGCCGTGCCCGCGCTCGCCGATCACGCCGATCTGCCGCAAATCCGCAGCCGGGTCGCCGCCCAGCGCCTGCGCGAGCGCGCTCTCCGCATCGGCGCCGCGCTCGAGCAGTTCGAGCACGTCGAGTGCGAGATACGGATTGACCCACGATTGCGTGGACACCGCGCCAACGCCCGCGCGTACATAGATGCACATCGCACCCACGGCCGGCACCGCGGTACTGACAGCCACGCCGAGCGCGCCGCTGGCCGGGCAGCGCGCGACAATCGAAAAAGTCATGAAAAACGGTCTCCGTGGCTAGAGCGATAAAAAGCGCGCAACGGTTTCTTGAGCTGCCGGATCCGCTGTCGAACCCACAGCCGGAATCTCGCCGAGTTCGAGCACCGCATAGCGATTCGCGACAGCAAACGCAAAGTGAACGTGCTGTTCGACGAGCAGCATCGATGTACCGGAACGGTCGCGCTCGCGCGTCAGAATGCCGACCAGCCGTTCGATTACCGATGGCTGCATGCCCTCGGTGATTTCATCGATCAGGATCAGCTTCGGCTGGCGGATCAACGCGCGCGCGACGAGCAGCATTTTCTGCTCGCCGCCCGACAGGGTGCCCGCCTTCTGCCGCAAACGCTGCTTCAGAAACGGGAACAGGTCGTCGATACGCGCGAAAAGCGGCTTGAAATCGCGGTCGCGCGCGAGCGCGAGCTTCAGGTTCTCTTCGACGGACAGGTCCTGAAACAGCGCCTGTTCCTGCGGAATGTAAGCGACGTCGCGCCGCGCGATCCGGTTCGGCGGCAGGCCGGCGATGCGCTCGCCGAACAGCGTGATGTCGCCGCTTTTCGGGCGGATATAGCCCATCAGCGTTTTCAGCAGCGTCGATTTGCCCATGCCGTTCTTGCCCATGATCGCGACCACTTCGCCGCGCGCGAGCGTGAGATCGATGCCCTTGAGCACCATCGCTTCGCCGTAGCCGCTTTGCAGCGCGCCGATATCGACTGCAGACGATGTGCTCATGCCCCGCCCTCCGTGCCGGCCGTTCCGGTGTGCGATTCGCCCGCATACACGGCGCGCACGAGGTCCGAGTTCACCACTTCGTCGACACCGCCATCCATCACGATGCGCCCCTGATGCAGCACGACGATGCGCGAGCTGATCTGCCGCACGAAATCGAGGTCGTGCTCGACCAGCAGCAGGCACATCCGGTAGCGCGTCGCGAGCGAGACGAAGATCGAGCCGATCTGCGTGCGCTCCTGCTTCGTGAGGCCCGCGGTCGGTTCGTCGAGCAGCACTGTGCGCGGTTCGAGCGCGAGCACCATCGCGAGTTCGAGCGCCTGTTTCTGGCCGTGCGACAGATAGCGGCACTGCTGCTCCGGGATGCGATCGAGGCCCGTGAGACGCAGCACGTCGAGCGCCGGCTGCGGCAATTCGAGCGTCGTTGAACGTTGCCATCTCGACGGCCGCGCGACGCGATAGCGTGCGATACGCAATGCTTCTGCCACGCTCAACGAATCGAATACGGTCGCAGTCTGGAATTTGCGTCCGACGCCAAGCGCCACGCAATCATAGGGCGCAAGCCGCCGGATCTCGGCGCCGCCGATTTCGACGGTGCCGCCGGAACGCTGCGCGCCATCGGCGATGCAGCGCATCAGCGTGCTTTTGCCCGCGCCGTTCGGTCCGATCAGACTCAGCAGTTCGCCGGCATGCGCATCGAAGCTGATGCCGTCGAGCACCTTGAGACTGCCGAAATGCTTGTGTATGCCGCGCAGCGACAGCGCCGGACGCGCCGTTCCCCCGGTCGCGTCGTCGCGCTCGCGCGCAGGCGCCGCGACAAACGTCACGGCGACCGGCGCGGGGCCTTTACGACGCGGCAGCATGCCGCGCACGCCATCGGCGACCAGCGGCGCGAGCCCGCGCGGCATCGCGACGATCACCACGACGAACGCGATGCCGATCAGCAGCGTCCAGATATACGGCAGATCGCCGCTCAGATACGCGCTGCCCGTATCGATCAGCAGCGCGCCGACAATCGGGCCCAGCAGCGAACCGCGTCCGCCGAGCGCGACCCAGATCACGAGTTCGGTACCGAATACGAAGCCTGCATACTCGGGCGCGACCACCATCTGCACGCATGCGAACAGGAAACCCGCGAAGGCGGCAACGAGCGCGCAGGTGTCCATCAGTCGCGCCTTGTAGCGCGACACGTCGATGCCCAGATACTCGCAGCGCGACTCGTTCTCGCGGATCGCGACGAGCAGCCGGCCCGCGTCGCTGCGTACGAAAAGCCACGCGATCACCGCCAGCACCGTAAGAAAGGCGCCTGCAATAAAGAACCACGCTTCGAGCGGCAGATCGATACTGTCGAAGCCCGACAGCCCGCTGCTCGAGCCGGTGAATTCACCGCCCGAATAGATCGCCTGCACGAGCACGATCGGCAACACGAGCGTGACGACCGACGCATACAGCGGCGATGCGCCGTGATAGAACGCGAGCCAGCCGATCGCGCGCGACACAAGCCACGCGGCGGCAAGCCCTGCGGCAAGCGCGCCGGCTGCGAGCAGCGGCGAATAGCCGGCGTGCACGAACACGAGCCCTGCCGCATAGGCGCCAATGCCGAAGAACGCCGACTGTCCGAAAGTCAGGATCCCTGTGTAACCCCACAACAGGTCGACAGTCAACGCGAGCGCCGCATACAGAAACGAGCGGATCAGGTTGTTGACAAGAAAAGTAGGCAGTATGACGCTGCCCACCGCCAGCACCGCGAGCGCGGCCACGCCCACGACGAGCGGCATGCGCCACGGCCGCGCAACCGGCACGCGCAACGGCATGGTCGAAACAGGATCAGCCACGAGCAAAGCCCTCCGGCCGGATACGCAGCAGCAACGCGGCGAGCACCGCGATCGTCAGTCCGCCGAGCACCGGATTGACGAATGTGCTGACGAGCACCTGCGCGCCGCCGAGCACCGTGCTTGCCACCGCAAGATTGACGAGCGACGCGCCCGCGACCAGCACGAGCATGAAGGCGCCGACCACCCACGCGACACCCATATTCGGATCGACGCTCGCAAGCGGCGTGATCAGACAGCCGGCCAGCGAAGCGAGCGCCGCGCCGGTGCAGAACGTGATGAAACGCACGCGCGCGCTGCTGATGCCGAGACCGCGCGCGAGCGCTTCGTTCATGATGACCGCGCGGGTTTGCAGACCGAGGCGCGTACCGTTGAGCAGCCAGCCGAGCGCCAGCGCGATGATCAATGCGACGCCGACGAGGACGAGCCGGTACGCCGAATACTGCGCGCCGAGCCAGTGAACCGCACCGCTCAGCGGGCTCGCGACCATCTGCACGCCGCGTCCGAACGCGAGCGTGATCAACTGGCCGACGATAATGCCGAGGCCCCATGTCGCCAGAATCGCATCGAGCGGACGCGCATAGAGCGGCCGCACGATAAAGCGTTCGACCGCCATGCCGAGCACGAAGCCGATCGCCAGCGAACACGGAATGCTCCACCACCAGCCGAGCCCCGCCTGCGCGACGATCACACTCGCATAACCGCCCGTCGTCAGGAATGCGCCGTGCGAGAAGTTGATGATTTTCATCACGCCGAAGACGAGCAGCAATCCGGTCGATACGATAAACAGGATCGCTGCGGTCGTGACGATATCGAGGCCCAGATTCAGCATCGCGGTCGCCTCGTTGCGCTTACTTGAGTGCCGGGCACTGCGCACCCGGATCGACGTTTTTGAACGACTCGATCACCTTGACCGAACCGTCCGCCTGCACCTGGCCCAGATACATCGTGAGCGGCGTGTGACGCTGCTTGTCCATCTGGATCTTGCCGCGCGGGCCGTCGAACGAGACTTGTGCGAGCGCGGGTATCACCTTCGCGGTGTCGACGGTGCCGGCTTTTTCGACCGCTGCCTTGTACAGGTAGATCGCTTCGTACTCGGGCACCGACAGATCGTTCGGCGTCTTCAGATCGGCGCCGAAGCGCTTTTGCATCGCCGCGAGAAATTGATGATTGGCAGGCGTGTCGATGTTCGTGACATACGAACCCGAAATGTAGATGCCTTGCGCGTCGGCGCCCATGCTTTTTGCCGTGCCTTCGTCGACGGCGAGATTGCCGTACGGCAGCTTGATGCCGGCCGCGCGCAACTGCTTGGTCAACGTGACGTTCGGCGCACCGCCGGCCGTCGATGTGATGATCGCGTCGGGTTTCGCCGCCTGCAGCTTACTGATGATCGACGTCCAGTCCGAGCCGTCCATCGGCAGGTATTCGTTGCCGACCACCTTGCCGCCCTGCTTCTCGATGTAGCTCTTCGTGAAGTCGAGCATGCCGCGGCCGAATGCGTAGTCGCTGCCGATCAGGAAAAACGTTTTGGCGTGCTGCTGCTTCATGAAGTAATCGACGATCGGCGCGACCTGCTGGTCGGGCACCCATGCGTCGACGTACATATAGCGGTTACACGAGCGGCCTTCATAGAACGACGTGTAGATAAACGGCACCTTGCCGCGCGAGACGATCGGCAAACCCGCGTTGCGCGCGGCGCTCGTTTCCATCGAGATCAGCGCATTGACCTTCTTGTCGAAAATCAGCGAATCGAACGCCTTTTGCGCACCTGCGGCGCCGCTGCCGTCGTCTGCCACTTCGAGGCTCACCTGACGGCCAAGAATGCCGCCTTTCGCGTTGATTTCGTCGACGGCGAGTTGTGCCGATTGCACGACCGACGGCGCAACGACGCTGTTCGCGCCGCTTAAGCCCACCGGCACGCCGATCCTGATCGGGTCGGCGGCGAACGCCGTGTGCAAGGTCATCAGTAATGCGGTTGCCGTTGCCGCGTAAGAGAGGCGTTTCATTGTTTTATGGCTCCTTGTGTCCGTCATTTCATCTGCTCATCTGCTTCGGTGCGACGTGAATGGGAAAAACGCGAACGCAAAAAGCCCGAGACCGGATCAACCGGTGTCGGGCTTCATTGGCCGTTGCCGCGCGGGACGCCGTTGTCGTGCGCGACGTAAGTGACTGGCTGACCGGCGGCGCGCGCCTGATCAGCAAGCTCTAAAAAGCAATGGGTATGCCAACTATCGTCGGCTCGGTGTCGGCTCGGCGCTCACGTGCGATTCAACAAGGGCCGACGCACTTCGCATATTGATCACTTGCGCCGCGCCATGCGCTGCGGGCATGATCGACAGGCGCCTCGCGCCATGTGCGGTGGCTAAAGCCGCACGCGAACTGTGCAAGCGTGCACCAACCATGCGCGGCATCGCACAAGCTCTAGCTTTCGAATGACATTCTCCGAGCGGCTCGAGCAGAAGCAGGCAAATCTGCGCACGATCCAGCGCGCAAAGCGCATCGTGATGGATGCGCGCAAAGTGTCCGAAGACGAGGCGTATCAGTTATTACGCTCGCAGGCGATGGTCAAGCGCGAGCAGATTGAGACCGTTGCAAGCGCGATCGTCAAGGCGTATGAGACTTTGAGTTTTTGAGCGGCGTTACGTGCGCGCTTTGTCTTTGCCCTCATGCGCGCCTTTCAGCGCAGTTGCGCGCTTTTCTGTGCGCTATGAACCGAACGTCAGGCTCGGCCACACCATTTCAAGTTCAACTGCGATCGATTTCGCGAGGCCATCGAGATCAGGGAACAGCGACGCGTTCGTGATGTTCATGCGGTATAGCCAGCGCATCGCGTCGCTGCGCAGGTCCGGCGGCAGAATGATCTTGCGCAGCAGTTCGGTGTCGCTTTCATAATCGTCGAGAATCGCGTGCAGCGGCCGGTCGATCACGCCCGGCACGACGAACGTGCCGGACTGCGCGATCAGGCGGCCGTCCATTTCGGATGGCTCACCGAACCAGATCACCTCGTTTTCGTTGCTGAGGAAATACCGCTCGAGATTGCCCTTCACGCGCGGGTCGAGTTCATCGCGCGTGAGCATCGGCGCTGCTTTCGGGCGGGCGCTGTTGCACCATAGCGCCGGTGTGTTCAACGCGAAGATCGCGGCATCGGTCGTCGTGCGTTCGAGCGCGAAAAATGCGGCGACGAACGGCGACTTCGTGAAATCGAGCAGGCGCGTCGGCGCGCCATGGTGTTGCATCAGGCTCAGGCAGCGCAGATCGTCATTGAGCAGGTCCGGGTTTGCAAGGTAATTGTGAGCCTTGCGCCGAAAGATGCGGATCGCGCGCGCTTCACGCGCCTGCCATTCCGCGCGGTCCGCAACATACGCGAGCAGATAGCGCGACAACGAGCTTTGCAGATGCCAGCGTGCGTCGGGCTGCCCGCGAAAGGCCCAGCCGTCGAGATCCGAACACAAGTCGACGAATGCGCCCCAGCTCGAGATAACCGTCGTTTCCATCGCGCCGTTTGCCTCCCCGTAAAACTGTCAACGGTAGCAGGCTAATCTTTTTAGCCTCGTTCGGCGCGAGTATAGAAGGCAATTGTTTCGCTCGTGCGTATTTTGCGTCGCGTCAGAACAGCACCACGGAGCGCAATTCGATGCTTTTTCGCGGCAGCGCGTCGGCAGGCGAGGTCGGATCTTCGAATGCGCTATGCGCGGTCAATCGGGCGATCCCGTCTCCGGCAGAATCGAAAATTTTCAGCAGCACGACTTCGTCGGGCGTCATCTGCGGAAAGTAATACCAACGGTGCTGCGCGTTATGCGCGAAGGTGTAAACCTCGCCGCTGGTGCCGTCCTGGCGGTGCAAATCGGTCGGGACCAGGTCGTCCGGCGCAATGCTGCGCGAATCGCACATCGCAAGCGGCGACGATTCGACCGGTGCAGCAATCGGGCGCCACAGGTTAATGATCGCCGTGCGCCCGTTGAGCCACTCGTCGGCTTCACCAGCGGGCGCGAGTTCCCGTACCCGGCGCGCGCCCGAGACGAAGGTCTGATCGTTGTGGATCGTCATGACCGGCTGGTGGCCATTCTGTGCCCGGGTCGCCGGGTCGGCATCGCGCAGCGTATGGTCGAAAATCACTACGCTCCGCGCACCGGTCAGGCGCTTGATCAACTCGATCGATTCGGGGTAGTACACCGCTTCGACGGCACGCGCGTCGGAGAAGTCGGCGAGTGCGCTCGTATGCGTATGCAGTTCGAAGCCGTTGCGGTCGATCGATAAACCGCCCGGCGGCGCCGCGACGCGTGCATTGACGATCGGCATGCGATACGCGCGGTAGGTGCCGGCTTCACGCGGCACGCCCGACGGCGGATCGTACATATAACGGTAAGGCCGCTCGCCGTTGGGCACCAGATAGTTCAGGTCGGCCTCGACCATGACGGGTTGATCGATGACGATATCGCTCATGGGTTTTACTCCGTCCTTTTGCGAAAAACAGATTCGGCGTGCGCGGCGGGTATGCGCTCAAATACGCGTTCAGGTATGCGTTTATACCCGCACGCCGTTTATGCCGGCCTGTCATTCAGGCGGCGGCAACTCGCCGGCGAGATGGAACATCTCGTACGTGTATCCCAGGTTGAAATAGCCGGCGCGTGCGTAGGCGGCAACGCGTTCGAGGCGCTCGGCCTCGGTGCGATTCGAGTGCTCGTGCGATGACTCGTTGGACCCAGCGGTTCGTAAATCGGTTCGCAAGCTTGAGCTGCGAGATTCAACCGTGGGTACAACCGCAGCATTGTCCGACTGTGAAAAAAGCTGCGTTCGACGGAACAGCGGCCGACGAAAAATCGATGCGAGACCCAGCATGGCACCCCTCCGACTTCAAAATGCCCTGATTCAACTAGCAAGCACGCTCGATGCAAACAAACAGGCATGACAGCGATGCTGCGGACACGCGAATGCATTAGCGTGCCGTTATCTGCATGATCGACAGGCCTGGCCTGGCTGGCTAGTTAAACTTCGACATCCGGGAGGGGTGAAGTCATTCCATGCTTGGCGAAAAACGCAAGCCCGCACGCGGTTGGCGAATGAATTTTCTAAGGCGTGCTTGCAGGACGTGCGGCGGATGTTAAGACACATAATAGAAGCGATGAACGCTTCCATGCTGCTTAAGCAAGCCGCTTCAACGAGATTTGAGGATTGCGCTTTTGAATTGCGGCGTGAAAAGCGTGTGCTCACGCGAGCTTACGGGAATTTACGCAAGCTCGCGAGCTCAAGTACCTTGCGGGAGCTATGACACGGCGTGAAGCAAGCCATCGCGCACCAGGCCCGCGAGCGACTTGCGATCGACCTTGCCGACTGCCGTCTCGGGAAGCGCGTCGACGAAATAGACTTCGTGCGGCACGTAAATGCGCGACAGTCTGCGGCGCACCGAATCGCAAATATCCTGCGCCTGCAGTGTCGAATCGCTCCCTGCCACGATCACCGCGACCGGAACCTCGCCCAGATCCCTATCAGGCTTGCCGACCACGCAGCAGGCTTGCACGTGCGTCTCGCTGACAATCACGTTTTCGATCAGTAACGGCGAGAGGTTTTCTCCACCGCGAATAATCACGTCCTTGATACGGCCGGTGACGTACAGGTATCCGTCTTCGTCGAAGCGGCCGAGGTCGCCGGTACGCAGCCATCCATCGGTAACGGTGCGCGCGGTCGCGTCTTCCGCGCCGAGGTAACCGGTCATCACGCTTCGACCGGCGATACAGATTTCACCTTCGACGCCGGGTGCATCCGTCATCGTGTCGTCGGCTTGCCTCAGCTGAACCGATTGCCCGCGCAGCACGGTGCCGACCGAACCGATCCTGCGCGCGTGGGGCGGATTCATCGTGCTCGTGCACGTTGCTTCCGATAACCCATACGAAACGATAAGCGGACAGCCGAGCTTCGCTTCCACTTCGCGGTGCAGCGCCTCGGTAATCGGCGCCGAGCCGCATCGCGCGATTCTCAGCGATGCCAGTACCGCCGGCGTGAACGTCTGCGACAGCATGCGCGAATACATGGTCGGAACGCCGGTGATGATCGTCGGTCGATGCCGTTCCATGAGCGCGGGCATGTCGTCGGCGCGGAAGCGATCGGCGAACACAATCGTTGCGCCTGCAAGCAACGGGGCAAACAGCTGGTTATTCACGCCATTCGTGTGATAGATCGGCATCACATGCAGCAGACGGTCTTGCGGCGAAAGGCCGGTGTGGGCGATTACACCCAGCGCGTTGTTCAACAGCGCGCGTTGCGTCAGTTCGACTGCTTTTGGACGGCCGGTGCTTCCCGATGTGAAGAGAAGCAAAGCGGGCGTCTGCGCATCGATAGGTGGTTCGCGCGTTGAATCGGTGGCTTTGGATTCTGCTTCAGCGTGCGTATCGAGTTCAGCGAAATTAATCGCCAGAATTGCGCTACCACGATTGAGCTTGAGCGCTTGCGCAAGTTCATTGTTGGCGGAATCGAAGACCAGTCCTTTCGCGCCTACCAGCGTCAATCGTTCATGGATTTCTTCGGCCGGCAATTTCGGTTCGAGTACACAAGGACACAGTCCGCAACGGATCGCCGCCAGCAGAACGATGACCGCGTCGAGCGAACGGCTCATTGCGATCGCGACTACGTCGCCGCGCGCGAGGCCTCGCGCAAACAGGTTTGCGGCGGTCGTCGCGGTTGCATCCGCTAGCTCTGCATACGTTAATGACCGCGTGCCGTCGTCAAGTGCGGTCAATGCGGCGACTTGCGGCTTGCTCCAGTATGCAGCGAACGCCTGCGCGAGCGTTTGCGCGGTGCTATCGGCGCCGCCATATGTGCCACTTTCAGTGCCGCTTTCCGTGTTCCGCGGCGAATCGGATTGCTTCAGCATCGTGCTTACCTCAAGCGAATGGCCGCGTCGTGTTCGAATTGCCCGTTCTGGTCGAGCGCGCGCAGCGCCTCGCGCTCGCGCGCGCTCGGCGGCTGCGTCGGCTCCGCACCGGTTGCATCGAATTCGAATCCGGTCCGCTCGCGCACTTCGTCGAGGCTCGATTCCGGGTGCCACGACTGAAGCGCGAGCCGGTTATCGCGCTTCACGAATACCGCGATCGGCGTGACGACGCCGTGCATGCCGCCCCACGACGTGACGAAATCGAGCTTCTGCACAAGGGTTCGGCGCGAATGCTCGGTACGCCATGTGCAGGCGCGACGCGCCGTCGGCAGCATGACGGCGCCGCCGCCGCCGCCCGGTAAGCGGACTTTCGGATGATCCCATTCCCCAATGCACGAGTTGTTCGCGCAACCGCTTCCATCGAGCTGTGCGGCGCCGAGGAAGGTCAGATCCATGCGGCCGCGTGCGCAGAGGTCGTAGAAGTCTTCGTTGGCGAAAATCGAGGCCGAGCCTTCAGCCAGCACAGGATCCGAACTCGACAACGGAATCGACGATGGCGTCGGATTTACGCCGCCCGCCACGTTGATATAGACGAAATCCCAGTCGTAGGCGCGCTTGGCCATCAGGCAGGCAAGCATCGGCAGTGTCGAATTCACGCCGCTAAAAGTAATTTCGTTCGGACGTATAAACCGTGCGAGATTCGTGACGATATAGGAGAAGCCTGACCACGGTTCATGCATGATGCGCGCTCCTTTCTTCCGGCGCTTGAGCGAGGTGCGCGTCGAGCACGTCCTGGCCCGCGGGCAGATAAGCCTCGACTGCCGCATAGTCGACCGCATACTTCGGCCAGCACGAGCCCGGCCACGCTCCATTGGGGACAATCGCGTACGCTTCGACCATAAAGTACGGAATCACCGTCAACTCCGGCTGAGCCGAAAAGTCTTCGTCCGAGATTTCTTCGGCAACAACGAGCACGCTTTTCGAAGCACGACTGATGATGCGATCCCAGTGATACGTGCCGGCAATGCGCACGTTGCCTTGTCTATCCACGCTGCTCGCATGGATCACGGCAAAGTCCGGCGCGATCGCGGGAATCACCCAGGTCGCGGCGCCACTGCCGTACGGATCTTCGATGCACTTCCAGTTGTTGATGCGTGTGAGGTCGCTGCCGTGCAGTCCCGCGCAGGGCTGGAACGGCACGCCGAATGCGGCCGCGCGCAAGCCCGCGGTCAGACTCGCGCATGCGTGTTCTTCGAGCTTGAGCGCACCGCTCTCGACCGCTTTCCGATAGTACGGAGCGAGGCCGAAATTGCCTTCCATTGCGACGATGCCGCAACGCGCGCGGCTTGCGACGCCGGCACGGCACAAGATGTCGATGTCGTAGCCCGGCGATTGCTTGACCACTTCGATGCCGCGCTTTTGCTGGCGAATCAGTTCACGCACGAACGCAAACGGGCCGCGATGCAGGAAGCTGCCGCCAAGGCCCAGCGACGCGCCATCGGGTACGCGCGCGACGAGTTCTGAAAGTGACACGCACTTGTCGGTGTCTGGAAAGCCGGAAGTCATAACGTCTCCTTCTGCGGATGCTCGCTGCGCGGGCTCGATGCCGGGTTCCCGGAGTTTCGATAAGCATCGATGCGGCGCTTGAGGCCGGGTTCGGCTGCTGAGCGTACCAGGGCGGCGAGATCGGCGTTAGCGTGGTCGTCGCGCAGTGCATCGCGCAGTGCATCGCTTAACAACGCGCGGCTTGCGGCCGGTAGCGAAGTGGCTCGCGCAACTGCATCCGCTACCACATGATCGCGCTGCTCGAGCGAGGCGACGCGCTCGATAAAACCATTTCGAACCGCACGGTCGACATCGAACGTTTCGGATGTCTCAAGGATACGCTGCGCTTCGAGCAACCCGACAATGCGCGCGAAACGGCCGGTACCGAGTACGAGGCCGAACTGCAGGCCCGGCATGCGAAACGTCGTGCCCGGCGCCGCGACGCGCATATTGCATGCAGCAATCAGGTCCACGCCCGCCCCGAAGTTTTTGCCGTGCGCGACGGCGACCGTCAACGCCGGCGACGCGGCGACACGCTGCAGCAGCGTTTCGATGCGCACGAATCGCAGCAGCAAGTCGCCTTCGCTCGCTTGCTCGACATCGGTCATATCGAACCCTGCGCTAAAGCAACGGCCCTCGCCTTGCAGAATGACCGCCGGCACATTCGATGTAGCGATTTCGTCAAAAGTGGCAATCAGCTGCTCGACGAGCTCGGCGGACAAGGCATTGTGCTTTTCCGGCCGCTTCAGCGTAATAGACCAGTATTCAGGGTACTTTTCGATTGCCAGCAGATTCATGCTTCGACCTCGCTTGCCGCGCCCGCGAGCAGTTCGCCGTTGTGTTCGCCAAGCGCGGGCGGACGCATGCGGATAGGCGGCGTTTCGCCGGAAAAGCGCACGGGCGACGCGAACGTGCGCGTTTTCACGCCGTTCGGCAATTCGAGCGGTTGAACCCAGGTCATATGTGCGACCTGTTCGTCCGCAAGCACCTGCGAATAGGTATTGATCGGCGCACACGGCACGCCTGCCTCGCGAAAGCGCGCGATCCATGCCTGCGCGTCCGCCGATGCGAAGATGCCTTCAAGGATGTCTCGCAGGACGACCTGATGTTGTGCCCGCAACGTCGTCGTGGCGAAACGATCGTCGGCTTCGAGATCGCTTCGTTCAACGACCTTGCATACCGCGCGCCATAGCGCGTTGTTGCCCGCGGCCATGCCGAACCACGTGTCGCGCGCCTTGAACGCCTGATACGGCGCGTTGCGCGGGTGCGCGGAGCCGAGCTTGACCGGGTCGCGGCCCGTGCCGAAATATTCGGACGTTTGCAACGCGGCGATCGCAAGCGTCGCGCCAAGCATCGGTACATCGATGTGGGTGCCGACGCCGCTGCTCTCGACGCCGCGCAAGGCCGACGCAATCGAGAACGCCGCATAGAGGCCGGCAGAAAAATCCGCGAGCGGCACGCCGCATTTCACCGGCGCGCCATCGGGTTCGCCCGTGATACTCATGATGCCGCTCATCGCCTGCACGGTGAGATCGAAGCCGCCTTCCTGCGCGCGCGGACCGGTCTGACCGTAGGCGGAAATCGAGCAATAAACGAGGTGCGGAACAAGCTCGCTGATCGCCTCGTAGCCGAGACCGAGACGGTCCATCACGCCCGGACGGTTATTTTCGATCAATACGTGAGCGGTGCGAATCAACGCTTTCGCCTGTTCGATGTCGGCCGCGTCTTTCAGATTCAGCGCGACCGATCGCTTGTTGCGATTCAGCGAAGCGAAGTTCTCGCTGTAGCCGTCGGAAATCGGCGGCCACGCACGCAGCGTGTCGCCGCCTTCCGGATGTTCAACCTTGATGACGTCCGCACCCATATCGGCAAGCAGCATGCCGCAATACGGCCCCGCCGCGACATTGCAGAACTCGATGACCCGGATTCCCTGAAGTGGCAATTCCATCTCAACCCTCGCTGATTCGCCCGATATTTTGTGCCGCCTGATTCGGCACCCTGATTAGTGCATTAGTGCATTCGCGAACGCGGTATTGCGCGGTTCCAGGGAATTCCCCTGGATGCCGCGTTGCCGCTTGACCTCATTTTGCAGCGGTGGGAGGATCAAGTAAACCAAAATTTGAGAATGTGTTCCTGAATTTTAGGAATCTAAATCCTTGGAGAGAGACAGAGATGGCGACGCACACAGCGCCCGATGCGCGAGCAGGTACCGTATTTCGCGTGGTAAGCGGAAATTTTCTCGAGATGTACGACTTCATGGTCTACGGCTTCTATGCGTCGTCGATCGCGAAGGCCATGTTTCCCGGCGATAACGAGTTCATTTCGCTGCTGCTGTCGCTCGCCACGTTTGGCGTGGGGTTCCTGATGCGGCCACTGGGCGCGATCGTGCTGGGCTCGTATATGGACAAGCATGGGCGACGCGCGGGTCTGATTGTCACGCTGACCTTGATGTCGATCGGCGTGCTGCTGATTGCGGTGACGCCGAGCTATGCGTCGATCGGGTTGCTCGCGCCGGTACTGGTGATTGCGGGCCGCCTGCTGCAGGGTTTCTCGGCAGGCGCCGAATCGGGCGGCGTGTCGGTGTATCTATCGGAAATTGCGCCGCCTGGACGACGCGGCTTCTATGTGTCGTGGCAATCGGCGAGCCAGCAGATTTCCGTGCTGATCGCGGCAATTCTCGGTGTCGTGTTGCGCTTCACGCTGTCGGCCGATCAGATGGATGCATGGGGATGGCGCATTCCGTTTCTGTTCGGCTGCTCGATCATTCCGGTGCTGTTCTGGATTCGCCGATCGGTGCAGGAATCGCACGTATTCAAGGCGCAAAAACCGCAATCGGTCGGCGATATTTTCCGTTCGCTTGCAACCAACTGGAAGATCATCCTCTGGTCGACGATGCTCGTAACGCTGACGAGCATCATGTTCTATCTGATCACCGCTTATACGCCGACTTATGGGCGCGCCGTGCTCGGCCTCAAGCCGATCGATACGTTCTGGGTCACGATCGGCGTCGCGATGACGACGTTCATCATGATTCCGCTGATGGCCGCGGTATCCGACAAGGTGGGCCGCAAACCGATGCTGCTCGGCGCGTCGCTGATTATCGCGCTCGTGTCGTATCCAACCATGAGCTGGCTCGTGAGCGCGCCGTCGTTCGGCACGCTGCTCGCGGTCGAGGTCGGCTTTGCGGTGCTCTACGCAACCTATCAGGCGTCGCTCGTCGTCACGCTCACGGAAATCATTCCGCCGAATGTGCGCGGCACCGGCTTTTCGCTTGCATACAGCTTGTCGCAAGCGATTTTCGGCGGCTTCACGCCGGCGATCTGCACGCTGCTGATTCACGTGACGGGGAACAAGGCGATACCTGGCGCATGGCTTTCTATCGGTGCGCTGCTTGCGCTGATCGCGACGCTGGCCGTCGTGCGCAGCGACAGAAACAGCGTGCGGGGAATATCGACGGTTACGTCGTGAAATCGTTCTGAAACGGTGGTGCTTGTCTTGCTTTCCCCGGCCAGAATGCGTGATAGACTTCCTATTATTTAGGAAGTCAATATGGACAAGACACTGCTTAAAGGTCTCGTCGTTCTCGAGGCGGTCACCGACCTCGAGCACCAGCCGAAGACCATCGAAGAACTGGCGACCCGTGTCGGGCTGACACGCAGCAACGCGCATCGCACGTTGCAGACCCTGATTTATGCCGGCTATGTGGAACGCGACGAACAGGCCGGCGGCTATCGCGGCACGATCCGCCTGTTCGAACTGGGGGCGCGTCAGCTGGCGCAGCTCGATGTGCGCAGAGTCGCGTTGCCGTTGATGCGGGCGCTCGCCGAGCGCACCGAAGAGACGGTGCATCTTTCGGTGCTGGACGGCCTGGACGTGGTGTATGTCGAGAAAATCGACAGCGCGCAGCCGATTCGCGCGTATTCGATGGTCGGCGGACGCGGCCCCGCGTATGCGGTCGCAACGGGCAAGGCGCTGCTTGCCTATCAGCACGACGGCTATCTCGATGGCTACGCGAAGCAGCTGACGCGCCACACAGCCGTGACGATCACGTCGCTGCCTGCCCTCAAGGCGGAGTTGCAGAAGGTTGTGCGGGCCGGCTATGCGATCAATAACGGCGAGTGGCGCGAAGGGGTCGGCGGTGTGGCCGCGACGGTGTTCAACGGGCTTGATCAGCCGATCGCGGCGGTCGGTATTTCCGGGCCGCTCGAGCGGCTTACTGCGCGCAAGATGAAGGAGTTTGCGCCCGATGTGGAGGCGTGCGCGCTTAAGATTTCGCGCGCGATGGGGCATCGCGGGCAGGAGAAAAGTTAAGCGGCCGCGACTCGAATCGGCGTGCGGCCGCCGCCTCATCAGCGTTTATGTCCGGCGGCTCTGAATATCCTGCACAAGCTTCGCGACCTGCTCGGCGCTCGCTCCTCTTACCCGCGCGTTGACGCGCGTGGTGCCGAATCCGACGAACAGCACAATTTCATTCGGCCCCGGCGCACCGGGCACCGACAGGACGATGCTATCCATTGCATCGTAATCCCAGGCATCATCAGCTCCGCCGAAAATCAGATCGATGGTGGCGCCGGCAGCACCGACCTTTGCGTTTCCTGGAATCAGCGCCGGGCCTGCCCCGAGACCGGTGCGCATCGCGAGGCCGAGCCTCGGATGGATCAGCGCCGCGCCATGTTCCGATTCTCCGTTCGTACCGACCAGCGCGGCCTTGCCATACGCCCGCGGACGCGCTTGCCCAGCGAATCGTTGCAATGCCTTTTGCGTCAGTACGGTGCCGATTTCGACGGACATTTCGGCGAGACGCGCAAGCGACTCTTCGGAAGCCGCGCCCTGACCGGCATAGGGATTCGCAAACACCGCGGCGGCAACGACATGAAGCGATGGCTGACTGGCCGTGCGGCCCGCCTCGCCAAGCGTTTCGCGTTCAATGACGTAAATCTGACGGATCGAGGAAATGACAGACGGCGTCTCCATATCTTCTCCCATGCGAAAGTGAACGATCGAGGGCGGCTACCGCTGGGCGGTCGCTCCAACAGAAGAATATGGCTAAACGCCGGCTGTGTCAGGTTAGCCGGTACGGGATGCCTCAAACCGCAATTGCCGCTTTGCAGCCGTTCATTTTCATTACAGCCTGACCGGCATTTTTATTCCGCGCCTGCATGTGCATGCCGGCATTCTTTCGTGCTGATTCGCTCTACGCGAAGTGCAAGGAATCACTAGAAGAAGTTTCATCAACACACGAATCCGCTGCATGTAGAGTTACAGCGGACATCGCCGTACCAATGGCTGTTTCACCGGTTTTCCCACTTGATGATCATGGACGAAACGACATGCCTCTCGTCACAGGAAATTTAAGTTCGGATACCTACGATAATATCGTGGTAGGTGGAGGATCGGCCGGGTGCCTCATCGCAGCACGGCTGTCCGAAGACAGGTCCCGCAAGGTGCTGCTCATTGAAGCCGGTGGCGCCGACGTCGACCGGCCTGCGATGGTCGAGCCGGCGCTATGGTCCACGAATTTCGGCAGCGACGTGGACTGGCGATATCGCACGGTTCCCCAGCGCCATGCGAACGGGCGCGTATTCGACTGGAATCGCGGCAAGGTGCTCGGTGGATGCAGCAGCATCAATGCGACGGTTTGGGTTTGGGGGCATCCATCCGATTTTGACCGGTGGGCCGCCGATGGCAATACCGGTTGGGACTTTGCCAGTCTCCAGCCCCTCTTCCGGCAACTCGAAACCACGTTGAGATCGGAAGACAATGACAGACGAGGTACAAACGGGCCGATGCGCCTCGCGTCCACCTCATGCGGCGTGCCGCTTGCCGAAGCGTTTTTTGAGGCTTGCGGGAGTGCCGGGCACCCCCGCCTTTCCGACGTCAACGGACCCGTGCAGGAAGGCAGCGGCACATACGATCTGACCGTCGCCGCGGGACGGCGCTTTAGCGTCGTGCATGCATTTCTGCACCCCGCCATCGATCGCCCGAATCTGACGGTCCTCAGTCGCGCGGAGGTCGATCGGCTGATATTCGCTGGAAACGATTGTGTGGGCGTGCGCTGTCGCCATGAAGGGAAACTGCGCGAGTTCCGCGCGTCCGGCGAGATCATATTGAGCGCCGGCGCATTGGCCACGCCGTACTTGCTGATGCGCTCGGGAATCGGCAATGCAGCCGACCTGGGCCAGGTCGGCATCAAGGTCATTCACGATCTTCCCGGCGTTGGCGAAAATCTTCATGACCATTGCTTCATCAACGCATTTTCAGCTGAAACCGCAGAACCCGTACACCGCGAGGGACGCCTCGGCGCGCATCTCTATACACGCAGCCACGAAGCGCTCTCCACACCGGACATCGAGGTCGTGATTTCCGGCGGCGCAATCGGCCTGACAGACGCACCGATGGAAAAGTGCTTCTCGCTGCAAACCGCGCTCTTACGCCCATTGAGCCGCGGCCGCTTGACGCTCGCTCATCGCGATGGCGACATCGATATCGACCCCAACTACCTCGCCGAAAAAGCCGACATCGATGCGCTGTGCACTGCGGTGGAAAAATGCTCGGAGCTCGCCGCCTCAGCGCCTATATCGCGACACTGCACGGGCAAGGTCCGCAAGCCACCGCATGGGAAAGCACAGATACTCGAATTCATCCGAAACAACATGGGTACTTATTGGCATCCCGTCGGCACATGTGCAATGGGCGCCGGAAAGCAGGCAGTGGTCGATGCGTCTTTACGCGTTCACGGCTTAACGAACCTGAGAGTTGCAGATAGCTCCGTCATGCCGTCGATCACGACTGGAAACACTCTGGCGCCCACCCTTGTGATAGCGGAACATGCCGCGCGTAGGATTTCGTTGGACACGCGGGCATAAACAGAAATTTCGTTAGGCAAACTGGCAAGTACTAAAACTGGACTAACCAGGCGGGCGGCGCAGGCCTCGCGCGGGTAGTTTGGTCACTCGCGAGGAAAATGTAGGTGCGCTTCAACTAACCTGTTAAATCAAATTTAACTGGTTTTGTCGATTTGCCGTGGAGAGAGGTTTGAAGAGGTGCTTGCGAAGCTTGGTGGGCCGGGTGGGATTCGAACCCACGGTGTCCTTTCGGAGGCGGATTATGAGTCCGCTGCCTGCAACCAGCACGGCGTCCGGCCCAAGAAGAAAAAGACCCGGTCGCAAGGCCGGGCCTGATCGCTGATTGGCCGACATACTACACGAAATCGGGGCTTCCGGGACTGCTTCGCGTACTACACGAAACAGCCCTGAAGCCCCGCGTGAAGACAGCGGCCCGACCGCTTCACTTCGTTAAAAGCGAAGCGGCCGACGACTCACGTCAGTTTCCTTCGAGGAACGACTTCAGCTTGTCGGAACGGCTCGGGTGACGCAGCTTTCGCAGCGCCTTCGCCTCGATCTGACGGATCCGCTCACGCGTGACGTCGAACTGCTTGCCGACTTCCTCGAGCGTATGGTCCGTGCTCATCTCGATGCCGAAACGCATGCGCAGTACCTTCGCTTCGCGCGGCGTCAGCGAGTCGAGCACGTCCTTCACGACGTCGCGCATGCTGGCATGCAGTGCGGCGTCGGCCGGCGCAACCGTGTTCGTGTCTTCGATGAAGTCGCCGAGATGCGAATCGTCGTCGTCGCCGATCGGCGTTTCCATCGAGATCGGTTCCTTCGCGATCTTCATGATCTTGCGGATCTTGTCTTCCGGCATCTCCATCTTCTCGGCCAGCGTTGCCGGATCCGGCTCGAGACCGGTTTCCTGCAGAATCTGACGCGAGATGCGGTTCATCTTGTTGATCGTTTCGATCATGTGAACAGGAATACGGATCGTGCGCGCCTGATCCGCGATCGAACGCGTGATGGCCTGGCGAATCCACCACGTGGCGTACGTCGAGAACTTGTAGCCGCGGCGATATTCGAACTTGTCCACCGCCTTCATCAGGCCGATGTTGCCTTCCTGGATCAGGTCGAGGAACTGCAGACCGCGGTTCGTGTACTTCTTCGCAATCGAAATGACCAGACGCAGGTTCGCTTCGGTCATCTCGCGCTTGGCCTGACGCGCCTTCAGTTCGCCGGCCGCCATCTGGCGGTTGGTTTCCTTCAGGTCCTTCAGCGGCAGCACGACGCGCGCCTGCAGGTCGAGCAGACGCTGCTGCTGTTCGCGGATCGCCGGGATGTTACGCGTGAGGATCGCGCTGTACGAATGACCTTCAGCAACGATCTTGTCCGACCACTCGAGGTCCGTTTCGTTGCCCGGGAAACGCGCGATGAACTCGGCACGCGGCATGCCGCACTTGTCGACGACCGTGTGCAGGATCTGACGCTCGACCTGACGCACTTCGTCCACCTGAGCACGCAGCGTGTCGCACAGACGTTCGACGGTACGCGCGGTGAAGCGGATGCTCATCAGCTCGTTCTGGATCGTTTCCTGCGCCTTCAGGTACGACTTCGACTTGTAGCCTTCCTTCTCGAACGCGCGGCGCATCTTGTCGAACCATTCGCTGATCAGCGCGAATTTTTCGAGCGACATGCGCTTGAGGGCCTCGAGCTGCGCGGCGTTTGCCGTGGCTTGCGCGGCGCCGTCGTCGTCCTCTTCCTCTTCTTCTTCGTCCTCTTCGGCTTCCTCGTCTTCGTTCTCGATCGCTTCCGCTTCCTGCTCCGAGAAACCGTCCGCGTCTGCGGCGTTTTCGTCGATCAGACCGTCGACCAGTTCGTCGATGCGGATCTCTTCGTTCGCGACGCGCTCAGCCATCGCGAGGATGTCCGCGATCGTGGTCGGGCACGCGGAGATCGCCATGACCATGTGCTTCAGGCCATCTTCGATCCGCTTCGCGATTTCGATTTCGCCTTCACGCGTCAGCAGTTCGACCGTGCCCATTTCGCGCATGTACATCCGCACCGGGTCGGTCGTGCGGCCGAATTCGGAATCGACCGTTGACAACGCAACTTCCGCTTCCTCTTCGACTTCGTCGTCCGACGACGCGGCGGGCGCGTTGTCGTTCAGCAGCAGCGTTTCAGCATCGGGCGCCTGCTCGTAGACGGCCACGCCCATGTCGTTGAACGTGCTGATGATGCCTTCGATCGCCTCGGTCTCGGCGAAATTGTCCGGCAGGTGGTCGTTGATTTCCGCGTAGGTCAGGAAGCCACGCTCCTTGCCTAGCTTGATCAGCGCGCGCAGCTTCGAGCGGCGCTCCTCGAGCTCTTCCGCGGTGCCCGGCTGCGTGGAGGCGAATGCGTCCTTCAGCAGCGCTTTCTCCTTCGCGCGGCGGTCGCGTGCCTTGGCCTTTTCGCCTTTGCCCGGAGCGGGAGTCGTTGCGGGTTCTTCGCTCTGGGTGGTTGCGTCGTCATCGACGGATACTTCGTTCAGCTTTTTCGTCATGGAGTTCGCCGTACCGGCTGTAGTCTCGACTCGCGGCTGGTGGACAACAGCCGGTTGAACCGTGGATACTGGAGATTCGCGCACTGCCGCATCGTCCTGCGCGGCAGCCGCGTCCCTTGCGTCTTCCTTCGGGCTTCCGGCGCCCGGCGGTTCCTTCACCGATGCGACAGCTTTCGCCGCCTGCACCGGAGCCGCTCGCGCGGCGGAAACGGTGGAAGTACGCTTCCGGGCTGGGGTGGCGCTCTGGGTAGACGTTTTTGTTGCGGAAGTTGCGGACCTGGCCTCTGTGACCTTCGTGGTCGGCTGCTCGGAGCCTTTGCCTGCCGCTTTCTTTCCGCCTGTAGTCTTTACCATTGCAATCGCCTTTCGCCTTTGCCTGGAAATAAAACCGCTGAAAACCTTTTATTATAGCACCTGCGTTTCAGCCCTTCCCTTGACACTTCCCCTTCACACCTTTTTTACCGCTTTCTCACAGCCCGAGCTGACGCTTCATGTCAGCGCACCTTTGACTCAAGCCGTTGAATTCCGCCAGTTCTTCCGGCGTATGTCTGGATTGACGAGCCAACTGATCAAGGCGTTCACGGGACGCGTCGTAGCGCATCTTGAGGCTCGCCGCTTTCAGTTCCTCGCCGGCGAGCCGCTCATGCTCGCGGCGCTCTTCGGCGACGCTCGCATCCTCGGGGTCTTTCAGCAACAAATCCCGAACGTTTTCATCATAGTCCAGAATTTCGCGAAAGATTTCCTCGAAGGTTGGGGCGTTCGCACCGTTGCGCAATAGATCGGACAGCAACTGAAATTCGGCCGTTTCGCCCAACGCTCGCGCGTGAGTCAGCACTTCCTCGAATAGCTCCGCATGACGGGTTACCGCCAGCAAATCGCGTTCTGCGTCCTCATCGAGCGTCGCAACGATGCGCGGATGCATGACGAGGTTGCGCAGCGCGCGTTGCTCGATACCGGTTACGCTGCGCCGGTCTTTACGCGCGGGTGCCGAGCGCGCCGCGGCTGCGATCCGCGCATCGACTTCGCACAGTGCGGCCACTTCGTCGAACGGCACATCGAGGCGGTCCGCGAACATGTGCATGATCTGCGCACGCAACGCATTGGCCGGCAACGCCTGCAACAGCGGTTTCGCATCGAAGAGCGCGCGCGCCCGGCCTTCGGGCTGGTCCAGTTCCTTGCCGGCCAGCACCTCGTTCAGCATGAACTGTGACAGCGGCATCGCACGCTCAACCTGCTGCGCAAATGCTTCGGTGCCGAATTCGCGCACGTAGCTGTCCGGATCGTGCTCGGTCGGCAGAAACAGGAACCGGATGGTCCGGTTGTCCGCCGCATGCGGCAGGCATGCGTCGAGTGCGCGGCGTGCCGCGCGCCGACCGGCCGCATCGCCGTCGAAGCTGAAAATCACCGTGTCAGTCTGACGCAGTAATTTCTGCACATGAATCGGCGTGCAAGCTGTGCCGAGCGTCGCGACTGCGTTCTGAAACCCCAACTGGGCCAGCGCGACGACGTCCATATAACCTTCAACCACCAGCACGTACCGTTGTTCCCTGATCGCGAGGCGTGCTTCGAAAAGCCCGTACAGCTCGCTGCCCTTGCTAAATAGAGGTGTTTCCGGCGAATTCAAATATTTCGGCTCGCCGCCGTCGAGCACGCGGCCGCCGAAACCGATGACCTGTCCCTTAACGTTTCGGATCGGGAACATCACGCGCTCGCGGAACCGGTCGTAACGGCGGCTCTGGCCCTGCGCATCCGCTTTGTCGCTGACGATGACGAGTCCCGCGTCGACCAGCGCATCGTCCCGATAATTGGGAAACGTTGCCTCGAGATTCTGCCATCCGTCCGGCGCGTACCCGAGGCCGAAGCGCGCTGCGATCTCGCCGGTCAGTCCGCGCTTTTTCAGATACTGAATCGCATTCGGCGCGCCACGCAGTTGCTTGCGGTAGAAATCGCACGCGGTTTGCATGACGTCCGATAGCGCTGTCGTGACCGCCTTCGATACAGCCGGCCCGTAGCCTTCGCTGCTGCCGCCATTTACGCCGCCGATACCGCCGCGCATCGACGGTTCGTGCGGCACCGTCAGGCCCACCGATTGCGCGAGCTCGTTGACCGCCTCAGGAAACGTCAATCCCGCATGCTCGATCAGAAACCCGATCGCCGTTCCATGCGCGCCGCAACCGAAGCAGTGATAGAACTGCTTAGTCGGACTAACCGTAAACGAAGGGCTCTTCTCGTTGTGAAACGGGCACAGCCCCATGAAGTTCGCACCGCCCTTCTTCAGCTGCACATACCGGCCGACCACGTCGACGATATCGACGCGGTTCAGCAGATCCTGCAGGAATGAGTGCGGAATCACGATACTTGCGTTGCCTTAAAAAGGACCGGGGGCACCGGGCCGTCGGATCGCTGACGAGCGTTCTGAACAGGATAGGACGCGCGCGCCGAAACGGACAAAGCAACCGCGCATGAGAATAAGCGCCGGGACAGCGGTCTTATTCCCGCGCGACTTTGTCCGCGGAAACCGGCTACTTCGAGAGCGCCGCCTTGACCTTCGCCGACACCGCGGTCATGTCCGCGCGGCCGGCCAGTTTCGGCTTCAGCACGCCCATCACCTTGCCCATATCCTGCGGGCCGGCGGCGCCTGTCTGCGCGACGGCCGCCTGCACTTCGGCGGCGATCTCGTCTTCGGACATCTGCGCGGGCATATAGGCTGCGAGCACATCGAGCTCGCCCTTTTCCTTCTCGACGAGGTCGGTGCGCCCTGCGGCTTCGAACTGGCTGATCGAGTCTTTGCGCTGCTTGATCATCTTGTCGATGACCGCGGTCACGCCGGCGTCGTCGAGTTCGATGCGCTCGTCGACTTCGCGCTGCTTGATTGCCGCAAGCAGCAGCCGAATCGTGCCGAGGCGTTCCGTTTCACGCGCGCGCATGGCGGCCTTCATGTCGTCGTTGATCTGAACCTTAAGACTCATCGTTCACCTGCCATACATTGTGAAGGTGTTGCGGGAATTGATCGTTCGCGCCGGGCAGGACGCTGCGTGCGCCATGCAGAACACAAAAACCCGCATGAAGCGGGTTGTGACGCGGGTTTCTCGAACGCGGACCTATCTGGCGCCTGACGGGCGCCGCGATGCGATCAATAGAACTTCTTCGGCAGCATCTGGCTGCGCAGGCGCTTGAAGTGCCGCTTGACCGCCGCCGCCTTCTTGCGCTTGCGCTCGGACGTCGGCTTTTCGTAAAACTCGCGCGCGCGAAGTTCGGTCAACAGGCCGTTCTTCTCGATCGTGCGCTTGAAGCGGCGCATCGCGACTTCAAAGGGCTCGTTTTCTTTTACGCGAATGGTCGTCATTTTTCAATAACGGTTTTGGGCAAAGGGATCGAAGTATAGCAGACGTTCTGCATAAAAGCACGAATGAGTCAAGCCCCAAAATGAGCCCCCGCACTTCGGCCCCGGCCGGTTACGTTGGACGGACAAACTCGGCCGCCGCCTGCCCCGCCGCGACGCCGGACGCCCACGCCCACTGGAAGTTGTAGCCGCCGAGCCAGCCGGTCACGTCGACGGCCTCGCCGATGAAATACAGGCCCGGCACGCGCGCGCTCATCATCGTCGTCGACGACAGTTCGCGCGTATCGATGCCGCCGCGCGTCACCTCGGCCTTCCGGTAGCCCTCGGTGCCGTTCGGCACGAGCGTCCAGCGCGACAGCGCGTCGCCGATCTTGCGCAGCGTCTTGTCCGGCAGATCGGCGATGCGTGCATCCGGCGGCACGCCGTGCGTGTCGAGCCACACGTGCGCAAGCCGCGCCGGCACCCAGTCGGCGAGCAGATTCGCAATCTGCCGCTTGCTGCCGGCCTTGGCGTCGATCAGTGCGGCGCAGGCGTCGCGTTCGGCGAGCAGGTTGATGTGGATCGGCTCGCCCGGCTGCCAGTAGCTCGAAATCTGCAGCACGGCCGGGCCCGACAAGCCGCGATGGGTGAGCAGCAGGTCTTCGACGAATGCACCGGCGGCCTTTTTCGCACCGGTTTCGAGGTGCACTTCGAGCGATACGCCCGACAGCGTCGAAAACGGTTCCCAGTCGGCGGCCGCGAAGGTCAGCGGGACGAGCGCCGGGCGCGTGTCGATCAGCTTGTGGCCGAACTGTTTCGCGAGACGGTAGGCAAAATCGGTCGCACCGATCTTCGGAATCGACAGCCCGCCTGTCGCGACGACGAGCGCGCGCGCGGCAATGCGGCCCGACTGTTGCGTGCCGAGCGTGAAAATGCCGTCTTGCTCACGGCTCACTTCTTCGACGACGACCGGTCGGCGCCACGCCACCTGGCCAGCGTCGCATTCGCTCTTGAGCACGTCGATCACCGCGTCGCTCGACTGGTCGCAAAAGAGCTGGCCCTTGTGCTTCTCGTGCCACGTGACGCGATAGCGCTTGAGCAGCGCCATGAAGTCGCGCGGCGTATAGCGCGCGAGCGCCGAGCGGCAGAAATGCGGGTTCGCCGACAGGTAGTTGGCCGGCCCCGCATGCAGATTCGTGAAGTTGCAGCGGCCGCCACCCGAGATGCGGATTTTCTCGGCGAGCCGCGGCGCGTGATCGATCAACGCGACGCGCCGCCCGAGCTGGCCGGCCACCGACGCGCACATCATGCCGGCGGCGCCCGCGCCGATCACCGCGATGTCGAAAGTTTCCATGGCGCGCATTGTAACTGCGGGCGTGGTGTGCCCGGGCGGCTGCTATGCCGCACTGGTATACTTTGAGGTTCCGTTTTTGCTCACGCGTTTTTGCTCATGTAACGGCACCTTCTGGCGGGCACCGCGCCGCGCGACGCACGCGAAACGCGCCTGGCGCCGCGAGCGCGAATCGCGTTCGCAACGCCGTCCGCCTGCCAGACTCCGACCGTCTTCCCGAACCATGCTCGTTCTCGGCATAGAAAGCTCCTGCGACGAAACCGGCCTCGCGCTCTACGACACGGGGCGCGGCCTGCTTGCGCACGCGCTGCATTCGCAGATCGCGATGCACCGCGAGTACGGCGGCGTCGTGCCGGAGCTCGCCTCGCGCGATCACATCCGCCGTGCCTTGCCGCTGCTCGAGGAAGTGCTCGAGCGCTCGGGCGCCGCACCCGCCGATATCGACGCGATCGCGTACACGCAAGGCCCGGGCCTTGCCGGCGCGCTGCTGGTCGGCGCGAGCATCGCGAATGGCCTCGCGATGGCGTGGGACAAGCCGACTATCGGCATCCATCATCTGGAAGGGCACCTGTTGTCGCCACTGCTCGTCGATGCGCCGCCGCCGTTTCCGTTCGTCGCGCTGCTCGTGTCGGGCGGTCATACGCAGCTAATGCGCGTGACCGATGTCGGCGTCTACGAGACGCTCGGCGAAACGCTCGACGATGCGGCCGGCGAAGCGTTTGACAAGACCGCCAAACTTCTCGGCCTCGGCTATCCGGGCGGCCCCGAAGTGTCGCGGCTCGCCGAATTCGGTACGCCGGGCGCTGTCGTATTGCCGCGTCCGATGCTGCATTCGGGCGATCTCGACTTCAGCTTCAGCGGCCTCAAGACGGCCGTGCTCACGCAGATGAAAAAGCTCGGCACGAACGTCTGCGAGCAGAGCAAAGCGGACCTTGCGCGCGGCTTCGTCGATGCGGCCGTCGAGGTGCTTGCGGCGAAGTCGCTCGCGGCGCTGAAGCGCACGAAGTTGAAGCGGCTGGTGGTCGCGGGCGGCGTGGGTGCGAACCGGCAACTGCGCGAGGCACTGTCGGCCGCGGCTAAAAAGCGCGGCTTCGATGTGCACTATCCGGATCTGTCGTTGTGCACCGACAACGGCGCGATGATTGCGCTCGCCGGCGCGTTGCGGCTGCAACGCTGGCCCGAGCAGGCGGGCGCCGACTATGCGTTCACGGTCAAACCGCGTTGGGACCTGGCTTCGCTCGCGCGCTGAGCTTTCGCTCGAAGCAACACGACGCGCAACGCATAAGCCGACAGCAAAACACAAACGGCCGCAACAAGCGGCCGTTTGTGTTTGCGCATGGTTGCGCTGACAACTATCGCGCAACGCGCTTATCGTTCTCGATCAGCGCATACGCGCTGTGATTGTGAATCGACTCGAAGTTCTCCGCTTCGAGCACATACGAGACGATCCGCTCATCGGCATTGAGCCGCTGCGCGACATCGCGCACGAGGTCTTCGACAAACTTCGGGTTCTCATACGCACGCTCCGTGACGAACTTCTCGTCCGGCCGCTTGAGCAGCCCCCACAGCTCGCACGACGCCTCTTCCTCGGCAATGCGGATCAATTCTTCAATGGCGACATCGCCGGCCAGTTCCGCATTGATCGTCACATGCGAGCGCTGGTTATGCGCGCCATACTGCGAGATCTTCTTCGAGCACGGGCACAGGCTCGTCACCGGCGCCAGCACCTTCAGGAACACCCGCGTCACGCCATCGCGCACATCGCCCGCCAGCGTCACTTCATAGTCGAGCAGGCTTTGCACGCCCGATACCGGCGCGGTCTTGTTCACAAAATACGGAAACGACACTTCGATGCGCCCCGCGTGCGCTTCGAGCTTCTCGAGCATCGAGGCCAGCATCGCGCGCAGCGTCGTCGCGTCGAGCGGCTCGGTGCGCTCTTCGAGCAGCGCGACAAAACGCGACATATGCGTGCCCTTCTGCTCCGCCGGCAGATGGACATCGAGGTTCCACGTGCCGATGGTCGGCTGCACCGCGCCGTCTTGCGTGCGAACCGTCAATGGATGACGCACCGCCTTGACGCCCACCCGCTGAATCGGAATCTGCCGGGTATCGACCGTGCTTTGCACGTCGGGCATCACGAAGGCGGGGTTCATCTGATTCATCTTGTTGTCCTCACGGGCACGCGTGGACGCGTGCGTGCAAATAGCGAACTGCAAATGGCAACCGCCGGCTTCAAGCCGGCGGTTCCGGATGGGCTGCGCGGCCCATCGACTCATACTGGAGAATGCCGCAGCGGCGCGGCGAATGCGCCGCCAGGCTCAGGCGACGCGCTTCACCGACTTCCCGGCCGATGCCGCACTGACGTGATCGATAAACCGTTCGCGGATCGACTTCGCGATGCCCGCGCCGTCAAGACCACATTCGGCAAGCAGCTTGGCCGGATCCCCGTGATCGATGAACTGATCGGGGAGGCCCAATTGTAGTACGGGCTTGATAACCCCACTTGCCAGCAGGGCTTCGACGCAGGCGGAGCCGGCGCCGGCCATCACGCTGCCTTCTTCGACCGTGACGAGCGCATCGTGCGTTTCCGCCAGTTCGCGGATCAGCTCCGCATCGACCGGCTTCACGAAGCGCATGTTGGCCACGGTTGCATCGAGTTGCTCGGCGGCGGCAAGCGACGGTGCGACCATCGTGCCAAACGCGAGAATCGCAATGCGCTTGCCCACGGGCTGCGACGTTTCGCGGCGGATTTCGCCCTTGCCGAGCGGCAGCGCGGCCATCTGCTTGACGGTCGCGACACCCGTGCCCGCGCCGCGCGGATAACGCACCGCCGTCGGGTTCGGCTGTTGCAGCGCCGTGTACAGCATCTGACGGCATTCGTTCTCGTCCGATGCGGCCATCACCGTCATGTTCGGGATGCAGCGCAGGAACGCGAGGTCGTACGCGCCCGCGTGCGTCGCACCGTCCGCGCCGACTAGACCCGCGCGGTCGATCGCGAAGACCACCGGCAGGTTCTGCAACGCGACGTCGTGAATCAGCTGGTCGTAGCCGCGCTGCAGGAACGTCGAGTAGATCGCGACGACCGGCTTCATGCCTTCGGCCGCGAGGCCGCCCGCGAACGTGACCGCATGCTGTTCCGCAATGCCGACGTCGTAGTAGCGGTCCGGGAAGCGCTTTTCGAACTCGACCATGCCCGAGCCTTCGCGCATCGCCGGCGTGATGCCGACCACGCGCGCGTCGAGTTCAGCGGCATCGCAAAGCCACTCACCGAACACTTGCGTGTAGGTCTTCTTGCCGGGCGCCGTCGACGGCTTGATGCCCTCGGCCGGATTGAACTTGCCGGGTCCGTGGTACAGCACCGGATCGGCTTCGGCCAGCTTGTAGCCCTGGCCTTTCTTCGTCACGACGTGCAGGAATTGCGGGCCGCGCAGTTCCTTGATGTTCTGCAGCGTCGGGATCAGCGAATCGAGATCGTGGCCGTCGATCGGCCCGATGTAGTTGAAGCCGAACTCCTCGAAGAGCGTAGCCGGCACGATCATGCCCTTCGCGTGCTCTTCGAGCTTGCGCGCGAGATCGAGCATCGGCGGCGCGACGCGCAGCACGCGTTCGACGCCGGCGCGCGCGGCTGCATAGAAGCGACCGGACATCAAGCGTGCGAGGTGGCGGTTCAACGCGCCGACCGGCGGCGAGATCGACATGTCGTTGTCGTTCAGGATGACGAGCAGCGGCACATCATCAGCAACACCGGCGTTGTTCATCGCTTCGAACGCCATACCGGCCGTCATCGCGCCATCGCCGATCACCGCGATCGAGAAGCGGTCGTCGTGCTGCAGCTTGCTCGCGATCGCCATGCCGAGCGCGGCCGAAATCGACGTGCTCGAATGCGCGGTGCCGAACGTGTCGTATTCGGACTCGGTGCGGCGCGGGAAGCCCGAGATGCCGCCGCGCTGACGCAGCGAATGCATCTGGTCGCGGCGGCCCGTCAGGATCTTGTGCGGATAGGTCTGGTGGCCGACGTCCCAGACGATGCGGTCGCGCGGCGTATCGAACACGTAGTGCAGCGCGATCGTCAGTTCGACGGTACCGAGGTTGGACGACAGATGCCCGCCCGTTTGCGACACGCTGTCGAGCACGAAATTACGCAGCTCGCCGGCGAGCGAATGCAACTGGCGGAGATCGAGGCGGCGCAGGGCGGCCGGGTCGTCAATGGTTTTCAGCAAGTCGTACATCGTCGTTCCATTGTAGGAAAGCTTGCGCGCCCGCACTTCATTCGCGCCTACCCCTTCTGGTCTCTAGCGTGGCGGCGGGCTTCGCGTTGGTCTTCGCTTCTTTAACTGACCCGGTTCACAACCAGGTCTGCAAGCTCGGCAAGACGCTGTGCGCGCGTGCCGAAGGGCGCAAGCGCCGCGTGTGCATCGCTGCGCAGTTGCGCCGCGAGCGCGCGCGATGCGTCGAGCCCGATAATCGATACATAAGTCGGTTTGCCGTCCTTCGCATCCTTGCCCGCGGTCTTGCCGAGCGTGGCCGAATCGGATGTGGCGTCAAGGATGTCGTCGACCACCTGGAAGGCGAGGCCCACGGCCGCCGCGTATGCGTCGAGCGCGCGCAGCGTGTTCGCATCGGGCGTTTCGCCGGCGAGCGCACCCATGCGCACCGCGCCGCGCAACAATGCGCCGGTCTTCATGCGGTGCATCGTTTCGAGCTGTTCGCGCGTGAGCTTGTGGCCGACGCTGGCGAGATCGATGGCCTGGCCGCCTGCCATGCCGATCGAGCCGATTGCGAGTGCGAGCTCGCGCGTAAGCGCTGCCTGCTGTGCGGGAGCCAGCGCCCCGCCTTCAGTCAGCGCGACGAATGCCTGCGACTGCAGCGCATCGCCGACCAGCAGCGCCGTCGCTTCATCGTATTGCACGTGCACCGTCGGCTTGCCGCGGCGCAGGGCGTCATCGTCCATGCACGGCATGTCATCGTGCACGAGCGAGTACACATGGACCATTTCAAGTGCGGCAGCGGCAGCCTCGAGCGATTCGGCGCGCGCGCTGGTCAACTCGCCTGCCGCATGGCAGAGCAACGGACGGACCCGCTTGCCGCCGCCCATTACCGCGTAGCGCATCGCCTCATGCAGGCGGGCCGGCGCGGTCGTGGTGGGCGGCAGGTGGCGATCGAGAGCCTGTTCTACGCGCTCGAGCACCGTGCGCATCCATTGTTCGAAATTCATAGATCGTCGTCTCCGCTATCAGCGGCGGTTGTGGGGAGCGGCTTGAGCGTCTCGCCATCGAGCACGCGTACCTGTTGTTCAACTTTTTCGAGCTGCTGCTGGCAGAACGCCACGAGGGCAGCGCCGCGCCGGTACGCGGCAAGCGATTCCTCAAGACTCAAGCTGCCGCCCTCCATGCGCCCGACGAGCCCTTCAAGCTCCGCGAGCGCCGCTTCGTACGTGTCGGGCAGCGGCGCACCGGCCTCTGCCGCGGGGGACGTATCAGCGTTCTGGTTAGATGCGGTGTTCGCCATGAATCGTCGCAAAATTAAAACAAGTCGGACATTCTACGGCAAAAGCGACATTTCCGAGCCCACGACCCGCTCCCGTGCCGTTGCGCATTGGGCACACGTCATGCAAGAAACTGCACAAATGCGCGTCTCGTCCCTCAAAAAACTCTAGCGCCGATAAGGTAAAAACGCGAACTTCGAAGACAATTTTGACCCAAATCAGATACTTAAAGTCCCCAAGGAGGGGGAAACAGGTATAATCGCGGGCTCCCTAAATCGAATCTTCGATGGTTGGGTTGTTCACTGCTTTCACGTCTTCATCGGGAGTGGGAATGTCCAATCTGAGCAATGCGCTGCAGCTGCGATCTATTCATAGTCAGCTGCCAGTCGCGGCTTACTTTGACGAAGCGCTTCTTACGCGCGAACTCGAAACCCTTTTCAGGAAAGGTCCTCGTTACGTCGGGCACGAATTGATGGTGCCCGAAACGGGAAACTATTTTGCCCTGCCGAGCGAAAGCGAAGGGCGCGTCCTCGTTCGCAACCAGCAATCGAACATCGAACTGCTGTCGAACGTGTGCCGGCACCGCCAGGCCATCATGCTGAACGGCCGCGGCAGCACGGAGAATATCGTCTGTCCCCTGCATCGCTGGACGTACGATCTGAATGGCCAGCTGCTTGGCGCACCGCATTTCGCGGACAACCCCTGTCTGAATCTCGGCGCGACGTCGCTGCAGAACTGGCACGGGCTGCTCTTCGAAGCGCACGGTCGCGATGTCGCGAAAGACCTTGCACGTCTGGGCACGAAAGACCACTTCGACTTTACGGACTACATGTTCGATCACGTCGAAGTCCACGAGTGCAACTACAACTGGAAGACCTTTATCGAGGTCTATCTCGAGGACTATCACGTCGTGCCGTTCCATCCGGGCCTCGGCAGCTTCGTGAATTGCGACGACCTCAAATGGGAATTCGGCGACTGGTACAGCGTGCAAACGGTAGGCGTGCATAACGGCCTCGCGCGCGCGGGCAGTCCGACCTACGCCAAGTGGCACGATGAAGTGCTGCGTTTCCGCGACGGCAAGCCGCCCGAATTCGGCGCGATCTGGATGGTGTACTACCCGGGCATCATGATCGAGTGGTACCCGCATGTGCTCGTCGTGTCGTGGCTGATTCCGCGCGGACCGCAAAAAACCACCAACGTCGTCGAGTTCTATTACCCTGAGGAAATCGCGCTGTTCGAACGGGATTTCATCGAGGCCGAGCGCGCCGCCTATCTGGAAACGGCTCGCGAAGACGACGAAATCGCCGAGCGCATGGACGCCGGCCGCCGCGCGCTGATGGAGCGCGGCGAATCGCAGGTCGGTCCTTACCAGAGCCCGATGGAAGACGGCATGCAGCACTTCCACGAGTTTCTGCGCCGCGAGCTGGGCAAGATCTGAGCTTGATCCTGGTGAGCGCAAACAGGCGTATGAGGGGCCCGCGGCGGCGTCGCAGCATCGCTTAAGGCGTCACCGAATCAAACGATGTACAAAGGACGGGCTTCGGCCCGTCTTTTTTTGTTTAGACTACAGGCACATCGTCCGGCACCGCCCGGCCTCGTTTGCGTTGAGGAGCCGTCATGTCCCAGAACACACCCCACACTCATCACACGACTCTCATCTCGTCTGAGAATCTCGCCGAGCGTCTCGCATCGGCGCCGGACGGCGTGTTTATTGCAGATTGCCGATTCGACCTGATCGATACCGAAGCGGGCGCGAAAGCCTATGCGGCCGGGCATTTGCCGCATGCGCATTACCTGCATCTCGATCGCGATCTGTCGGGCGCGAAGACGGGCACGAATGGGCGTCATCCGTTACCCGATCGTCAACATCTCGTCGATACGCTTGCTGCGCGGGGGTTGAAGCAAGGTCAGCAAGTGGTCGCATATGACGCGCACGGCGGCATGTATGCGGCGCGCTTGTGGTGGCTACTACGCTGGCTCGGGCACGATTCGGTCGCGCTGCTCGACGGCGGACTGCAGGCCTGGCAGGCGGCCGGTCATCCGCTCACGCAAGATGTACCGCACGCCACGCGCGGCGACTTCAAGGCCGGCAAGCCGCTCGCGGTGACCGTCGATGCGCAGGCCGTCGAACACAACCTGAACACGCACGAGCGCACGCTGCTCGATGCGCGCGCCGCCGATCGCTACCGTGGCGAGAACGAGACGCTCGATCGCGTCGGCGGGCATATTCCCGGCGCGTTGAACCGCTTCTTCAAAGACAACCTGACCGCCGACGGCCGCTTCAAATCGGCGCATACGTTGCGCGACGAGTTCGGCGCTGTGATGCCTGGCGTCGCGGCGGAGCGCGTCGTGCTGCAATGCGGTTCCGGCGTAACCGCATGCCATAACGCGCTCGCGATGGAGATTGCCGGTTTGCACGGCGCCGCGTTGTATCCGGGCTCGTGGAGCGAGTGGAGCGCGAACCCGGCGCGGCCGGTTGCGACGGGGGCCAAGCCTTAGGCCTTGTGTTGGACGCCGTTAGCGTCCAACACAAGCAAGCGACATGCGACGGCCGCCGCTCGCTCGCATGTCGCCTGGCCTGAACTCAAACGCCGTGCTGCTTGAACCACGCAAGCACGCGGCGCCAAGCGTCTTCCGCATCGGCCTTTCGATAGCTTGGCCGATAGTCGGCGAAGAACGCATGCCCCGCATCGTTATAGACGACGAACTGCGAACCGCGCGCCTGCTGCGGCCCCTGCGCGATCAGCCCTTTCATTTTCTCGAGCGTGTCCTGCGGGATGCTCTGGTCCTGGAGACCGTATAGTCCCAGCACCGGCACCTTCAGATCGCCTACATGGTCGATCGGATTCGACGGCTGCAAGGTTGACGGCGTGCCGACCACGCGGCCATAGAACGCGACGGCCGCCTTCAGACGTGGATTGTGTTCCGCATAGAGCCACGCGATCCGCCCGCCCCAGCAAAAGCCGGTCAAACCGACGCGGTTCAGATCGCCGCCATGCTCACCTGCCCACGCGAACGTCGCATCGAGATCCTGCAGGACCTGCTCGTCCGGCACCTTGCTGACGAGTTGCTCGTTCAACTGCTGCATGCTCGTATAAGCAGACGCATCGCCTTGCCGCACGTAGAGGTCCGGCGCAATCGCCAGATAGCCGGCCTTCGCAAAGCGCCGGCACACGTCGGCGATATGCTCGTGCACGCCGAAGATCTCATGCACGACGATGATGACCGGCAGATGCGTCTTGCCTTTCGGCTGCGCACGATAGGCGGGCACCAGCGTGTCGCCGGAATGGATGCCGACTTCGCCTGCTTCGAGGCCTTCGCTATCGGTATGGACGGTTTGTGCCGAGACCGGCAGCACGGAAGCCGCGAAGCCGGTGCCGATTGCCGCTTTGATAAACGTGCGGCGATTGAAAGGGACGTGCGGAATCAGACTGTCGATTTCAGGCTTCAGCATGCTGCGCTCCTCGATAAGCGGCAAAGTTGAACGGCCAATGTTGAACAGCGGTGACTAGCATTCGGCAGGCGTGCGATGCGCCGATGGACTGATGAGCCGACAAACGGACAAACGGATAAGCGGACGGCCGAAACCGCAACAGGATACGCCTGCTGCGTAGCCTGTTGCAGAAGCAAGCGAATATTCGAGGTTCGCGGGATTGCCGGCGTTACCCGCGTTCGCCGCGGTTTGCGGTTCGATCCGGTTTGCATGCTTCGCCGCGGTCTCCGCGGTTAGCGCGGCATCCGCGCTAACCGCAGCTCCGATCGGCGAGCCGTTCAGTCGACGTCAGCGACTCAATGCAGCTTCACGCGAGGCGACGTCGTGCGATGCAGCCAGTGCGCGAACGTGTCGAGCACCATGCGCGCATAGCCGTGCAACGCGGCGATATGCAACCGGTAAAGCGACATATACATGAAGCGCGCGAACAGCCCTTCGATCAGCATACTGCCGCCGATCACGCCGCCCATCAGATTGCCGACCGCGCTGAAATGACCGAGCGACACGAGCGAGCCGAAGTCGCGATACGTGAACTCCTGCAACGGACGTCCCGCGAGCCGGTCCGCGATCACCCTCAACAGGAAGCTCGCCTGCTGGTGCGCGGCCTGTGCGCGCGGCGGGACATTGCGCTCGTTACCGGGCCACGGACACGCGGCGCAGTCGCCGAGCGCAAAGATGTCGTCGTCGATTTCGGTTTGCAGCGTGCGGCGCACGAGCAGTTGACCGAGCCGGTTGACCGGCAGGCCGTCGAGTTCGCCGAGCACCGCGGGCGCCTTGATGCCGGCCGCCCAGACCGTCAGATCGGCGCGCAGCGTTTTGCCGCTCGCGGTGCGCACGGAACCGGGCGCGACTTCGGCGACCGTCTCGCCGACCATCACCTGCACGCCGAGCTTCGTCAGCAGTTCCGTGGTCGCCGTGGATACACGTTCCTGCAGCGCGGGCAAGATGCGCGGGCCCGCTTCAATCAGCACGATGCCGATATCGTGGCGCGGATCGAGCTTGTGCAAACCATACGCGGACAGCACGTGCGCGGTATTGCGCAGTTCGGCCGAGAGCTCGACGCCCGTTGCGCCGCCGCCGACGATGGCAACCTGGATACGCGGTCCGTCCGGCTGTGCGGCAGCCGCTTGCGCGTGAGCCTGAGCTTCGGCCTGCGCCTGTGCCTGCGCGAAGTCCAGCGCCTCACCCTGCGGCTGCGCGGCCTTCTGTTCACCCAGATGCTCAGTCCGGTACTCCGCGCGCACGCACGCCGCAATCAACCGCTTCCGGAAGCGCTCCGCCTGCGGCACCGTATCGAGCGCAATTGAATTCTCCTTCGCGCCCTGCACGCCGAAGAAATGCGTCGTGCTGCCGATCGCGATCACGAGCGTGTCGTATCCGATCTCGCGCTGCGGCAGCAACTCCGCGCCGTCGTCGTCCGCAATGGCGGAGAGCGTGATGCGTTTCGCCGCACGGTCGAGCTTCGTCAGCTCACCTTGCTGAAAATCGAAACCATGCCAGCGCGCCTGCGCCGCATAGGGCAGCTCCTGCGTGAACGGATCGAGGCTGCCCGCCGCCACCTCATGCAGCAGCGGCTTCCACACATGCGTCGGATAACGGTCGACCAGCGTGACCTGCACGCTCGCGTTCTCCGCGCGCTTGCCGCGCCCATAACGGTCACCGAGACGCGTGGCCAGCTCCAGCCCACCCGCTCCCCCACCCACGACGACGATACGATGCATCGAGACTCTCCGGTTTCTGATCCACGAGTTGAACGTCGCTACGGCATCAGCCGCAGATGCACCTCAATGCGCTTCTTCCCAGTTCGCGCCCGCGCCGACTTCCGCGACGAGCGGCACCTTCAGCGATGCGACGCCGCACATCAGCTCCGGCAGCCGCTCGCGAACCAGGGACAGCTCTTCATCGGGTACTTCGAGTATCAGTTCGTCGTGCACCTGCATGATCATGCGCGTGCCGATGCGCGATTCGTCGAGCCAATTCTGCACGGCGATCATCGACAGCTTGATCAGATCCGCTGCAGTGCCCTGCATCGGCGCGTTGATCGCGGCGCGTTCGGCCGCTTGCCGGCGCGGTCCGTTGCCGCCGTTGATCTCGGGCAGCCACAGACGGCGCCCGAACACCGTCTCGACATAGCCCTTCGCCTTTGCGCTCGCGCGCGTGTCGTCCATATAGCGCGCGACGCCCGGATAGCGCGCGAAATAGCGGTCGATATAAAGCTTGGCCGCATCGCGCGTGATGCCGAGATTCGACGCGAGCCCAAACGAGCTCATGCCGTAAATCAAGCCGAAGTTGATCACCTTCGCAATGCGCCGCTGATCGGAACTCACTTCGATCGGCGTCACGCTGAACACTTCGGACGCGGTGGCGCGGTGAATGTCCTCGCCTTGCGCGAACGAGCGCAGCAACGACTCGTCACCCGAAATGTGCGCCATGATGCGCAGTTCGATTTGCGAGTAGTCGGCCGATACAAGCTTGTGGCCCGGCGGCGCGATAAACGCTTCGCGGATACGCCGGCCCTCGCCGGTACGCACCGGAATGTTCTGCAGGTTCGGATCGTTCGATGCAAGCCGGCCCGTTACCGCGACGGCCTGCGCGTAATTCGTATGCACGCGGCCCGTGCGCGCATTGACCATGCGCGGCAGCTTGTCCGTGTACGTGGACTTCAGCTTCGACAGGCCGCGATGCTCGAGCAGCAGCTTCGGCAGCGGATAATCTTCGGCGAGCTTCTGCAGCACCTCTTCATCGGTGGACGGCGCGCCGCTCGGCGTTTTCTTGATGACCGGCAATTGCAGCTTCTCGAAGAAGATCTGCCCGATCTGCTTCGGCGAGCCCATATTGAACTCGCCCTCCGCGAGCACGTACGCCTCTTTTTCGAGTTCGATCAGACGCACCGCAATCTCGTTGCTTTGCCGCTGCAGCTTCTCTGCATCGATCAGCACGCCATTGCGTTCCATCTTGCGCAGCACGCGCGCGGTCGGTAACTCGATCTTGCCGTAGACGAAGTCGAGCCCCTCTTCGGCCTTTACCTGCGGATAGAGCGCCTGGTGCAGCTGCAACGTAATGTCCGCATCTTCGGCCGCATAGGCCGCGGCCTGGTCCAGCGCAACCTCGTCGAAGCCGATCTGTTGCACGCCCTTGCCCGCAACGTCTTCGTACTTGATGGTCTTCAGTCCCAGGTGACGCAGCGCGAGGCTGTCCATATCGTGCGAGCGATGCGACTCGAGCACATACGACTGCAACAGCGTGTCGTGTTCGACGCCGTCCATCGTGATGCCATAGTTCGCCAGCACCTGTTCATCGTATTTCAGATGCTGGCCGACCTTCTTCCGATCCGCACTTTCGAGCCACGGTTTGAGCTTCGCAAGCACTTCATCGCGCGGCAATTGCACGGGCGCGTCGGGCCCGCGATGCGCAACCGGAATATACGCCGCATGACCCGGTTCGACCGATACCGAGAAACCCACGAGTTCCGCGACCATCGGATCGAGCGACGTCGTTTCGGTATCGAACGCGGTAATTTCTGCGGCCTCTATCTTCGCGAGCCACTCGTCGAATTTTTCCCACGTCTGCACGGTGTCGTAATGGCGCACGCCGTTGATGACCGGCGCGGGCGTCTCGCCGGCGCCCGGTCCTTCGACCACTTCCGCCGCTTCGACTTCACGTAGCCAGGTCTTGAAGCCGTGCCGCGTGAACACATCGCGCAGTTCGTCGCGCGCTTCTTCGCGCGACGCAAGCGACGCTTCGATCGAAGTGATGTGCTGGCTCAGATCGCATGCGGTATCGACCGTCACGAGCTTCTTCGCCATCGGCAGGAAATCGAGCGCACGGCGCAGATTGTCTCCTACCGCACCTTTGATCTCGGCCGCATGTGCGACGATGCCATCAAGCGTTTCGAATTGCGTGAGCCATTTGACGGCTGTCTTCGGGCCGCACTTCTCGACGCCGGGCACGTTGTCGACGGTATCGCCGATCAACGACAGATAATCGACGATAAGCTCGGGCGGCACGCCGAACTTGGCGAGCACGCCATCGCGATCGAGCGTCTCGTTCGTCATCGTATTGATGAGGGTGACATGGTCAGTCACGAGCTGCGCGAGATCTTTGTCGCCGGTGGAAACGACCACCTTCATGCCGTGCCGCTCGGCCTGTTTCGCGAGCGTGCCGATCACGTCGTCGGCCTCGACGCCGTCGATCATCAGAAGCGGCCAGCCGAGCGCGCGCACGGCCACATGAATCGGCTCGATCTGGCGGCTCAGGTCGTCAGGCATCGACGGGCGGTTTGCCTTGTACTGCGGGTACCAGTCGTCGCGGAAGGTCTTGCCCTTCGCGTCGAACACGCACGCGCTATACTCTGCGATGACTTCCTTGCGCATACGGCGCAGCATGTTGATGATGCCGTACAGCGCGCCCGTCGGTGCACCGTCCGGGCCGCGCAAATCAGGCATCGCATGATAGGCCCGGTACAGATAACTCGAACCGTCGACCAATAGCAGGGTCTTACCTTCCAGTGCTGTTCCCGGCGCAAGCTTCGCATCGGCTCCCGGTTTGGCTTGCAGGTCGGTGTTGAGCCCAGCTTCCAGATCTCGTTCTTCAGGCATTATGACTAAGAGAAAAGTGATTCCGAGTCTGCGTTCGCTCGCAGATCAAGAGCGCGCAACAGCCAAGAAGGCACGCGCATCGTGGCAGATGTTCACGATTATGGCAGAGTTTATCGAGGCGACCGAGTACCTGTCGGAGATCCGGCCGGCCGTCAGCATCTACGGTTCGGCGCGCCTGAAACCGAATTCGCCTTACTACAAACTCGCCACGCAAATTGCACGCAAACTGTCCGACGCGGGCTTCGCGGTTATCTCCGGCGGCGGCCCCGGCATCATGGAAGCGGCCAATAAAGGTGCGCATGCGGGCAAGGCGCCGTCGGTCGGTCTCAACATCGAATTGCCGCACGAACAATCGGGCAATCAGTGGCAGGATATTTCACTGCGCTTCAGACATTTCTTCACGCGCAAGGTCACGTTCGTGAAGAATTCCGATGCAGTGATCGTCATGCCGGGAGGCTTCGGCACACTCGACGAACTGGCCGAAGTGCTCACGCTGATTCAGACCAAGAAGTCGCGTCACGTGCCGATCATCATGGTCGGCGCCGAGTTCTGGAAAGGGCTGCTCGGCTGGTTCCAGGATGCGCTCGTGCCGATGGGTCTCATCAATCCTGAAGACATGAAGCTCATGCAGGTGATCGACGATCCGGACCAGGTGCTCGAAGCCGTGCTCGCGTTCTATGAAGAACGCGAAGAGGCCGAAGTGCATCCGACGAAGTCGGACGAAGACCGGATGTTCTATCTGTAACGTGGTCACCCACGCTGGAATCCGGTAGCGCTGTCACGCGCGCGCGAGTGGCACCGTCGCGCGCTAGCGCGCATCCGTCTGTTTCGATTGCGCTTCGAGCCAGCGGCAGAACTGCGTGACGAGCGGCGCATCGGCTACTTCGCGCCGCGCGACCCACCAATAGCCGCGCAATGCAATGCGCGGCCCTTCGAGCGGCATCACGAGACGCCCCGACGCGAGTTCGTCGTCGATGATCGGCAGCGGCCCGAGCGCGACGCCCAGGCCGTCGACAGCCGCTTGCAGCGCCAGATAGAAGTGGTCGAACGACTGCTTCTTGCGGCATTTCGTTTTCACGCCCGCAGTGGCAAGCCACTGACGCCATGCGTCGGGACGCGTATCGGAATGCAGCAGCACGTGACGCGACAGGTCGTCGGCCACGCGAATCGGCGAGCGCTTCAGCAGCGCGGGACTGCAGACCGGCACTTCGCTTTCGTCGAGAAAATGGCCGCTGACGCAATTCGGCCAGTGCGCCGGCCCGCGCCGCACCGCGACGTCGAAGCCGTCGATCGATTCGACGGGCGCATTCGACGTGGCGAGACGAAGCTCGACGTTCGGCGCGATGCGCTGGAACTGGCTCAAGCGCGGCAGCAGCCATTTCATCGCAAAGGTCGACAATGCATTGATGCGCAGCACATGTACGACACCGGTGTCGCGCAACTGGTCGGTAGCGGACGCGATATTGTCGAACGCGGTCCGCACCTGCGCGAGATAACGGCGGCCGCTGTCGGTAAGCCGCACGCGTTTGCCAATGCGGTCGAATACCTGCACGCCGACCCACGATTCGAGCGCGGCGACCTGGCGGCTGATTGCACCGTGCGTCACATGCAGTTCGTCCGCGGCGGCGCTGAAGCTTTCGTGGCGCGCCGCGGCTTCGAACGCGCGTAGCGCGGGAAACGGGGGTAACTTGCGGGTCATGCCGGAGATTATGCTTGTGAGTTTAAGTCACAAGCAAGCGGCGTAAAAATCGTTTGGTATTGCTCGCGAACAGCGCTAACCTCCGAAGCCTGTACCAACGGGCGACCGCAAAATGAATCAACACTCCTCTTCTTCCGGGCCGGCGGCGTCGGGGACGTCCGGGGCGCCCGCAACGCCGTCCGAGGCCGCGAAATCATCGGCGCCGTCATCCGCCTCGAAAACCAGCGCGTTGCCCGATAGCGATTTCGCCGCGGATGCCGTGCCCACCGTCGCCGATCTGTTCAAAGGCTTCCTCGGCCTCGGGCTCACCTCGTTCGGCGGCGCGCTGCCGCTGGCGCGGCGCACCGTCGTCGAACGGCACCGCTGGCTGTCGGGCGCCGAATTCACCGATCTATTGGGACTGTGCCAGTTTCTGCCGGGCGGCAACGTGATCAACCTGGCGGTTGCGATCGGCATGCGCTTTCGCGGCTGGCGCGGCGCGCTGGCGGGGCTGCTCGGTCTGATCGCCGGACCGTCGCTGGTGGTGATTGCGCTTGGCGTGCTTTACGAGCACACGCAGAACGATCCGCACGTGCAGCACCTGTTCGCCGGTCTCGCGGCCGCCGCGGCGGGCCTGCTGATCGCGATGGCGGCGAAAATCCTGCTGCCGCTCCGACGCAACCCGATTGCAGCCGGCATCGCCGCACTCGGCTTCGTGGCGATTGCGGTCCTGCGCTTTCCGCTGCTGCCCACGATGCTCGTGCTCACGCCCCTGAGCATCGCGCTTGCCGCACTCGCGGCCGCGAAGTCCGCGAACGGAGCCGGACGATGACGGCCACGCTCGTCGCCCTCGTCCTGATCTTCGGTCAGCTATCGCTACTTGCGTTCGGCGGCGGCAATACGATCCTGCCGGAGATGCAGCGGCAGGTAGTCGATGTCCATCACTGGATGCCGGCCAGCGAATTCAGCGCGCTCTTCGCGCTCGCTCAGGCGGCGCCGGGGCCGAACATGATGGTCGTCACGCTGGTCGGATGGCATGTGGCCGGCTGGGCCGGCGTGATCGTGACGTCGATCGCGAAGTTCGGTCCGTCGTCGTTCGTTACGGCGCTCGCATTGCATGCGTGGGAACGCTTCAAGGACCGGCCGTGGCGCGCCATCGCGCAGAAGGGACTCGTGCCGGTTACCGCGGGGCTCGTCGCGGCCAGCGCGGTGCTGATTGCGCGAGCCTCGGATACGACGTGGCTCGCATGGAATATCACCGGAGTGTGCGCGGCGCTCGCTTTTACGACGCGCATTCACCCGCTGTGGCTGCTTGCGGCGGGAAGTGTGATCGGCCTGGTGGGACTAGGCTTCCTGCCTCACTGAAACGCCACTTCCGCAAAGCTGCGCAACTTCCGGCTGTGCAAGCGGTGCAAGCCATCGGCCCTCAACAGTTCCATCGCCGCGACGCCGATCTGCAGATGCTGATCGACCTGCGCGCGATAAAACTGATCGGCCATGCCAGGCAGCTTCAGTTCTCCATGCAGCGGTTTATCCGACACGCACAGCAAGGTGCCGTAGGGCACGCGAAAGCGGAATCCATTAGCCGCAATCGTCGCGCTTTCCATATCGAGCGCAATCGCGCGGCTTTGCGATAGCCGCTGCACAGGCTCGCGATGGTCGCGCAATTCCCAGTTGCGGTTATCGACGCTCGCCACCGTCCCCGTGCGCATCACGCGCTTCAACTCCGCGCCGTCGAGCCGCGTGACCTGCGCGACCGCGCGCTCGAGCGCGACCTGCACTTCGGCGAGCGCCGGAATCGGCACCCACAGCGGCAAATCGTCGTCGAGCACGTGATCTTCGCGCACATAGCCGTGCGCCAGCACATAGTCGCCAAGACGCTGCGTGTTGCGCAGCCCCGCGCAGTGGCCGAGCATGACCCACGCATGCGGACGCAGCACCGCGATATGGTCGGTGATGGTCTTCGCATTCGACGGCCCGACGCCGATATTGACCATCGTGATGCCGCCGCCGTCCGCGCGTTTCAGGTGATATGCGGGCATCTGCGGCAGCCGCGGCGGCGGCGTGCCCTCGGCTTCCTGCTCGCCGAGATTCGCGTTGTACGTGATCACGTCGCCGGGTTCGACGAACGACGTGTACTCGCCGCGATACGCGCGCAGCTCCGCATCGTCGGTATGCGCCATCATCGTACGGCCGAGCTTCACGAACTCGTCGATGTAGAACTGATAGTTCGTGTACAGCACGTAGTTCTGGAAGTGCGTCGGCGACGTCGCCGTGTAGTGCCGCAGCCGATGCAGCGAGAAGTCGACGCGCGCCGCGGTAAAGAGCGCCAGCGGATGCGGTTCGCCCGGCATCGGTTCATACGTGCCGTTGACGATCCGGTCGTCGAGCAGCGCGAGGTCCGGCGTGTCGAACACGTCGCGCATCATGAAGAGACGGTCGCGGTCGAGATCGCCTTCGAGGTGAATGCCCTCGGCAAACGCGAAGTGAATCGGAATGGCCTGGTCCGACACGCCGACCTCGATCGCGACATGATGGTTCTTCGCCAGCAGCCGCAATTGTTCGCGATAGTAATTGCCGAACAGGTCGGGCCGTGTCACGGTAGTTTCAAATACGCCCGGGCCGGCGACAAATCCATACGAACGGCGCGAGTCGATGTGCGTGTTGACTTCGGTACGCACACGCACGAACGGGTAGCACGCGCGCACACGGCGCTGGAAGGGCTCGTTGCGCCGATAGCGAGCGAACGCATCGCGCAGGAACGACGTGTTCGATTCATAGATCGCGGAAAGATGCGTGACAGCCGCGGTGGCATCGTCAAACGCCTCGGTCTTGTACGCGCTGGCCGGTGTCTCTACCAGGCGCTGATTGGTCTCATAGTTCATTTCACGTGCCTCGGTTGATGGGCTCACATTACCACGGAACCCACGCAGGCTGACCGGCCGCCACGTCGGCAATGCGGGCCCGCCAACGCGCCGCGCACATTCGTCGAAAGCGGCGCAAAATAAGGCGTAGGCGGCCGTCGGCCGCACCGGATTTGCTAGAATCGCGTCACCCTCTCGGAGAATCATCATGAAGCCGCTCCTTCCCGCTGCCCTCGCACTGGCCTTCGCCGTGTCAGGGGCCGCGCTCGCGCAGCCCGCCGCTGCCGACCAGCAGCCGCCCGCGCAGCAACAGGCCACCGCCCCGATGTCCGCGAACGAGAGGGCGGGCCTGCCGGATCTGGCCGCAATCAACCGTCCGGCGGCGGAAGTCAGCTCGAAGGTGGATATCAACGTGCCGCGCACGCCGAGCTTCTACGAACGCAGCAGCAACGGCACCGAGATCACCGAATACCGCGACCGCGGCAAGCCTGTCGAAATCGACGTGCGTTCGAACTTCGGCACGCGCTACCAGATGACCGCGCCGGTCGACACCTCGCCGCAAGTGTATGAAAGCTCGCATCCGACCAACCGCCTGCCGTCCTTCAACATCAAGTACTGAACGAACGATGCACGCGGTGCTCGCGGTGCACACGACGCTCGCGGCCCGGATGAACCGGGCCTGCCGTTGCAAGCACCGCGCGTAATTCGCGTCACCCCGCACCTGTAAGCTGAAACCCTATTCGTCACCCTCACCCGACTGGCGACCCAACCACGCCAGCCCACCAACCCGATCGATGTTTTCCGCATGGCCGTCTTCACTGCTGTTACCGAAGCCCAACTCGCGCAATGGCTGCGCCACTATGACCTCGGCGACGTCGTCGAATTTCGCGGTATCACGTCCGGCATTGAAAACAGCAACTTCTTTCTGACCACCACGCGTGGCGAATACGTCCTGACCATCTTCGAGAAGCTGACCGATCGCCAGTTGCCGTTCTATCTCGACCTGATGCGGCATCTCGCCGCGCATCGCGTGCCGGTGCCGGACCCGGTGCCGCGCGACGACGGCGCGCTGTTCGGCATGCTGCATGGCAAGCCCGCGGCCGTCGTCACGAAGCTCGAAGGCGCGCCGGAACTGGCGCCCGGCGTCGAGCATTGCGTCGAGGTCGGGCAGATGCTCGCGCGCATGCATCTCGCCGGCCGCGACTTCGCGCATCATCAACCGAATCTGCGCAGCCTCGCCTGGTGGGAAGAGACGGTGCCCACGCTGTTGCCGTTCGTCGACGATGCACAGCGCGCGCTCCTGACCGAAGAGCTCGCGCATCAGCACGCGTTCTTCGCATCGGCCGACTATGCGGCGATGCCCGGCGGGCCGTGCCACTGCGACCTCTTTCGCGACAACGCGCTGTTCGCGCACGCAGCGCCCGGCACCGGGCACGAGGTGCGGCTCGGCGGCTTCTTCGATTTCTACTTCGCGGGTTGCGACAAGTGGCTCTTCGACGTCGCGGTCACCGTCAACGACTGGTGCGTCGATCTGCCGACCGGGCGCCTCGACGACGCGCGTGTTGAAGCGTTGCTGCGTGCATATCAGACAGTGCGTCCGTTCACACCCGAGGAAAATCGCCACTGGGGCGATATGCTGCGTGCGGGGGCGTACCGTTTCTGGGTCTCGCGCCTGTATGATTTCCATATGCCGCGCGCGGCCGAGTTGCTGAAACCGCACGACCCCGGCCATTTCGAGCGCATTCTCCGCGAACGCCTGAAAGGCGTCGCACTCCCTGGCATTCACACCTCATGCAACTGATCGAAGTTCCCGCGAAGACCGGCTATGTATGGTTCCGGCAGGGCATCTGGCTGTTCCGCAAGAACCCGCTCGCGTTCCTGACGCTGTTCTTCGCGTACCTGCTCGCGATGACGCTGATTTCGCTGATCCCCGTGATCGGCGGCGTGTTGCCGCTCGCGCTGATTCCGGGCATCGCGGTCGGCTTTATGGCCGCGTGCCGCGATACGATCGCCGGCAAGCCCGTGTTCCCGACCATTCTTGTGGATGGCTTCCGTTCGTATGGCTCGACGGTCGCGCGGCGCCTGCTGCTGTTGGGATGCCTCTATATCGTCGCGATGGCGCTCGTGCTCGCGGGCTCCGCGCTCGCGGACGGTGGCATACTGCTGCGGCTCATGGTGAACGGCGAAGCCATGCAGCAGGAAACGCTCGCGACCAGCAACCTGCCGCTCGCCATTCTCACCGCACTCGCTTTCTATGTGCCCGTCGCGATGCTGTTCTGGTTCTCGCCGATCCTCGCCGCGTGGCACGACGTGCCGCCGGTGAAGGCGATGTTCTTCAGCATCATCAGCTGCTGGCGCAACCGCGGGGCGTTCGTCGTGTACGGCGCGCTGTGGTTTGCGGTGGCGATCACCGTGTCGCTCGGACTGTCCACGCTGCTGCAGGCGCTCGGCGCCGGCGACCTTGCGCTGATCGTGCTGATGCCGGCGTCGATCATCGTCACGACAATGCTCTATTGCTCGTTCTATGCGACTTATCGCGGCTGCTTCGGCGTCCAGGGACCCGAACAGCCGGCGCCGCCGGTGGCGTGATTCGGGTGGCGTGATTCGGGTGGCGTGATTCGGGTGGCGTGACTAGGGTGGCGTGATTCGGGGCGGCCCGGCTCGCCGGCGTCGCCCGATTGCGGCACAATGATTTGCACGCGATCGATTCGCGCGCTCTCTTGCACTCTTCGCCGAGACGCATCATGACCCAGCGCCCGCTTTTACCGCTTACGCTCGACACGCAGCTCTGTTTCGCGCTGTATTCAGCATCGCTTGCGATGACGAAAGCCTATAAGCCGCTGCTCGACAGGCTCGGTCTCACCTATCCGCAATATCTTGCGATGCTCGTACTGTGGGAAGGCGACGACGTGACGGTCAAAGATATCGCGGCGCGCCTCAATCTCGATTCCGCGACCATCACGCCGCTACTCAAGCGCCTCGAAGCGCAAGGTTACGTCGAGCGTACGCGCGGCACCGACGACGAGCGGCTCGTGTTTATCCGCCTGACAAAAGCCGGCACCTCGCTCAAGCGCGCGGCGCGCGACGTGCCTACTGAAATCTTCGGCGCGACGGGCCAGGCGCGTGAATTCCTGTTTCGCTTGCGCGACGACCTTGCGCAGTTGCGCGGCACACTGAACGAACATCTCGAGCGCGGATAGCGCGCTTTTCGTGTTTTCGAGGCGGTGGGCGATCGAACCACCGTGGCCCGGCCTTGCAGGAGGGGGCAGTGACGAAAGTATTGCCTGCAGCGTAGCCACTTCCGAACGCCACGCAACACCACGCAACATCGCCCCGGCACAACACGAGCAGGCGCTTTTCTTGCGTCCACCCAACCGAAGACGTGGACCCGGCCATCCGACGAAAACCGGCGCCATCGCCTCGCCTCGCCGGCTCCCAACCTCTATCGCCCGATCCCATCACGATGACCGAACCGCGGCAACTCGACGCTTCCTTCGACCACGGCCTTGTCTGGTTTCGCCGCGACCTGCGCACCGGCGACAACGCCGCGCTCTACTACGCGCTCAAGCATTGCCGGCAGGTCTGGTGCGTATTCGTCTTCGACACGACGATCCTGCAGCCGCTGATCGACCGCTCGCGCAAACAGAACCCGAAGCACAGGCCGCGCGACCGGCGCATCGATTTCATCGTCGCAAGCGTCGCCGAACTGGATAAGTCGCTGCGCGACGGCGGCGGCGGGCTGATCGTCGAGCACGGCGACCCGCGCGATGTCATCCCGACACTCGCCGATCGTCTGAAGATCGATGCTGTATTTACCAATCACGATTACGAGCCGTCGGCAATCGAGCGCGATGAAGCAATTGGGGACCGCCTGCGCGATGCGCAACGCGAACTGCTCACGTTCAAGGATCAGGCGATCTTCGAACGGGACGAAGTGCTGAACGGCCAGCGCAAGCCGTTCACGGTCTTCACGCCGTATCGCAACGCATGGCTCAAGAAACTGACGCCGTTCGACCTCAAACCGTATCCGGTCGAACGCTACGCGAAGAGCCTGGCGAAACCGCCGGCGGAACTCGACCACGGCATGCCGTCGCTCGAGCAGTTGGGCTTCGAGCGAAGCAATCTCGCGGACCTGAAGCTGCCGCCCGGCATGAGCGGCGCACAGCAGTTACTCGAAGATTTCCTGACGCGCATCGACAGCTACGCGGACCGTCGCAACTTCCCGGGCGTCGCCGGGCCGAGCTACCTGTCCGTCCATCAGCGCTTCGGCACCGTCTCGATTCGCACGCTGGTGCGGCTCGCCAACGACCTGTCGCTGCAGCCCGACGGAGCGGGCGCGGCCACGTGGCTGAACGAGCTGATCTGGCGAGACTTCTATTTCATGATTCTTGCGCATCACCCGCAGGTCGCGAGCGGCGCGCCGTTCAAGCCCGAGTTCGACGAGCTGCGCTGGGAGCGCGGCCACGAAGCCGACGCTGCGTTCGCCGCGTGGCGCGAAGCGCGCACCGGCTATCCGCTTGTCGACGCGGCGATGCTGCAGATCAACACGACCGGCTATATGCATAACCGGCTACGCATGGTCACCGCGAGCTTTCTCGTCAAGGACCTGGGGCTCGACTGGCATCTCGGCGAGCAGTACTTTGCCGAGCAGCTGAACGACTTCGACTTCTCGGCAAACAACGGGAATTGGCAATGGGCAGCGTCGACGGGGTGCGACGCGCAGCCGTGGTTCCGCATCTTCAATCCGGTCACGCAATCGGAGCAGTTCGACCCGCAGGGGCGCTTTATCAAGCGCTATTTGCCGCAACTGGAGAAGGTGCCGCCGAAATGGATACACGCGCCGTGGCTGGCGAGCGACGAGCAGCTGGCGGAATGGGGTGTGGTGCTCGGGGAAAACTATCCGCGGCCGATTGTCGATCATGCGGAAGCGCGGAAGCTGACGCTCGAGCGCTTTGGAAGAGTACGGCCGCAGCAGCGCTAAGCGCGAGGCGGGATTAGCCAATCAGCCGACCATTTGGCTCCGGCCGGCCATCGCACGCCCACCACGCGCCAACGCTCAAGCAACGCTTATTGCTGGCCCATCCACGCCGGTTGACGGCGTTGCGCTTCGCGATCGAGCTTGCGCATACGGAATTCGAGATCGTACAGATCGATCGCTTCCGACAGATAAGCGTCCTGGCGCTCTCGTGCGACTTCGTCAGCGGATTTCGTCAGGAACAGGAAAAGGCGGCTCAGCAGGTACATGGTTCGACCCCTAGTAAGTGTGAAGCTAAGGGATAACCCTTAGTTGTTGCCGCATTATAGGGAAAACCCTGAAGCAGCGCCAGCTTTTCTTTAAGGAGAACCGTAATAGCGGCCGTTGGCCGGGCGCGGCCGATCGCCGGCCACTTCCGGCGCCACGCTGCGGCGCTGATATCTGAAAAATTCCCATATCAGGCCACTCGCATCGGGCCCTTTCGACGAATGAAACGGCACCGCGTCGTCGCCGCCGCTCCATGCGTGGCCGAGCCCCTGCACGCGGCACACGCGCACGACGCGCCGCCCGCCGCGCACATAGTCGCGCGTCACCACGGTCGCTTTACGATCCTCCTTCGTATCGCCGGCCTTGCGGGCGCCACTCGCGTCGACGAGGCCGTTGAGCCGCAGAAACTGCGTGGCCAGCTGATCAGCATTGACCGGCGCCACCACGGGGTCGAGCTCGCCCTGCATGATGATCGCGGGCATGCCCGGATGCGCATCGACGTCGGCGGCGCGATCCACAAGCGTGACCGGGTCCTGGCGCGCACCGCGGCGCATCACGTCCATCGCCGTGATACCGGAATGCGCTTCGCCGAACGCCGGGCCTGAATGCAGCGCAACGGCCGCGAACCGCTCCGGATAACGCATCGCGAGCAGCGACGCGAGACCGGCGCCGGCCGACAGGCCCGCCACGTACACCCGTTCCGGGTCGAAGCCGTGCTCGGCGACCAGCGCATCGACGAGCGATACAACGGCTAACGCCTCCGCCCCGCCCGCATTATCCGAATCGTCATACCAATGCCAGCAGCGATGCGCGTGCGTATGTTTCGACTGCTCCGGATAGACGACTGCGAAGCCGAAGCGGTCGGCGAGCAGGTTCATGCGCGTGCCTTCCGCGAATTCGTCGATGGTCTGCTTGCAGCCGTGCAGCATCACCACAAGCGGCGCGCCGCGCTGCGGCTTGCCCGCGGGCAGATAAAGCCCGTACTGCAGGTGATTCACGAGCCGGCCCGGCGCGGCTGGCGCTGAGTGGAACGAGCGCGTCCACGTGCCGCTCGCCCACGCTGCCGCGCGCGGACGCACGCGCGATTCGCGCTTGCCCGGATGCTGGGCGTCGCGCGCCACTGCCTTGCGCACCTTGACCGGAGGCCGTGCCGTGGCGGGTCGCACGGGTCGAGTCGACGTCCGCTTCGCCGTCGCATGCGCATGCTCTTTCTGGATGGCGATCAATCGTTTCAGGCCGCCGAGCCATATTTTTGTCAGACTTTTTGCCATGCATACCTCGCAAAAAGGATCGGTGTCTGCCTGCAGATGAGGGCTCTTGTGCGTTGCACAATAACATCAATCCTGCTGCGATGCTGTCGACCGAACAGGTGCCTGATCCGTTAACAGGCGTGAACGCGGCGAAGCCATCCGGGGCACGCGCACCACGGGTTCCCAAACCGGCCGGGCGCCGCACATACCGGGCGATTCCGCATTTTTATACTTATAAAATACGCGCGCCGCGGGCGGTGCTACACGATCACTTCCCGGTTGGCGCACCGCAGCCAGCTTCCGTTCGGCCCTATTCATTCGATGCCTGTTGTATTTTTACCATGCCCGACCTGCCGCTCCATTTCTGGTACGTGACGAGTAGCTGCGGCGGCGCCAGCGTGACGCTGCCGCTGACCGTGGCGATCGCGCTCTGGCTCGCGGTCGGGTATTCGTCGCGTCTCGCGCTCGGCTGGATCGCGCTGATTGCCGGCGCCGGATCGATCGTGCTCGTGACGAAGCTCGCGTTCCTCGGCTGGGGCATCGGCGTGCGCGACTGGGATTTCACGGGCGTAAGCGGCCACGCGATGATGTCGACTGCGATCTATCCGGTCGCGTCTTTCCTGATCCTGCTGCCGGCACGACCGGCCATCCGCGTGGCCGGCATCGCCGCGGGGTTCTGCGTCGGCATTGCGATCAGCTTCTCGCGCATCGTCGTCGAAGCGCATTCGCCGTCGGAAGCGGCCGTCGGCTGCGCGATGGGCGCCGTGATCGCGCTCGTCTTTATCCGCCTTGCGTGGCATACGACGCAAAGCCGGAACCGGCTGTCCATCTTGCCGGTCATGATGAGCCTCGTCGTGCTCGTGGCCGCGTTCCACAATATTCATATTCCCACGCACCGCTGGGTCGAGCGTGCCGCGCTGAAGATCTCAGGCCATCCACGGCCATTCGTCCGCGCGCGCTGGAAGGCCGCGCGCGACCACAGTCACGCGATCGCTGCGCCGCTGTCGCGCGCACGTGATGCGTTGGCGCCACGCGAGGCGCGGTCGGTCCAGGTCGGCCGCTGTCTCGATGCAAGCGTGCGCCAGAGCGCGTGCTTCGATATCGCGCGAGCGGACGGCCCGTCGGCCCGACGCGCTGACGCGACAGCGGTCCCCGCTTTCCCTTGTTGAGATTGATGCTGACGATGCGAGCCGCTTGAAATATCGACCGTTATAACCTCGGATATATTACGATAGCGCTTCATTTCGCTTTCTTTTTTCCTATCCGATATCTCGACGCCTCGACACCCGCTCATGAGACCGCTCTCTCGCCCGCTTTCCCGACCGCTTTCCCGCCCGCTTTTCCGACCGCTTTTCCGCCTGTTCGCCCACGCACTCGCCGCAACCGCCTTTGCACTGACGTTCAGCGCGCAGGCGCGCGCCGACGATCTGATCGTGTCCGCCGCCGCCAGTCTGACGAATGCGTTCAAGGCAGTCGGCGACGCGTTCGAGCAGCAGCATCCGGGCACCAGGCTGCTATTCAATTTCGGCGCATCCGACGTACTGATGCAGCAGATCGTGAACGGCGCGCCCGCCGACGTGTTCGCGTCGGCGGACCAGAAGGCAATGGACAAAGCCGCCGCGGAGAAAGTGATCGTGCCCGCCACGCGCAAGGATTTCGCGGCGAACTCGCTGGTGCTGATCGTGCCGACCGACAGTCGCTTCGCGCCCGCGTCGCTCAACGAACTGACTGCGGCGAACGTAAAGCGCGTCGCGTACGGCGACCCCGCTTCCGTGCCGGTCGGCCGCTACACGGAAGGCGCGCTGAAATCGGCCGGCGTATGGGACGCGGTCAGCGCGAAAGGTGTGCTCGCAACCAATGTGCGGCAAAGTCTCGACTATGTGTCGCGCGGCGAAGTCGATGCGGGCTTCGTGTTCGGCACCGATGCGGCGATCATGCCGGAAAAGGTCAAGGTTGCCTTGACGGTGCCGACGCAAGCGCCGATCACGTATCCTATCGCGCAGGTCGAAGGCAGCCGTCATGCGGCGGACGCGCAGTCGTTTATCGCCTTCGTGCTGTCGCCGGCGGGGCAAGCGGTGCTGGCGAAATATGGGTTCAAGCCCGCGCCGGCGCGTTGAGACCAGATCGCCGAAATCGGCGCGCGTGAGCCTCGTGCTTCACGCGCCGCCCGCCACACATTGAACGAAACGTAGAACGCTCACCGGATCGCCTGAATAGTCATGGAACACGCGTGGATCCCGTTGCTGCTGTCGCTGAAAGTAGCCGGCTGGGCGACCGCGCTCAACTTCGTAATTGGCGTGGCCGCGGGTCTCGGCCTGTCGCGCTGGCGCTCGGGCGCGCGCGACGTGGTCGATTCGCTGCTGACGCTGCCGCTCGTGATGCCGCCGACCGTGCTCGGCTACTACCTGCTCGTGCTGCTCGGCCGCCGCGGCATGTTCGGCGCGTGGCTCGACCGGCTCGGCATCCAGCTGGTGTTCACGTGGCAAGGCGCGGTGATCGCGTCGATGGTCGTCGCGTTTCCGCTGGTGCTGAAGTCGGCGCGCGCGGCATTCGAATCGGTCGACCCGCAACTCGAACGCGCCGCGCGCACGCTCGGCGTCAACGAAACGGCGATCTTCTTTCGCGTGACCTTGCCGCTTGCGATGCGCGGCATTCTCGCGGGCACGCTGCTCGCGTTTGCCCGCGCGCTCGGCGAATTCGGCGCGACGCTGATGATTGCCGGCAATCTGCCGGGCCGTACGCAGACTTTATCGGTCGCGGTCTACGCCGCAGTCCAGGCCGGCGACGATCACACCGCGAACGTTCTGGTGCTAGTCACGTCGGTCACCTGCGTCGTGATTCTGCTGCTCGCGGGCCGCCTCGTGCCGCAACATTCGCTGATGACGTCGCGCTGATGACGTCGCGCTGATGACATCGCGCTGATGATGGACCGCTGTTCGCTCGCGCTTGATCGCTGTTTGCTTGCTGCTTGCTGATTGCCAATCGCCGAATACCGTTTGCCGAACGCCTAACGCCTAACGCCTAACGCCAACCACCGACCACCGACCACCGACCACTGACCACTGACCACTGACCACTGACCACCGACCGCTGATCGTTTAACCGCCAACCGCCGCTTACCGCAACCTTTGCAACTTTCGCAACTTTCGCCATGCCGCTCACCGTCGACATCCGCAAAACCCTGACGAGCGCCGAGCGCCGCTTCACGCTCGACGTGTCGTTCACGACGACGTCGCCGCGGGTCGTGCTGTTCGGCCCGTCCGGTGCGGGCAAGAGTCTGACGCTGCAGGCGATCGCGGGCCTGCTGCGCCCCGACGAAGGCACGATCGCGCTGAACGGCGACACGCTGTTCGACAGCGCGCGCGGCATCGATCAGACGCCGCAGACGCGCAAGCTCGCGTATCTGTTTCAGGACTATGCGCTGTTTCCGCATCTGAACGTGCGGCAGAACATCGCGTTCGGGCTGCACGGCGGCTGGATGAATCCGCGTCGGCGCGTCGCGCACGCTGAACTCGACTACTGGCTCGACGCGCTCGATTTGCGCAGCGTCGCGGGTAATCATCCGGCGCAACTGTCGGGCGGACAGAAGCAGCGTGTCGCGCTCGCTCGCGCGCTCGTTGCGAAGCCGCGGCTGCTGCTGCTCGACGAACCGTTCTCGGCGCTCGACGGTCCGCTGCGCGAACGGATGCGCCGCGAGCTATCGGACCTGCAGACGCGCCTCGACATTCCAACGCTGCTGATCACGCACGACCCCGACGATGTCGCGTTTTTTGGCGATCAGGTCGTGCAGATTTACGATGGCGGCGTGCGCAAGGAGCCGCAGCCGTTTCCAGGATTCGCGCGCAGCGTGACGTAACGCGAGCAAGCCACGCGAGGCGCAGAACGGCGGCGCGTTTCGACTCGCCATCCGCGACGCGACGCCGCGCCTGCGCGCGCCACATCGACAGCCCGCGCGCCCTCGACGCGTCTTCTACGCGCCCCCGCCTATTCAGTCACACCGAGAATCACACTCGACGCCTTGAATGCCGCCACCACCGGCTGCCCTTCCGCGAGCGCAAGTTGGTCGACGCTGTCATTCGTGATCACCGCGGTCACGACCGTCGTCGCATCGAGCGCCACCGACACTTCCGCATTCACCGCGCCGCGCGTCACGGCAGCTACCGTCCCGCGCAACTGATTGCGCGCGGACAGCCGCAGCGGCGCGCCGTCATCGTCGGCCAGCAGAATCACCCACGACGCCTTGACGAGCGCAAACGCGGCAACGCCTTCCTTGAGCCCAAGCGTCTCGGTACTTTCATGCGTCAGCACGGAAACGATGGTTTGCCCGCCCGGCAGCGCGAGCGACACCTCATCGTTGACCGTGCCGCGATGGATCGACGCGACCTTGCCGAACAGCTGATTGCGCGCGCTCGTTTTCATGCCGATACGGCCGATCAGCGCCCAGTCGCCGGCAAAGCCCTCGATCGCCGCGCCCGCGCGTTCGAGAAACTTGCGGTGCTCGCTCTCGACCGCGTGAAACGTATCGATCAGGCCCAATGCACGCGCCGTCAGCGTCGTGCCGCCGCCGCCCTTGCCGCCCGTCGATCGTACGACGAGCGGTTCGCCGGCGAGATTGTTCATCGTGTCGATCGCATCCCAGGCGGCCTTGTAGCTCATGCCGACGGACTTCGCCGCGCCCGTGATCGAGCCGGTTTCGCGAATCGCCGCGAGCAGCGCAATGCGCGACGCGCCGCCGAGCGTCTGTTCGCCCGATTTGAACCACACCGAACCGGCGAGCTCGAGCGGCCCACGCTGTTCCGGCTCGTCTCCCTCTACGCGATCTGTCATGGTTGTATGTGCAACGAATTGTATTGTGGGGTTGAGGCGGGTTGATGCGCGCTAATGCGCGTTGGCAGATTGATTATAGCGATGGCGCCAGGCCGTTCAGCCGCCGCCGCTTGCCACTTTCGGCCTGCTCAAGTCCATGAGCAGGCGCTCGCCTTCCTTGGCCGTATGACGCTTGAGCGCTTCGCACCAACCTCGCGCGAAACCGAGCTGATACGGCGGCACGTCCAGTTCCTCGAGAAAATGCAGCGCGACCACGGCGTCGTTGCCGTCGCCGAGCACGCTTTGCATGCGCGATAGCGTCTTCGAGACATCGCGGCGCGTCTTGTGCGACACGATCGGCTCGAAGAACTCGATCGTGTAGCGCAGCCGTTTCGCATGAATGCGCACCTTGTGGCGGCTCGCCGCATCGAGCGCGGTCAGCTTCGTTTCGTGCGTCACGCGCTTGTAGTGCTTTTCGATGCGCTTGCTCACGTATTTGCGCAGCGACCGGCCACGCTCCTTTTCGGGCGTGCCGCGCAACGACAGATCGCTGATCCATTCGAGCCACGCGAGCGCGAGCTCCGCATAAGCGGGCGAGCGCATCGCCTCCTGAACCCTGGCGCGCGCATCGACGCGCCGCCGCTCGGCCGCTTCGCGCGTCGCGTCCCAGGCGGCCGCATCGACATCGGCTTGCGTGAGCTCGGGCAGCGTCGAATCGGTGAAGACGTCCCAGTCGCGCGCGTCGCCGAGCAGATCGCTGAGCCACTTGAAACGCGGCTCGACGCGCGTGGTCCACATGCCGTCGATCCACGCCGGAAACATCTTCGTCGCCGTTTTAAGCCGACGCTGCGCGACACGCATCTGGTGAATGAACTCGACATCCGGCGCATCGCGCACGGCCGCTTCATTGCCGAACCATTGGTTCGCGATATTGCATTCGATCGCCAGCAGCGCCCGATGCGGCGTGCGCGCACCATCGAGATCGATCGCCCTGGCGCGCGCCGGCGCGTCGTCGCGCGGCACGTCGATCCGGCATTCGCGGTCGAACGCATCGGCAAGCACCGGGAATGCCGGCGATGCAGCGGCAAGTTCGTTCGCGACCGAGAAGAGCGCGGTCAATGCGGCTTCGGGCGTTTGCGCCACCTGCACGGGCGAAGCGGCTTCGCATGCCGTTTCGAATTCGGCCACGGACGTCGCGGCACGCGCGGCGTTGGCCGGATCGGCGGGCGTGGGTTCGTCCGCGGCATCGGTGGCTGCGGCGGCGGCCGCGTCGGCGTCACGCGATGCGTCCGCGTCCATGTGCGCGGCCTGGGCCGGTTCATCGTCCTCGTTGTCGGGCCAACGCGTCGTGACGCGCAGTTCGCGCAGCGCGAGCGCGGGATCGGTCTGCGCGCGCACGCAGTGCACGACGTCGAATGCGATATCGACGGTCACCCCCTGCGCCGTCTCGCGCCGCCACTGGATACGCCGCTCGTGCCTGAGCGTCGCGACGGTCGCCAGTTCGCCGGCGCGGCCAAGCACACGCGCGAGTTCACGAGGCGCATCGTTAAAAGCGTCGACGAGCGCCGCATCGCGCTCCAGCGCGACATCGCAGACGACATGGCAAATCGCGACGCCCGGCGCATGCCATTCGCGATGCGTGGCGATGGCGCGCCTGCCGTTTTCGGTCACTTCGGTCACGACGCGCCAGCCGGCATCGGCCAGCGCACAGTCGCCATCGAAGCCATACAGCGTGCGCGGCGCCGCACCATCGGCCGGCGCGGCATCGGCAAGACGCTCGAAGCCCGCCAACGCATCGACCGTTTCGGTCAGCGCGGCATCGATTCGCTCCGGCGCCTGCCCGTGTTGTTCGAGCCACGCGAGAACAGTGGGCTCCGGCAGATTCAGCACAATTTCCAGCACACGAACCATGAACACTCCAATCGTGGCGAATGGTGAAGGCACCTACAAACAACGCGAACACCATCACGAACAAGCGCTAAAAGCGAGGCTTCGCACAGCCACCCACAGTGCATGATCGATGGTACACGGGCCGCCATGCGACCGTCACGCGACCTCACTCGCCCCTCACGCCGCGCCGCGCGCCTCTACTCTGACAAACAGCCTAACGTGGTCATAGAATGATTCCGGCCTCGCGAGCGAGCGTATCTGACTTGCGTCAAATACGCCGCGCAGGTTCCATCCCGTTTCGGAGGAGACAACAGTTATGCATATCGATCTTTCCGGCAAGACTGCAGTGGTAAGCGGTTCGACGGCGGGCATCGGCCTCGCGATCGCAACCGGCATCGCGGCGTCCGGCGCCGACACCATCGTCAACGGCCGCAATCAGCGTGCCGTCGACGAAGCCGTCGCAACGGTCCGCGCGAAGGCGTCCGGCGCAAAGGTGCGCGGCATCGCCGCGGACCTCGGCACGCGCGCGGGCTGCGATGCATTCCTGAAGGACGTACCGGATGCGGACATCCTGATCAACAATCTCGGCATGTACGGCCCGAGCGATATCTTCGCGACGAGCGACGACGAGTGGGAGCGCTACTTCCAGATCAACGTGATGTCCGGCGTGCGCCTCACGCGCGCTTACCTGAAGGACATGATGGAGCGGCGCTGGGGACGCGTCGTGTTCGTCTCGTCCGAGTCAGGCTTGAACATCCCTTCCGACATGCTCGCGTACGGCTTCACGAAGACAGCACAGCTATCGATCGCGCGCGGCATCGCAAAGTTCGCGGCGGCAAGCGGCGTCACCGTCAATTCCGTGCTGCCCGGCCCGACGATGACCGACGGCGTGCGCGAGATGCTCCGGGAAACGGCGCAGAAACAGAGCAAATCGATCGAGCAGGCGGCCGACGAATTCGTTGTCTCGAGCCGCGGCACATCGATCATTCGCCGCATCACGATGCCGGAGGAAGTGGCGAATATGGTCGTCTACATCTGTTCGCCGCAGGCATCGGCGACGACCGGCGCGGCATTGCGTGTCGACGGCGGCATCGTCGACACGATCGCATGACGCGGCTGCGCAAACGCACCGCACCAGCGCCGCACAAGCGCCGCACGAAGCACGCGTGAAGATCGCGCAAACCTCGCCTGAATGCTCCGGACGCGGGCCGCCGCTACGCCATCGCGTATTGCGCGAGCCCGTTGCCGAACGACCAGTCTTCTCTTTGCACTTCGACGAGATTGACGAACACGTCCTCGGGCCGTACGCCAGGGTCCGCGGCCAGGGAATCGGCGATGGCCTTGTAGAGCGCCTTCTTCTGCTGCTGCGTGCGCGTGTTCGAGACCGTGATCTGGATCAGCACGAAGTCGTCGCTGCGCGCGATGCCCATGTAGCGCCGGCTGAAGATGAAGTTGTCCGGCTCAAGCTCGGTGATCGACATGAAGATGTCGTCGTCCGGCACGTTGAACGTGTTCACCAGCGCGCGCTGGATGCTGTTCGCGAGCGCAGTCCGATAAGCGGCCGGCTTGCCGGCCTGCAAGGTAGTGCGAGTCAACGGCATGGTCTGTCCCATGAATGAAAGAGGGAACAGCGAGCTTAGGCCGGCGCTATCATAAAGAACAGACATCTTCGCCTATTTCATCTATAAGTTTTTGAAATGAGAGTCCTCGATCTTGATGCGGTACGCGCGTTCGTGATGATCGCGGACCTGAATAGCTTCACGCGTGCCGCCAACGCGATGAATCTCACGCAATCGGCGATCAGCCTGAAGCTGAAGCGGCTCGAGGCCAGTCTTGGCAAGCAGCTACTCGAGCGCACGCCGCGCGCCGTGCGTCTTTCGCAGGATGGCCTCGCATTTCTCGCCGCGGCGCGCGACCTGCTGCATGCGAACGACCGCGCGCTCGGCACGCTGACCGCCACGCGGCGGCGCCTCGTGCTGGGCTTGAGCGAGCATGTCGCGGGCGCCGATCTGCCGCAACTGCTCGCGCGCCTCAATACGCACGACCCGGAACTCGCCGTCGAAATGCAGCTCGGCTGCTCGCGCGTGCTATTCACGCAATACGAAGAACGGCGCTTCGACGCGGTGATGGTCCGCCGCATGAATACCGACACCGCCGACACTGCAAACGAAGCCGTCCGCGCCGACGCGCAGTCGCTCTATGCGGAACCGCTGGCGTGGCTTGCTTCATCGGACTGGCTGCCACGCCCCGACGAACCGCTGCCGATCGCCGTGCTATCCGAGCCCTGCGAAGTCCGCGCGATGGCGATCCGCATACTCGACGCGGCAGGCATTCGCTGGCGCGAGGTGTTCGTGAGCGGCAGCCTGACCGCGATTTGCGCTGCAGTCGAGGCCGGTTTCGCCGTTTCGCCGCTCGCGAAGCGCATCACACCGCACACGCTCGTCGACGTCGGCGCGCGGCTCAATCTGCCGCCGTTGCCGGGGTCGGTCGTCACGCTTTATTCGCGCGTGCAGGACGCGCACTCGGTCGAAACGCTGCGGATCATCGCGAACGAGCTCAGCAGGCAGTGAGGGTGGACGGAAGCCGGAACGTCACCGCGATGTCTTATCACCCTTGCATAAATCCAAAAATAGACTAATATCATAGACAAGTTCATTTGAGGACTCATCTCAGGATTCCGATTATGTCTTCAGCCGCTCACATTTCAGGCGCCGCGCGACCGTCGCGGCGCAACCAGACTGAACCGACGCTTGCCGGCATGTCGGCCGCGGGCTTGCGCGCGTTCTTCAATATCGCCCGCGACTGGGACCTGAGCACCGATGAGCAGATCGTGCTGCTGGGCTCGCCGGGCCGGTCGACGTTCTTCAAATGGAAGGCGGAGCCGCAAACCGCGCGGCTGGGGCGCGACACGCTCGAACGGCTGTCGCTGCTGCTCGGCATCTACAAGTCGCTGCAAATCCTGCTGCCGCAACCGGCCGCCGCGGACGCGTGGATCAAGCGTCCGAACAGTGCGCCGCCGTTCGGCGGCCGCCGCGCGCTCGACCGGCTGCTTGCCGGCAACATCAGCGATCTGGTCGCCGTGCGCCAGTATCTCGACGCAATGCGAGGCGGCTGGGCGTGACGCGATCGCAATGGCAGGAACGCTGGCCCACGTCGCCGCTTGCGTGGTTGCCCGCTTATCGCGTCGTGCCGACGCGCTTTCCGGCGGTGAATCTGTTCGACCGTGTCGCGTCGCCCGAAGACTTCGAGGCGCTGTATGCGCTCGAAGCGATGACCAACGACCGTCTGCGCACCGAAGTCGGCGAACTCGATCTGGTGCCGCGCGACGAGCGCCGCTTCGGTCCGGGCTGGGGGCCGATCATGGCCGCGTTCACGCATCTGAATCCGCTCGGCAGCCGTTTCTCCGATGGCACGTACGGCGTGTTCTATTGCGCGGCGTCGCGCGCCACCGCGATTGCGGAAACCCGCTATCATTCGGCGCTTTTTCTGGCGGCCACGCAGGAGCCGCCGCTGCGTCAGCAGATGCGGCTCTATACGGTATTGGCGGAAGGCGATGTCGTCGATCTGCGCGGCGGTGTACGCGGTGCGAGTGACGTGAGTGGCGCGACGAAACCGGCAACGAAACCGGCAACGGAATCGGCTAGCGGCGCGCGTACGGCCGCGGTGCGAAACGTGTCGGATACGGACACGTCGTTCGATGCACCCGCGGTGCTCTCGCCAACCGACTACACGGCCGGCCAGGCGCTCGGCCGCGCGGCGCGTTCAGCAGGCGCGCCGGGCATCGTGTATCCGTCGGTGCGCGACGCGAGCGGCGAATGCCTCGCGGCTTTCCGCACGACGCTGCTGCGCGATTGCCACCACGCCGCCTACCTCGAATACAACTGGAACGGTCACGAGATCGACGTGGTATTCGAACTGAATCAGGTGGGGTAGCGCACGGAACCGATGCACGCAACCAACGTGTGGAATCTGGCGCGCTCAAGGATCCTGCGCGCGCATCGCTATGTACCGGTCAGGGCAACGCGAATGCCGCCGCCCCTTCCGCACGCGCCATTTCCACACTGACCGACCAGCGCTGCAACGTGTTCGCTTCGATGACGGTGAGTTTGCCGCCCTGCCCGAACGCGCCGGTGTCGATAAAAAGCTGTGCACCACATTGGACCACTTCGCGCACGGGCGTGTGTCCGCAGAACGTGGTCGACAGCCCGCGCACGCGCGCGGGATCGAAATTGCCCAAGGCGAGGTCGCGTCCCCATAAAATCCGCTGACGCGTCGCATTGGAAAAATCGCCGCGATCGAGTTCGGCATCGGTGCCGAAAAACTCGGCATGCAAAATATTGAAGCGCTCGCTGCCGCTGCCGATCACGCGCACGAGCGGCAGCAGGCGCAGCCGCTGCGCATAGTCGCGCAGCCTTTCGTCGGACAAGTACTCGCCCCACTGTCCGCCGATGTCGTACCACCACTTGCGCCGCAAACGTCCTTCCGCGACGCCGCACAAGGTGTCCTCATGATTGCCGAGCACCGCGTAGAACCACGGCTTGTCGAGCAGCGCGAGCGCGGCTTCCGACTGCACCCCGCGGTCGACGAGATCGCCGACCGAAAAAAGACGATCGCGCGCGGGGTCGAAAACGATCTCGCGCAGCAGATAGCGCAACGCGTCGACGCACCCATGCAGGTCGCCGATAACGAAGTCGCGGCCGACGCGATTCACCGGGTGATGTTGAACGGTAGTGACCAGAGTGTGCTCCATCTCTCGATGATAGTGCGATGACGCATCGCCTGTATGAGCGCTGTCGATCGTTCGAGGATCTTTGACACTACAACGCAGTGGCGAGTTGCACGTTGACGCGCGGCTTCGTTGCAACCGCGCTCGCAGAGCGTGCCCGCGTTTCCTTAACGGGTTCTTAAGCCGGTTACCGTGGCCGACTACGCAATTGGGCGACCTGCTTCGCAGTGACAGACGAGTGAGGATTCCCGAATTGGTTCGTTACGTAATCGCCAAGTTCGGCAATCTGATCGTCAGTCAACTGATCGCCAAACGACGGCATCAAGATATCCGCGTTTTGTGTCTTTCGGCTGACACCATGCAGAATCACCATCACCAGATTCGTGGTATCCGCCGCACCGACCACGCTGTTATGGATCAGCGACGGATACGCGCCCGGCGCGCTCGCGCCGACGCCCACGCCAGTCCATCGATGGCAGCTCGCGCAGTTCGCGATGAATAGCTGCGCGCCGCTGATATTGCGGCTGATATTGCGACTGCCATCGTGGCTGACATCGCGTTTGACATGACTGACACCATTGACGTCTTTGGCGCCGCCGTCGGCACCATTCGCGCCACCGACAACATCACCGACAGCAGCACCGCGCAATGCCGTAACGTCCGCAGCCGGCGCACCATGCATGTCGCGCGCCAGCTCCTTCTCGCTGCTTATACCGCCGCGCACAGGCGGCAGCGCGCGCAGATACACGGCGATCGAGCGCAGGTCTTCGCCGCTCAGAAACTGCGTGCTGTCCTCGACGACCTGCGCCATCGGCCCGGCCGCACTGGCGCGTCCCTGCGCGACGCCGGTCGCAAGATAAGCAACGACTTCAGCAGCGCTCCAGTTGCCGATGCCGCTGATCTTGTCCGGCGTGATGTTGAACGCGTGCCAGCCGGCCTGCATGGCGCCGGAGAAACGCTCGTCCGATTTCAGTCCTTGCATGAAATTGCGCGGCGTGTGGCACTCGCCGCAATGCGCAAGACCATCGACGAGATAGGCGCCGCGATTCCATTCGGCGCTCTGTTTCGGATCGGGCACAAAGCGCCCTTCGTCGAAGTTGAACAGATTCCAGAACAGCATGAGCCAGCGCTGATTGAACGGAAAGTTCAACGCGTTGGCGGGCGGCGTGAATCGAACCGGCGCGATCGTATTCAGGTAAGCGCGCATCGCGAGCACGTCGCGGTCCGCGACCTTCGTATACGACGGGTACGGAAACGCCGGGTAGAGCCGCTCGTCACCCTTGCCGATGCCTTCGTGCATCGCGCGCAGGAAGTCGGCGTCGCTCCATCGGCCGATACCCGTATCGGGGTCCGGCGTGATGTTCGGCGTATAGATCGTGCCGAACGGTGTCTGCATGGCGACGCCGCCCGCAAACGGCCGGCCTTTATCCGACGTGTGACATGCGATGCAGTTGCCTGCGCGGGTGAGGTATTCGCCGCGTTGCACGAGTTCCGCGCCATTCGCGCCAGCGTTTTCTGCAGGGCCGCGCGCCACCGCTTCGGCAAGCGGCGATTCGTCGCCGCGCGCGGTGTTCGCGCCATGCACCTCGAGCCACGCGATGTACAGCGCAAAGAGCGAAAATGCGGCGGCCAGCGTCGCGATGCTCATGACGCGTTTGCGCCGATAGAGCCGCTGGAATCGCCGTTGCCGCAGAAGCCTTTGCTCGCGCAACGAACCGCCTTCGCCGGCCGGCCGCGCGCGAGACGTCGGATTCGTCATCGTCGAAATCTCCCCGTCGGTATCCGTGTGTTCAGATTTCGCGCTTGAGCTTGTCGGCCAGCTTCAACGCCAGCGCCGCAACCGTCAGCGTGCAGTTGACGGAGCCGGCGCTCGGCATCACCGCGCTGCCCGCGACAAACAGATTCGGATGATCGTGCGTGCGGCAGTCCGCATCGACAACGGAGTCGGCGGCTTGGCTGCCCATGATCGTGGTGCCCATGATGTGATGGTTCGGTGCAAAGGTATCGTCGAACGCGACTTCGGTGCCGCCGAAAAGCTCGGCGATGCGTGCGTACTGTTCCTGCGTGTGCGTCGCGCTTTTTTTCACGTAGTCGCCAATCGAGTAGTAAATTTCCGGGCGCGCAATGCCGAGCGCGTCCTTGTGTTCGGCCGACGGCACGATGCGGTTTTGCGACTCCGGCAAAGGCTCGTGAAAACTGTTGATCGTCACGAGCCGCGCCGCGCGGTTGCGAATCTGCCGGTCGATTTCCGCGCCGGTCAAGCCGCCGGCCAGCAGCGCCGAAGCGATCGCGAGCGTCGGCGTGGCATTCGATACGTGCAACTTTTTGGCCGCATATTCGTTACGAAACGCGCCATCGCGGAAGTTCACCACCGACGTCATCTCCATCGGCCCGCGCCCCGGCCACAGCGATTCGTTCGCGAGAAAACTGACGCCGGTGCCCGGATGGTCCATCAGATTGCGGCCGACCTGATCCGAACGGTTGCCGATGCCGCGCGGAAATGCTTCGGAGCTCGACATCAGCATCAGCTTCGGCGTTTCGACGCCGTTTGCCGCGAGTACGAAAAGCTTGCCCGTCACGCGCGTGCTGTTGCCGTGCGGGTCCTTGTAGTGAACCGCGGTGATGAGCCCTTTGTTGTCGGCTTCGATCCGGTAGACCACCGCTCGCGCGCGCAGCACGGCGCCCGCCTGCTCCGCTTTCGCGACATGCACGATGCCGTTGTACATCGCCCCGATCGGACAGATCGGCATGCAGTTGTTGTTGCCGCAGCAGGTCGGCCGGCTGTCGTAGGGACGGCTGTTGCGCGCCACGGGCTCGGGCACGACCTGAAAGCCGTTTGCGTTGAGCACATCGGAAAAGCGCTGGTCCATATACGACAGCGGCAGCGCACGCATCGAATACGGCTTCGAACGCGGCGAACCGAGATCGACCGACGCGTCCGGGCCCGATACGCCGAGCGCGTCTTCGGCCGCGCCGTACCACGGCTCGAGCGCTTCGTACGGATACGGCCAGTCGCGCCCGACGCCGTAACGCGTCTTGAGCTGGAAGTCCTGCGGCAATAAGCGCCACGCGGCGGCCGCCCAATGCCAGGTCGTGCCGCCGACCACGCGCAAGTACTGCGCGCGGTACGCAACCTCGCCCTTCTGCACAAGATAGTCGTTGGCCGGCGCGTACTGCGGATGCGGCGCATAGGGCGTCGCCGGATAAGGGGACGCGTAATCGTCTTTCGCGGGCGAGTTGCGGAAGTTCTCGACGATCTGCCAGCGCGGCAAACGCGGCCCCGCCTCGAGCATCAGCACCGATGCGCCCGCTAGCGCAAGCTGATGCGCGACGAGACTGCCCGCGACGCCCGAACCGACGACCACGATATCGGCGGACTCACGCATTCGTCGGTTTCTGCGACCAGTAGAACGGTACGTCGCGGCAATAGGACGGCACGGTCAGCACGTCATTGACCGGATCGAACATCAGCGCGCTTTCATACGCGATAACGCGCACATTCGGCAGCTCGCCGACGAGGCCCAGATACCACGCGCGCACGATCGCGGCGGCCGTTTTTGCGAGCGCCGGCGTGTCCGTTTGCAGCGCGGCGATCACCATATCGGACGGTACGCCGCCGTGCGTGTGCAGCCACGTGTTGAGCGTCGCGACATTCTGCATGAACTGATTGTCCGCTTTCGACAGTGCGTCATACGCGCGCTTCGCAAGCACCGAATTGAAGCTGCTGCGGCCTGTGAGCTTCTGCGACAGCGCGACGAAGGCGTCGAGTCCGCCGCCGCTGGGCGGCTGCGTGTCCGCTTGCGCGGGAGTGGCGCGAGCCGCGCTAGCCGGTGCGGTACCCGAGGAGCCGACTGCCGCGCCATTCGAGGCAGGCGTTGATGCGTCCGCCAAGCTGGACGATGAGGGGGATGACGAGGTGGACGATGAAGCAGCCGTTCCGGCGAACCCGGCGGTCGAGCCCGCGGCAAGCGCGGCAAGCGCGGCAACCGATGCACACGCGCCGGCGAGCCACGCACGGCGGCTTTCGGAATGCGCCGCACGCGGTACACACGTATTGCGCGTGTTGCGCGTGTCTCGCCGCGGCCGCACGCGCGCGTGGCGCGTGTCTGCGTCTGTCATAGGGGCTCCAGATCGTGTTCGTATTCCGGCCCGCGCCGCGCTTCGCACAATCGAACGATCGAACCAATCGACCCAACCAGATTGAGCCAATGCGCGATTCAATGCGCGATCCAATGCAGCGCGTACGGGCCGTCTGCCCCAAATTACCCAAGCATGGTCTTCAATGCCGCTCAAAGCGGTTTTTTGCTGTTCGTATCGCAGCGACCGTTGCAGGATGGCTTCGCCTGAAAGCCTCTCGCAAGCGGATTGAGTAAAACTGTGCCCGGAAATATAACGTCCGCGCGTCGGTTCGACAATCAGGCCGCGCACATCGCAGTTCGCCGTTATCCACAACAACCCGCACAACAACCCGTACAACAACCCACACAACCACCCCGGGCAACAACGCGCACAGCGACCGTTCCGTTCGACCGACAACCATGATAAATCTCTACCCGCAAGTCCTCCGCAACCGCCCGCGCATGGTGATCGGCGCGGTGGCCGGCGTGCTGATCGCCCTGCTGCTGTTGCCCTCCGCGGCGCGTCCAACCGTGCGCGCGCTGATCGGCTGGGATGCGGCCGTGTGGATCTACCTCGCGCTGATCTGGTTTCATATGGCCCGCGCCGATCACGACGACGTGCGCGAGCTCGCCGCGCGCGAAGACGAAAACGCCGGCATGGTCCTCTTTATCGTGTGCGTCGCGACGGTCGCGAGCATCGCGGCGATCGTGCTCGAACTCGCCACGGCAAAGGGCAGCGGCGGCCAGAATGTGGCGCCGGGGTTATCGCACTACGTGCTCACCGCGCTCACGCTGATCGGCGCGTGGTTCCTGATTCCGACCATCTTCACGCTGCACTACGCGCGCCTTTACTTCAGCGGGACGACGAAGGAAACCCCGTTGCTGTTTCCCGACCACAAGCTCGATCCGAACTATTGGGACTTTCTGTACTACTCGTTCACGATCGCCGTCGCCTCGCAGACCTCCGACGTCGTACTGCGATCGCGGCAGATTCGCCGCGCGACGCTCGCGCAATCGATTCTCTCGTTCTACTTCAACGTCGCGGTGCTCGGTCTATGCATCAACATGGCGGCGGGGCTGCTCGGCTCGTGATCGACTGATCCCGCCATCCTGCGATCTCGCGATCCCGCGGCCATGTAAGGTCAGCCGCGCTTTCTCCCGATTTACATGCGCCGCGCGCCCGCGCGGCGGCCGTCGTGCGGCGGCGCGCTTGCCCGCGGCTCAGCGGGCCGCCATGCCCGCCGCGCCTGAGCTTGCCGCGGCGCACCGCCCCACGCGCCATGCCGGCCGATTGGCATACCGCTTGCTCCCCACTGGCTGCCTTTGTCATACGCTTTCGTACGATCCGGCTGCCTTGTAACCGACACACTGGCGGGGACACTCAGGCGGTCCGGCTTCGCCCGCGGAAACACCGCGCCGTGCTCCGCTGCAAGCGGCGTTGCGAATCGGTGAGGCGGCCTTGCGCTCCATGCACTAAATTGTGACGAGTGGTCGGAGCGGTCAGTCTGACGAAATCCGGACGAGACTATGTGACATAAGGAACCCGTAGCGGGAAGACACACAACACGTACACGCCATGCCAGACACAGGCGCCGTCGCACGAGCACCGCGCGGCATCCGGCTCTGACAGCCCAATGAGCGGCCGTGATCGCACAATCGGTGCATCCACGCCGCGGCAGGACGAATCTGGAAACGATCGATGGAAGCTCCCCATGCCTATGCGCCGCGGATCTACTTTATTCACTCCCTGCTCGCCGGCCCGCTCGACGCGTGGCCCGCTCATTTCGAGCACGCCGCCTCGCTCGGTTTCGACCATGTCCTGATCGGCGCGCTGTTCAAGCCAGGGGCCGCCGGGCACACGCAGATCGTCAGCGATCATGCGCAGTTGCACCCGGTGTTCGGCGCCGGCGAAAACGCCGCGGACGCGCTTTCGCGTCTTACCCAAACCGCGCGTCAGCACGGCCTCACGCTGCTGGTCGATCTTGTGATCGATCGCGTCGCGGCCGACGGCGCGCTCTTCAACGCGCATCGCGACTGGTTCCATCCGTTCGAGCCCGAAGAAGCGCGGCTCGATCCGCGGCATGCGCGGCACGAGGACAACGTCGCTTACGCGAATTTTCACGGCGAAGCGACCGCGCACCTGATCGACTGGTGGGCCGAGGTGCTGCGCACGCTCGCGCAGGCCGGCGTCGGCGGCTTTCGCTTCGATTCGCCGCATCGCGTGCCGAACGTCGCGTGGCGGCGCCTGCGCGTGGCCGTGCGCGAGCAGCATCCGTCGGTGCGCTTTCTGGCCGCGACACCGGGGCTCACGCGCGCCGATGTGCTGGCGCTCCAGGGCACGGGCTTCGACAGCGTGTTCTCTTCGTCGCGCTGGTGGGACTTCCGCGCGTCGTGGATGGTCGACGAGCACGAAGCGTTGCAAAGCGTCGGTGCGCCGATCGCGTTTCCTGAGGCGCCGTACGGTACGCGCCTGATTGACGACGTCGCCGACACGCACGACGCCACCATCGTCGAACGCACATACCGGCGCGGACTCGCCGCCGCGACGGCAATCGGCACCGGCTGGATGATGCCGATGGGCTTCGAGTACGGCGTCGCCGAACCGATGTCGTATCTGCGTGGCGATGCGCACGCCTTCGCGGAGCAATGCCGCGCGCGGCGCTTTGACTTGAGCGGCGCCGTCAAGCGCGCCAACGCCTTGCAGCGCGATACATGGACCTTGCAGACCGCCGGCGCGCTGCGCATGCTGAGCGCGCCGAACGCGCCGCTCGCCGTGCTGCTGCGCGGCGACACCCCCGACCTGCGCGACGCGAAAGAAGCAGTACTGGCCGCGTTCAACCCTGAACTGAGCGTACCGGTGCGCGCCGACCCCGCGCGCTTCCTCGATGGCGTGCCCGGCGGCTTTACGCGCTTTGTGCCGCTGACGGCGACCGGCGAACGCGGCGACGCGCGCGCAGAGCGGGCGCCCGTGCCGCTCAAGCCGTTCTCGATCGCGCCGGCCGGCTTCACGCTGGTCGGCGTGGTGCCCGACAAGCCGATCCAGCTCGCGCCGCCTATCGACAAGCGCACCAGCAAGACTTCCGCGCGCAAGACCGTGCTCGACGCGATCGCAGCGCCGCGCGTCGCGATCGAAAGCGTGTCGCCGTCGGTCGACTACGGGCGCTTTCCGGCCAAGCGCGTGGTCGGCGAACGCGTGCCGATCACGGCCGCGATCTTCGCCGAAGGACACGACAAGATCGCGGCCGCCGTGATCTGGCGCGCCGCCGATGAAACCGCGTGGCACGAAGTGCCGATGACGCCCGTGCAGCCCGCCGGCAACGACTTGTGGGAAGCGCACATTCCGCTCGACCGCGTGGGCCGCCACGAGTTCACGGTGATCGCCTGGCGCGACGACTTCGCGTCGCTTGTCGATCATATGCAGAAGAAGCTCAACGCGAACCAGACCGTCGAGCTCGAGATCGAGGAAGCGAAGCATCTGTTAGCGCTGGCGCTCGCCGAAGGCGAAACGGCCAACGAAACCGAAGGCAAGAACGCGGGCAAATCAGATCAAAGCGCAGACGAAAGCGTCGCGGACCCGAAACCGCTCAAGAAGGTGGTCAAGGAATTCACAAAAGCCGACACGCCGGAGCGGCTGCGCATGGTGCTCGCGCCGTCGACCGCGCAGGCCGTCGCTGCTGCGCGCCACCGGCCGGGCTTATCGCGCGACGGCGTGATCTACCGGATCGACGCCGAGCGGGCGGCTGCGCGCTTCGCGAGCTGGTATGAGATCTTCCCGCGCTCGATGAGCGACGACGAGCATCGCCACGGCACCTTCGACGATGTGATCGGAAAATTGCCGCGCATTCGCGATATGGGCTTCGACGTGCTGTACTTCCCGCCGATCCATCCGATCGGCATGGCGAACCGCAAAGGCCGCAACAACACGCTGACGCCCGGCCCCGACGATGTCGGCAGTCCGTATGCGATCGGCTCCGAAGCGGGCGGCCATACAGCCGTGCATCCCGAACTCGGCACGCTCGACGACTTCCGCCGCATGCTCGCGGCGGCGCACGAGCACGGCCTCGAAATCGCGCTCGACTTCGCGATTCAATGCTCGCCCGATCACCCGTGGCTGAAGGAACATCCGACGTGGTTCGCATGGCGCCCCGACGGCACGCTGCGCTACGCGGAAAACCCGCCGAAGAAATACCAGGACATCGTGAACCCGGACTTCTACGCGCACGACGCGAAGCCCGACCTGTGGATCGCGCTGCGCGACGTGATTCTGTTCTGGATCGATGCAGGCGTGCGCATCTTCCGCGTCGACAATCCGCACACGAAACCGCTGCCGTTCTGGGAATGGATGATCGCCGACGTGCGCGCGCGGCACCCCGACGTGATTTTCCTCTCCGAAGCGTTCACGCGGCCGCGCGTGATGGCGCGTCTCGCGAAGGTCGGCTTCTCGCAGTCGTACACGTACTTCACGTGGCGCGAATCGAAGCGCGACTTCACCGAGTATCTGACCGAGCTCACGCAGACTAATCTGCGCGAATACTTCCGGCCGAATTTCTTCGTGAATACGCCGGACATCAATCCGCGCCATCTGCAATGGTCGGGGCGCGCGGGCTTCGTGATTCGCGCGGCCCTCGCGGCCACGCTGTCGGGACTGTGGGGCGTCTATAGCGGCTTCGAGCTGTGCGAAGCTGCCGCCTTGCCGAATAGCGAGGAATATCTCGATTCGGAAAAGTATCAGCTGCGAGCATGGGACTGGAACCGGCCCGGCAATATCGTCGGCGAGATCAGCGCGTTGAATCGCGTTCGCCGCGCGAATCCGGCCTTGCACACGCATCTCGGTCTCACGTTCCTGCCCGCGCACAACGACCATGTGCTGTTCTTCGAGAAGGCGACCGACGCACGCGACAACGTGATCGTCGTCGCGATCAACCTCGATCCGTTCAACGAACAGGGCGCGGATATCGAACTCTCATGGTCGACATTTAACCGCTGGCAATTGCACGACCACGCCGCAGTAGACGTAGTCGATCAGATGAGCGGCGAGCGCTTCCAGTGGCATGGCCGCTGGCAGCACGTGCGGCTCGATCCGAACACCCGGCCTTTCGCGATCTGGCGTATCGAACCCGCGGGCGGCCTGCCGCGCGAAGCGATACCGGAGGCGGCAAACGCGGCCGACCCAACCCTCACCGGCAGCGGCTTCGCCGACCCATTCTCGGAATAGGTGCGACATGAAGCGTGACGATCCTTCTGATAACGCATTACAGGCAACGATCGCCGATCCGACCGTCGAAGAGCCGGTCGTGGAGCATCGGCCCGCGCGGCGCCGCAAGACGTCGACGCTGTCCGACGATCCGCTCTGGTACAAGGACGCGATCATCTATCAGGTTCACATCAAGTCGTTCTTCGATGCGAACAACGACGGCATCGGCGATTTCCCCGGTCTGCTCGCGAAGCTCGACTACATCGCGGAACTCGGCGTCGATGCGATCTGGCTGCTGCCGTTCTATCCGTCGCCGCGCCGCGACGACGGCTACGATATCGCCGACTATCGCAACGTGCATCCGGACTACGGCACGCTCGGCGATGTGAAGCGCTTTATTCAGGAAGCGCACGCGCGCGGCATCCGCGTGATCACCGAGCTCGTGATCAACCATACGTCGGATCAGCATCCGTGGTTCCAGCGCGCGCGGCGCGCGAAGCCCGGCTCGAACCATCGCAACTACTACGTGTGGTCCGATACGGATCAGAAATACACGGGCACGCGCATTATCTTTATCGACACCGAGCCGTCGAACTGGACCCACGATCCCGTAGCGGGCGCGTACTACTGGCACCGCTTCTATTCGCACCAGCCCGATCTGAACTTCGACAATCCCGCCGTGCTGCGCGAAGTGCTGCAGGTGATGCGCTTCTGGCTCGATATGGGCATCGACGGGCTGCGCCTCGACGCGGTGCCGTATCTGGTCGAACGCGAAGGCACGAACAACGAGAATCTGCCCGAAACGCACACCGTCCTGAAGAAGATCCGCGCGACGATCGACGCCGAGTATCCGAACCGGATGCTGCTCGCCGAAGCGAACCAGTGGCCGGAAGACGTGCAGGAATACTTCGGCAACGAAGACGAATGCCATATGGCGTTCCACTTCCCGCTGATGCCGCGCATCTATATGGCGATCGCGAGCGAAGACCGCTTTCCGATCACCGACATCATGAAGCAGACGCCGGATCTGGCCGACAGCTGCCAGTGGGCGATTTTCCTGCGCAACCACGATGAACTGACGCTCGAGATGGTCACCGATTCCGAGCGCGATTATCTGTGGAACACGTACGCGACCGATCGCCGCGCGCGGCTCAATCTCGGCATACGCCGGCGCCTCGCGCCGCTGATGGAACGCGACCGGCGCCGCATCGAACTGATCAATTCGCTGCTGCTGTCGATGCCGGGCACGCCCGTCATCTATTACGGCGACGAACTCGGCATGGGCGACAACATTCACCTCGGCGACCGCGACGGCGTGCGTACACCGATGCAATGGTCGTCGGACCGCAACGGCGGTTTCTCGCGCGCGGACCCCGAGCAACTCGTGTTGCCGCCCGTGATGGGCTCGCTGTACGGCTTCGATGCGGTGAATGTCGAAGCGCAAAGCCGTGATCCGCATTCGCTGCTGAACTGGACGCGCCGCATGCTCGCGACGCGCCGCTCGAAACACGCATTCGGCCGCGGCTCGATCCGTTTCCTGAAACCGAGCAACCGCAAGATTCTCGCGTATCTGCGCGAGATGCCCGGCGAGCCGGCGATTCTCTGCGTCGCGAATCTGTCGCGCGCGCCGCAGGCGGTCGAACTCGATCTGTCCGAATTCGCGGGCACCGTGCCCGTCGAAATGACGTCCGATTCGGTGTTCCCCGCGATCGGCCAGCTCAGCTATCTGCTGACGTTTCCGCCGTACGGCTTCCTGTGGTTCCTGCTGTGCTCGAGCAATCAGCGGCCGACATGGAGCCAGGCGCCGTCCGAGGCGCTGCCCGATTTCGTGACGATCGTGATCCGCGAAGGGCAACTCGGACCGACGCCCGAAAACGTGCGGCTGCTCGAATCGGAAGTGCTGCCGTCGTGGCTCGTGCGGCGGCGGTGGTTCGCTTCGAAGGACCAGAAGCTCAATGCGGTGCGTCTCGCCGCGCTGACGACCATTCCTGAAGCGGGCTTCGCGTTCACCGAAATCGAAGCGGACGTCGGAACCAGCGGCAACGAGCATACCGAGCGCTATGTGCTGCCGCTCGCGATTACATGGGGCACCGATACGACCACGCCGCTCTTCATGCAACTCGCGCTCGCGCGCGTGCGGCGCGCGCGCAATATCGGGCACCTGACCGACGCCTTCGCGCTGCCGCAATTCGCGTACGGCACGCTTAAAAAGCTGCGCGAGCGCGCCGCGGTGCCAACCGTGCAGAAGAGCGAGATCCGCTTTATCCCGACCGACCGTTTCGACGAACTCGACCTCGGCGACGCGCCCGAAATCCGCTGGCTCGCAGCCGAGCAAAGCAACAGCTCGCTGGTGATTGCCGATGCGATCGTGCTGAAGCTCGTGCGGCGCCTGATGAACGGCGTGCATCCCGAAGCGGAAATGACGCGCTATCTGACGCTGCGCGGCTATTCGAACACGGCGCCGCTGTTTGGCGAAGTGGTGCGCGTCGATCCGGAAGGCGTGCCGCATACGCTGTCGATTTTGCAGGGCTTTGTCGACAACCAGGGCGATGCGTGGAACTGGGCGCTCGATTATCTGCGGCGCACGATCGACGAACTCGCGCTGGCGATCGACGGCGAGCCGATGCAGGACCGCATCAACGAGGACGAAGCGTTCGAAGGCTACTCGATGTTTATCGGCATGATCGGCAAACGGCTCGGCGAACTGCATGTCGTGCTCGCCACGCCGTCCGACGATCCGGCCTTCTCGCCCGAGCCCGCCACGGCCGAACAGGTGCGCGCGTGGATCGACGGCACGCAGTCGATGCTCGCGGCCGCGCTCGATGTGCTCGAAAAGAGCACCGATCATCTGTCCGAAGACTCGCTGCTGCTCGCGCGCAGCGTGCTCGACCGGCGCGAGCGGCTGGTCGAGGCCGTCGAGAATCTCGTCAATGCCGATGCGAGCGCCTTGCGCACGCGCATTCACGGCGACTTCCACCTGGGCCAGGTGCTCGTCGCGCAGGGCGACGCGTTCCTGATCGACTTCGAAGGCGAGCCTGCGCGCAGCCTCGAAGAACGTCGCGCGAAGTCGAGCCCGTTGCGCGACGTGGCGGGGCTGTTGCGCTCGCTGTCGTATGCGAGCGCCGCCGCGCAGTCGACCACCGAGGCCGCGCCGCAGCCGACTGCCGATCGCAAACGCGCGCTGTTCGACCGCTTCCGCACGCATGCGGCCGAGGCGTTCCTCGCCGAATACCGCAGGGCGCTCGAGGCATCGCCGCAGCCGACCGTCGCGCCTGCCGATGAGCAAGCCCTGCTCGACCTGTTCCTGATCGAAAAGGCCGCGTACGAGATCCGCTACGAAGCGGCGAACCGGCCGTCGTGGCTCGGTCTGCCGGTACGCGGGCTCGCGGCGCTCACGAGCCGCCTGCTCGGCGACACGGGCACGCCGCCGGGCGGCCCGATACAGCATTCACCGGGCGGCAGCGCGCCGCCGAACGACGCCGCAGAGGGCGACTATGAGTGAGCAAAGCAATGTGCATCACGCCGCGGAGCGTGCCATGGCGGGGCTGAACCCGCTCGATCTGAACGCACTCGTCGATGCGCGCCATCCCGATCCGTTCTCGCAGCTCGGCATGCATCAGACCGAGGCGGGGCCCGTCGTTCGCGCGATGCTGCCGAACGCCGCGCGCGTCAGCGTCGTCGCACGCGACGATGGGCGTGCGCTCGGCGAACTGCAACAGGTGCACGCGGGCGGACTGTTCGCGGGCCCCGTCAGCGAAGCGGTGCCGTACCGGCTGCGCATCGACTGGCATGGGCCCGTGCAGGAAATCGAAGATACCTATGCGTTCGGACCGGTGCTCGGCGATGAACCGCTGCAGCGCGTCGCCTGGGGCGATCCGTATGCGGTGCTCGAATGCCTCGGTTCGCGGCCAATCGTGCTCGACGGCGTGCCGGGCGTGCGCTTCGCGGTGTGGGCGCCGAACGCGCGACGGGTGTCCATCGTCGGCGACTTCAATGCATGGGACGGCCGGCGTCATCCGATGCGGCTGCGCCATCAGGCCGGCGTCTGGGAACTGTTCGTGCCGCAGATCGGCGCGGGCACGCGCTACAAGTACGAGATGCTGACGCGCGATGGCCACCCGCTGCCGCTTAAGGCCGACCCGTGCGCGATGCAGACCGAAAAGCCGCCCGCGACCGCGTCGATCGTCGCGCATGTCGACGAGATCGAGCAGTTCGCGTGGACCGATCGCGAATGGATGGAGTCGCGCGGCAACCTGCAAACGCCGCGTACACCGGTTTCGATTTACGAAGTGCATGCCGAGTCGTGGCTGCGCATCGCCGAGGAAGGCCATCGCGGCCTCGACTGGTCCGAGCTCGCGGACCGGCTCATTCCATACGCGAAGGAAATGGGCTTCACGCATATCGAGTTCATGCCGATCGCCGAGCATCCGTTCGGCGGTTCGTGGGGTTATCAGCCGCTCTCGCAGTTCGCCCCTTCGGCGCGCTTCGGCAAGCCCGAGCAGTTCGCGAGCTTCGTGAACCGCGCGCACGAGGCTGGCCTCGGCGTGATTCTCGACTGGGTGCCCGCGCACTTTCCGAACGACTCGCATGGGCTCGTGCAGTTCGACGGCACGCCGCTCTACGAGCACTCGGACCCGCGCGAAGGCTATCACCAGGACTGGAACACGATGATCTACAACCTCGGCCGCAACGAGGTCAGCGCGTTCCTCGTCGCGTCCGCGCTTGCGTGGCTCATGCGCTATCACGTCGACGGCCTGCGCGTCGATGCGGTTGCGTCGATGCTATACCGCGACTATTCGCGAGCGGCCGGCGAATGGGTGCCGAATATCTATGGCGGCCGCGAGAATCTCGAATCGATCGCGTTTCTGAAGCGGCTTAACCACGAAGTACAGCATATGCCCGGCATCCATGGCGCGATTACCATCGCCGAGGAATCGACGGCATGGCCCGGCGTGACGGCGCCGGTCGACAGCGGCGGCCTCGGCTTCCAGTTCAAATGGAACATGGGCTGGATGCACGACACGCTGCACTATATGCACGAAGACCCCGTGCATCGCCGCTGGCATCACCACAACATGACCTTCGGCATGGTGTACGCGTATTCGGAGCGCTTCGTGCTGCCGCTGTCGCACGATGAAGTCGTGCACGGCAAAGGCTCGCTGATCGGCAAGATGCCCGGCGACCGCTGGCAGCGCTTCGCGAACCTGCGCGCGTATTTCGGCTTCATGTGGACGCACCCCGGCAAGAAGCTGATGTTTATGGGCGGCGAGTTCGGGCAGTTCGCCGAATTCGATCACGACGGCTCGCCGCACTGGCATCTGCTCGACGACGACCTGCATCACGGCGTGCAAAAGCTCGTGCGCGACCTGAACCGCATGTATCGCGCCGAGCCCGCGCTGTATCAGATGGATAGCGAGCCCGGCGGCTTCGAATGGATCATCGGCGACGATGCGCAAAACAGCGTATACGCGTATCGGCGCATGGACGGCAGCGGACGCGAGATCGTCGCGGTCTGCAATCTGACGCCGGTGCCGCGGCAAGGCTACCGCGTCGGCATGTCGCGCCACGGACGATGGAGCGAGATTCTGAACACGGACGCGGCCATCTACGGCGGATCGAATCTCGGCAACGGCGGTCTCATTCATACCGAGGACGTGCCGAGCCATGGCCGGCCGCAATCGGCGTCGCTGGTGCTGCCGCCGCTGGCGACGATCGTGCTGCGCGCGGATTGATGGACACTTCGCGGCACATCGCAGCGTAGTGACGGCGCGTTTGCTGTGCCGTCGCGTTGAGGTTGCGTTGCCGTTGTATCGCGGTTTCGTCGTAGTTTCGTCGCGGTTTCGCTGCTTTGAGCCCCGAACACGCACAAGCCGAAACAAGGAACGGGAACCATGTCGCATGTACTGCCCGACCGGCTGTTGCCGGGCTCGCCCTATCCGCTGGGGTCGAGCTGGGATGGATTGGGAGTGAATTTCGCGGTCTTTTCCGCTAACGCGCACAGCATCGAGCTGTGCCTGTTCGAACCGGGCGGCCGCAAGGAAATCAGGCGCTATGCGCTGCCCGAATGCACCGACGAGGTGTGGCACGGCTATCTGCCGCATGCGCATCCGGGCACCGTGTATGGCTTTCGCGCGCATGGGCCGTATCAGCCGCAGCACGGTCACCGCTTCAATCCGCACAAGCTGCTGCTCGATCCGTATGCGCGCAAGCTGCTCGGACAATTCCGCTGGTCGGACGCGCTCTTCAGCTACCGCATGCATTCGAACCGGCTCGACCTGTCGATCGACCGGCGCGACTCGGCGCCGGCGATGCCCAAATGTGTGGTGGTCGACGAGGCGTTCGACTGGACGCACGACCGGCGGCCGAATGTGCCGTGGGGCGACACGGTGATCTACGAAACGCATGTGCGCGGCGCGTCGATGCTGCGCGGCGATCTGCGTCCGCCCGAACGCGGCACGTTTTCGGCGCTGGCTTCGCCGGAGTTTATCGATCATCTGTTAAAGCTCGGCGTGACGGCCGTTGAGCTGCTGCCTGTGCATGCGTTCCTGAACGACCGTTTTCTCGTCGAGCGCGGCCTGCGAAATTACTGGGGATACAACACGGCGGCGTTCTTTGCGCCTGAGCCTTCGTATCTGACGTCGCACCGGCTAGACGAAATGCGCATCGCTGTGCGGCAGCTGCACGCGGCGGGCATCGAGGTGATTCTCGACGTCGTCTACAACCACACGTGCGAGGGCAATGAGACGGGTCCGACCGTGTCGTGGCGCGGCCTCGACAACGCGAGCTACTACCGCCTCATTCCCGGCGACGAGCGCCACCACATCAACGATACGGGCTGCGGCAATACGGTCAACGTCACGCATCCTCGCGTGCTGCAGATGGTGATGGATTCGCTGCGCTACTGGTCGACGGCGTTCAATATCGACGGCTTCCGTTTCGATCTCGGCGTGACGCTCGGCCGCGAGGCGGCGGGCTTCGATCCGGGCTCGGGCTTTTTCGACGCGATTCGCCAGGACCCGGTGCTGTCGCAGCGCAAGCTGATCTCGGAGCCATGGGATATCGGGCCGGGCGGCTATCAGCTCGGCGGCCATCCGCCCGGCTTCGCCGAATGGAACGACCGCTTTCGCGATTGCGTGCGGCGCTTCTGGCGCGGCGACGCGGGCCTGCGCCCCGACCTCGCCGCGCGCCTGACCGGTTCCGCCGATCTGTTCAACCGGCGCTTTCGCAAACCGACCGCGTCGATCAATTTCGTCGCGTCGCACGACGGTTTCACGCTCACGGATATGGTTTCGTATGAGCGCAAGCACAACGAGATCAACGGCGAAAACAACAACGACGGTCATAACGAAAACTACAGTTCGAATTGGGGTGTCGAAGGACCGGTTAGCGCGTTGACGGCGGGCGGTGACGCCAGTGGCGAATCGACCGATGGTGCGACCGGCGCCGAAGCCAGCAGCGGCGAACCGTCCAACGATGCCCAGCAGGAGCAGGCCGTCGCCGAACAGGTGTCGGCCGAAGCCGCGGCGGCGGCTGCCGCGATCGAAGAAACGCGTGCACGCGTCGCGCGTTCGATGATCGGCACCTTGTTGATCGCACTCGGCACGCCGATGCTGCTGGCCGGCGACGAAGCGTGTCGCACCCAGCGCGGCAACAACAATGCGTACTGCCAGGACAACGAAATCTCGTGGATCGACTGGCATCTCGCCGATACACCGGACGGCAAACGGATGACCGCGTTCGTCGCACGAATGATCGCGCTGCGCAAACGTCATCCGTTGCTGCGCGAGACGCGCTTTCTGGTCGGCGATCGCGAGGTGCTGCCGGGGCTCTACGACGTGGGCTGGTTCGACGAGCGCGGCGAGCCGCTGTCGATCGAGGCATGGCAGGACCCGGAAGGCCGCGCTTTCACGCTGCGTCGCGCGGGTCCGGGACTCAGCGGCGAAACGGAAGTATTGTTGATGATGTTGAACGCGTCGGCCGACACATTGCGCTTCACGCCTCCGCCGCCGCATCTGGAATGGCACGTGCTAGTCGATTCGGCGGACCCGGATGCGCCGCCGCATCCGCTCGCATCGCCCGATCTCGAAGTGGCCGCGCGTGCGCTTGTGGTACTCGCCGCGCGGCCGTCCGGCGAGGCGGACTGGCAGGCTGGATGGATGGCCGGCGAACAGCACGGCTCGCGTCTGCTGACTGCACGGCCGCCCGAGCCCGGCGCGTGATGCTGCCGCGGCGGCAGACGCCGTTTCACCAAAGGTGACGATCATGCATGACAGAGCTATTGATCCCCACGCGCATGAACACGCGCACTGCCTGCCGTTCGGCGCGCAGGTGCTCGGCGCGCGCGGCGCGAAGCCGCGCACGCGTTTCCGCTTCTGGGCGCCATCGTGCAAGAAAGTCGAACTGCTGATCGAAAATGGCACTGCCTGCGAAGGCGCGCATGAAATGAACGAATCGGGCAACGGCTGGTTCGACCTCGAAACCGGATGCGGCCCCGGCACGCTCTATCACTATCGTCTCGACGGCAAGCTCACGGTGCCAGACCCCGCATCGCGCTTTCAGCCGCAGGACGTGCACGGCCCGAGCGAAGTGATCGACCCACGCGCGTATCAGTGGCAGCACACGCACTGGCACGGCAGACCTTGGGAAGAAGCGGTGATTTATGAATTGCACGTCGGCGCGCTCGGCGGCTACGACGGCGTGATGAAACGGCTGCCGTCGCTCGTCGAACTCGGCGTAACCGCGATCGAACTAATGCCGCTCAACGATTTTCCCGGCACGCGCAACTGGGGCTACGACGGCGTGCTGCCGTTCGCGCCCGATTCGGCCTACGGCCGCCCCGACGATCTGAAAGCGCTGATCGATGCCGCGCATGGCCTCGGGCTGATGGTGATACTCGACGTCGTCTATAACCACTTCGGGCCGGACGGCAATTATCTGCATCAGTATGCGAAGCCGTTTTTCCGCGAAAACACGCATACGCCGTGGGGCCCGGCGATCGATTTCGAACGCATGGAAGTGCGCGAGTTCTTCTGCGACAACACGCTGTACTGGATCAACGAATTCCGCTTCGACGGGCTGCGCTTCGATGCGGTCCATGCGATTCGCAACGACGAGTGGCTGCGCGAGGTCGCGGACCATATCCGTGCGAAAGTGCAGCATGGCCGCCACGTGCATCTGATTCTCGAAAACGAGCGCAACACCGCGAACCTGCTCGACACGCATTTCACCGCGCAATGGAACGACGATGCGCACAACGCGCTGCACGTGCTGCTGACCGGCGAAACCGAAGGCTACTACCACGCATATGCGAAACAGCCGATTCGCCAGCTTGCGCGCGTGCTGTCGAGCGGCTTTGCGTATCAGGGTGACCCGTCGCCGATCCACGACGGCGAACCGCGCGGCGAAGCGAGCGGCCATCTGCCGCCCACCGCGTTTGTGATGTTCCTGCAGAACCACGATCAGATCGGCAATCGCGCGATGGGCGAACGGCTGCGGTCGCTGTGCTCCGACGATGCGTTGCGCGCGGCGATCGGGCTCGTGCTGCTGTCGCCGCAAATTCCGCTGCTTTTCATGGACGAAGAGTACGGCTCCGAGCAGCCGTTCCTGTTCTTCACCGACTACACGGGCGATCTCGCCGATGCGGTGCGCGAAGGACGCCGCCGCGAATTCGCGCGCTTCGCTTCGTTCGCCGATGAAAAGCGCCGCGCGCAGATTCCCGACCCGAACGATCCGCATACGCTCGTGAAGTCGTCGCCGCGCGGTCACGAGGACACCTCGCCCGAGCGGCTCGAATGGATGCACTTCTATAAATCGGCGCTGGCCGTGCGCGCGAAACTGATCATGCCGCGCCTGAAGCATGCGAAGCCGCTCGGCGCAACCGTACTCAAGGCGCAGGACGGCAGCGAAGCGAAGGCCCTCGCCGCGCGCTGGCAGCTCACCGACGGCGAGACGCTGTCGATCGTGCTGAACCTCGCGGAACAGCCGGTGCCGTTGTCTTCGACCAATCGGCCGCCGGGCAAGGTGATTTTCGAAACACCGCCGCGCGCGCGCGATCGCGTCGACGATGGCGAATTGCCCGCGCAGTCGTTCGTCGCCTGGCTGACCGGCGACGTCTGCGAATACGCCACTGGACACGATGCGCGACACCGCGCACATCAGGAGTGATGCGCGTGAAAGCTGCCCGACGCCCCAGCGAATCGATTGCCAGCCTTGCGACACGCGCCGGATTCGAAATCGAATGGCAAGACGCGCACCAGACCATGCGACGCGTGCCGGACACGACCCTCATCGCACTGCTCGAAAGAATGGGCCTGCAGTGCGGCAACGCCACGCAGATTCGCCAGAGCGCCGCGGCGCTCGACGCCGAACTGTCGGGCCGCAAGCTGCCGCCGCTGATGACCGCCGAATGCGGACGCGGCATCGCCCTTTCCGCGGCCTCGGTGAAATCCGGCAGCCGCTATCGGATCGAGCTCGAAAGCGGCGCATTGATCGATGGCCGTTTCACCGCGCCGAAAGGCGAAGCGGCGCTGCTCGCGCCGATCGACGAAGCCGGTTATCACACGCTCGTGATCAACGATCACCGGATGACGCTCGCGGTCGCGCCCGCGCGCTGCTATACGGTCGACGATGCGTGGCGCACGCTGCATGCCGACGACGCGGACAAAAAAACCACGCCGCCGCTGTGGGGGATCGCCGCGCAGATTTACGGGCTGCGCCGCATCGGCGATGGCGGCATCGGCGACTACACAGCCCTCGCCACGCTCGCGATCGAAAGCGCGAAGCGCGGCGCGCACGCGCTTGCCGTGAGCCCGACGCACGCGATGTTCAGCGCGCTGCCGCAGCGTTTCAGCCCGTACGCGCCGTCGTCGCGCTTGTGGCTGAACGCCGCGCATATCGATCCCGCCGCCGTATTCGGTGCGGAGGCGGCGCGTCGCGCAATCGAAACCGCGCAAGCCGGCGACGCATGGCGCCAGCTCGAAACGCTGCCGCTGATCGACTGGCCGGCTGCCGTGCCGCTCAAGCTCAAGGTGCTACGCATCCTGTTCGAGCAATTCTGCGCGCACGACCGTGCGCAGGATTTGCCGCGCGCGCTCGAATTTCACGGCTTCTGTGTGCGCGGCGGACGCGCGCTCGAGGATCATGCGCGTTTCGAGGCCCTGCACGCGTATCAACTCGCGCAGCCCGATGGCGAAGGCTATTGGCGTAAGTGGGACGAGCCGTTGCGCGATCCGCGCAGCCCTGAAGTCGAGGCGTTCGCCGGCGAGCATCGGCATGAAGTCGAGTTTCATCTGTTTCTGCAATGGCTCGCGGCGAAGGGGCTCTCGCATGCGCAGCACGCGGCGCGCGATGCGGGCATGGCGGTCGGACTGATCGCGGATCTCGCCGTGGGTTGCGATAGCGCAGGCAGTCATGCATGGTCGTATCGCGACGACATGCTGCACGGCGTGTCGGTCGGCGCGCCGCCCGATCTCTTCAACCAGGCGGGCCAGTCGTGGGGACTCACGACGTTCTCGCCGCGCGCGATGCGTACGCAGGGATTCTCGGCGTTTATCGATATGCTGCGCACCGTGTTCGCGCACGCGGGCGGCGTGCGCATCGACCATATTCTCGGCCTGCGGCGCCTATGGCTCGTACCGGAAGGCGAGCGCGCGAAAAACGGCGCGTATCTGCGCTATCCGCTCGACGATATGCTGCGCCTGATCGCGCTCGAATCGTGGCGGCATCGCGCGATCGTGATCGGCGAAGATCTCGGCACCGTGCCGCCCGGATTTCGCGAGCGGCTCGCCGACCATGGGCTGTCCGGCATTCGCGTGCTGTGGTTCGAGCGCACGCCTGAAGACGACGGCTTTCTGCAACCGTCCGAATGGGACCGCAACGCGGCCGCGACGACCACCACGCACGATCTGCCGACCGTCACCGGCTGGTGGCGCGGCGAAGACATCATGTGGCGCAACCGCATCGGCCAGACCATGCCGCGCAGCGACGGCCGCGATCCGGTCGAAGCGGCGCAAGCCGAACGCGGTGCGGATCGTGCCGCGCTGTGGAGCGCCTTCCAGCAGGCGGGTGTCGCCGCGCGCGATGTCGCGCCGCCGCCGGCCGATCAGGCGCCCGTCGACGAAGCGCTCGCGTTTATCGCCGCGACGCCGTCGCCGCTCGCCACGTATCCGCTTGAAGACCTGCTCGGGCTCGAAGAGCAGCCGAACCTGCCCGGCTCGATCGACGAGCATCCGAACTGGCGCCGCCGTGTGAAGCAGCCGGTCGACGCGCTGTTTGCGGATACGACGTTCTGCGACCGCTTGCGCGCAGTCGATCGGGCGCGCGCGGCCGCTGCGGTGGAAGCGCCCGCCAAAGCCGGCACGCGAGGCGCGCCGGGCACGCCGGATGCAAGCGGCTCCTCCACCGCTTCGGGCTCTTCCGCTTCCTCCTTGCCGAACACGCCATGACCGTCCCGCGCTCCACGCTCAGGCTCCAGTTTCATCGGGGCTTCACCTTCGACGATGCGCTTGCGCATCTCGAATATTTCGCCGCGCTCGGCATCAGCCATCTGTACGCGTCGCCGGTGACGAGCGCGGTGCCGGGCTCGATGCACGGCTACGATACGGTCGACTACACGCAGGTCAGCGCCGAATGCGGCGGCGAAGCGGCGTTGAAGCGGCTTGCCGACAAGCTGCATGAGCGCGGCATGGGGCTCATTGTCGACATCGTGCCGAACCATATGGGCATCGCGGGATCGGGTGCGCATAACGGATGGTGGCGCGACATTCTCGAATGGGGCCGGCATAGCGCGTACGCGCGGCATTTCGATGTGGACTGGCATTCGCCGGACCCTGCGTTGCGCGGCAAGGTGCTGTTGCCCTGCCTCGGCGCGCCCTACGGGGAAGAGCTCGCGGCGGGCCGCATCAAGCTGCGCTTTGCGGCCGATACGGGGCGCTTCAATATCGAATATGGCGATCATGTTTGCCCCGTCTGCCCGATCGACTACGCGGCGCTGCTGCAGTCGGCCGATCGCACCGATCTGAATGCGCTTGCCGAGCAGTTTCGCGGCCTCACGACGCAGCCTGCCGATCAGCCGCGCGCGGCGCAAGCGTGCGATGCGCTGCGCGAATTCGCGAGGCAGAACGGCGCGACGTCCATCGACTTCGTTCTTCAGGCGTATGCGCCTGAAGATCCGGTCACGCGCGATCATCTGCATCGGTTGCTCGAGCGCCAGCATTACCGCCTCGCGTGGTGGCGCACCGCTGCCGACGAAGTGAACTGGCGGCGCTTCTTCGATATCAGCACGCTTGCCGCGGTGCGCGTCGAGCGGCCCGAAGTGTTCGAAGCGGTGCATGCGCTCGTGTTTCGTCTCTATGCCGAAGGCGTCGTCGATGGCGTGCGCATCGATCATATCGACGGGCTCGCCGAGCCGCGCGAATACTGCCAGCGTTTGCGGCAGCGGCTCTCGGAGCTGCGCGAGGGCGCGCCGTATATCGTGGTCGAAAAGATTCTCGCGCGCGGCGAGCCGTTGCGCGACGACTGGCCCGTGGACGGCACGACCGGTTACGATTTTATGAACGACGTCGGCGCGCTGCTGCACGATCCGCGCGGCGCGGAACCGCTTGCGTCGACGTGGGCTGAATTGAGCGGGCGCAGCGCGGTATTTGCCGACGAAGCGTTGGTCGCGCGACGCAAGATTCTGAATGAGAACCTTGCGGCGGAACTGGACCGCGCGGCACGCGCGCTGCATCGCGTTGCGCGCGATAACCTCGCGACGCGCGATTTCACCTACACGTCGATCCGGCGCGTGACCGGCGAGCTTGCCGCGCACTTTCCGGTGTATCGGATCTATCCGCAGAACGGCCTGCGCAGCGCAGCCGACAACGTGTATTTCGACCAGGCGCTCGATGCCGCGCGGCGGATGCTGTCGCGTGCGGATTGCACCGTGCTCGAGCGTGTCGATATGTGGCTTGGCAGCGGTGTCGACGAACCTGCTGGCGTGCGCGAAGCGGCTGCCGCGGGGAGCAATCGCGAAGCAACGGACCTGAGGACGGACCTGCGAACGGACTTGAGAACGGACGCACGGACGGATGCGCGGACCAACCCGCGCGCGCAACATCCGCCGCAAGGCGCGGCCACCGGTGCGTTCAATCACGCGGCCGCCGCGCGGCGCACCGTGCAAACGTTGTTCTCGCAATTGACCGCGCCCGTTGCGGCGAAGGCGATCGAAGACACCGCGTGCTATCGCTATGGCCGTCTGATCTCGCGCAACGAAGTCGGCGCCGATCCGGGCGAATTCGCGATATCGGTCGATCAGTTTCATGCGAGCAATCTCGAGCGTGCGCGGCGCTATCCGCACGCGATGCTCGTGACGGCGACGCACGATCACAAGCGCGGCGAAGACGTGCGCGCGCGGCTCGCGGTGCTCAGCGAAATCGCCGACGAATGGAGCGCGACACTGCGCGCGTGGTCGACCTTGAATACGCCGCAGCGGCGCGCGCCCTCCGGCGACACGACCGCCGATGCGCTGACCGACGACTGGGCACCCGGCCCCGCGGCGGAAGCGATGATGTATCAGACGCTGGTTGGCTGCTGGCCGCCCGATCTGAGCGCCGACGACGAGGCCGGCATCGCGGAACTTGCCGAACGCGTCGCGCAATGGCTGCTAAAAGGGCTGCGCGAGGCGAAGGTGCGCACGAACTGGTTTGCACCCGATGAGGCGTTTGAGAATGCATGCCGCGCGTTTCTGTTCGACATTCTCGCGCCGCAACGGCGCGATGGTTTTCTGCGCGAGCTGTGCGCGTTCGTTGCGCGGATCAGTCGTGCGGGTGTGATCAATAGCCTGCAGCAGACCATTTTGCGGCTCGCGTCGCCCGGTGTGCCGGACCTGTATCAAGGCACCGAGTTATGGGACTTCAGTCTGGTCGATCCCGATAACCGGCGGCCCGTCGACTTCGAGAAACGCGCCGCGATGCTCGCGGAAAAGCCGCCTTCGGAGTTTCTCGCCGATTGGCACGATGGACGCGTGAAGCTCGCGATCGTGCAGCGGATGCTCGCGCTGCGCACGCACCTGCCTGAGCTGCTGAGTCAGGGCGCGTATGTGCCGCTCGCGGTGGAAGGTGCGCATGCGGAGCGCGCGATTGCATTTGCACGGCGGCAGGGAAACGCGTGGGCCGTGGTGATTGCGACGCGGCTCGCGGTGCCGCTGCTTTCTGAAGCCGACGCCGATGCGAAGGCCGGCGACCGCGCGCTCGCCGATATTCCGCTGGTCGAACCGGCTCGCTGGGAAGACACCGCGGTACGGATGCCGGAAGAACTGTTCGGGCGCGCGATGTTCGATTGGGTCAGTCCGGCCGCACCGAAGGTCGAAGACAATGGCTTGCTGTATCTGCGCGATGCGTTGACGTCGATGCCGGTTGCGGTGCTCGTCGAGGATGGTGTGCCGCGGACATAGGCAACATGAGCGGCAGCATGAGCGAGCGGCATGCCGGCTTAACCGCCCTCGTCGTCGAACTCCTTCGGATACACCCGCACGAGGACGATGCGCGGCCCCGTCATCTTCTTCACGACGATATCGAAGCGGTCGAATTCCACGCGCTGCCCTTCGGCCGGCAAATCGCGCAGCGCCTGAATGACGAGGCCGCCGACCGACTCCGCGCGTCCTTCATCGATATCGATACCGAGCGCGCGCTCGAGCGATACCACGGGCAGGCTGCCCTTGCCCATCAAGGTGCCGTCGTCGAGGCGCGTCCAGTCCTGATCGCCCTGGCGGAATTCGTCGTGAATCTGGCCGACAAGCGCGCCGAGCAGATTGTCGAGCGTCAGAAAGCCCATCGGCTTTTCGTGCTTGTGCCCGACGAGCGCCAGATGCGGCGCGCCCTTGCGAAAGCGGCGAAACAGTTCGAGCGCCGGCATATCGGGCTTCACGTATTGCACGGGGCGTACGTACTTCGACAGGTCGTCGAGCGAACTGCCCGCATGCCGCGCGAGCAGCAGATCCTTCAAATGAATGGTGCCGGCGACGCGTTCGCCCGACGCGTCCTCGAAGAGCGGATAGCGGCTGAAACGATGGCGCGCGACGATCTGCATATTGTCGCGCCACGGCAGATCGTGACGCAGGCTCACCAGTTCGTGCGCGGGCCGCATCAGGTCGGAGACGGTCATGCGCGAGAAATCGAGCGAATGCGCGATCGTGTTCCATTCGTCGGGGCTATACGTGCGGCCCGGCAGTTCGATTTCGTCGGCCACGCTCGTGCGGCGCGCGCGCAGAATCAGCTTGAGCTCTTCGTTCGAATAGTGCGCGTCGCCGCCGTGATCGGCCGTTAGACCCGCGATTCGCAGCACCGCGTTTGCGCTTGTATTGAGCAGCCAGATGGCCGGATACATTGCCCAATAAAACGCGTACAGCGGCAGCGCGACCCACAACGAGACCTTCTCGGCCTGACGGATTGCCAGCGACTTCGGCGCAAGCTCGCCGACCACGATATGCAGAAACGAAATGCACGAGAACGCGAAGAACAGCGAGATGCCGTGTATCAGCTTCTCGGACTCGATGCCGAGCACGCTGAAGACCGGCGTCAACAGATCCGCGAAGGCCGGTTCGCCGATCCATCCGAGGCCGAGCGAAGCGAGCGTAATGCCGAGCTGACACGCCGAGAGATACGCATCGAGCCGCTGATGAACGGTGGCGAGCAGCTTGCCGCGTACGCCGTGTTTTTGCGCGAGCGTCTGTACGCGCGTTTGACGCAACTTCACAAGGCCGAACTCGGCCGCGACGAAAAAGCCGTTGAGTGCGACGAGAAGCAACGCACCAATTAGGGCGACGACCTGGATCAAGGCGGCGGGCTCCGGCAACAAAACCGTCAGTATAGAGGGTGAAAGGCCGGCGAAAATGATGTGCGCTGCGAAGCGGTTATTGGATCACGCCGTGCGGGGCAATGCGATGTGTCGTGATGCGCGGTGAGGCGATGCGCGGTGAGGCGATGCGCGGTGAGGCGATTCAGGCTGCGCCATGAGGCGCCGCCTGAATCGATTGGAGCAGCAGATACGTGACGTCGTGCTGAACGTCGAAATCGGAACGCCGCGCTCGCGCGATTTAACCGGCGTTCAGCGGCACTCGCAGCGACAGTTTCGCTGGCTGCCCCTGCGCGAACTCGCCTTGCTCGAACGCGCCGTCATGCGCTTCGGCCACGCGCTTGCACAGCGCAAGCACCCACGCGATTCGCCCTGCCTCGCGCGGTTCGCATGCCTGCCTGCGCGCGAAGTTTTCGAGCAGATGCGGTAGCGCTGCATCGCCTAGGGCGTCGAGCGCCGCGGTATAGGTCGCAGTTGCGTGCCACATCGATGTATCCGCACGCGTTTCGAGTGTGACGATCGAGTCCGGCGCGCTCGCTTCGGTTGCGAAAGTCAGCATGAGCCAGAGCGCCGCGGCCAGACGCTCGCGGTCGCCATCGAGTTGTTCGGCGGCAAGCGGTGTTTCGAGCATGAGCCTCACGCCGCGCGGCTGCGCGAGCATGTCGCGCACATCCATCACGGTCGTGTCGACCAGCGGACGCAACTCGAAACGCTCGCGCTTGAGCGCAAGCGATTTCGTCTCGGCGCGCGTGGTGTCGACGATCGATTCGAGCAATTGCACCTGCTGCTCGACGCCGCTGCGGATGCCCGCCAGCGCGCGCTGCGCGGTCGCATCGGCGCCGTCCACCTTGCGCTCGAGCACATAGGCCCAGCTATGGATGGCGTTGAGCGGGCTGCGCAGATCATGAGAAACGAGCGACAGCACATGGTCGCGCATAAAAAGCGCCGTCTGCGCGCACAAACGGGCGACACGTTCCGACGCCGCGGCGCCGGGCACGCCCAGTTCATGACTGCTGTTCGCTGGGAAAGGCGTGGTCACGGTCGACATCCTCGTAACAGTTCGCGATTCGCGGTTTGATTCGCGGTTCGCTTTGAATGGCCAGCCAACATTATAGGCAAGCCCATTGCGCGAAAACGCGCGACACGCACCAGATTCGCTGTATATACGCAACGCGCCTACAATATCGGTTTCGATTGAACCTCAAGGGAGCAACTTATGCCGACCGTGACCACTGAATCCGGCCTGAAATACGAAGATCTGACCGAAGGCACCGGCGCCGAAGCGCGTGCGGGCCAGACGGTCAGCGTTCACTACACGGGCTGGCTCACCGACGGCCAGAAGTTCGACTCGAGCAAGGACCGCAACGACCCGTTCGCGTTCGTGCTCGGCGGCGGGATGGTCATCAAGGGTTGGGACGAAGGTGTGCAGGGCATGAAGGTCGGCGGCGTGCGGCGTCTGACAATTCCGCCGCAACTCGGCTACGGTCCGCGCGGCGCGGGTGGCGTGATTCCGCCGAATGCGACGCTCGTGTTCGAAGTCGAACTGCTCGACGTCTGAGCATGGGCCGCGTCCGCGCAGCGACTGAAGCGCGGGCGCCAGACCGAGGGAAAGAGCGCACAAGTTTATGGCCAGCAGCATCGTCACCGTTGCGTCGCCAAGCGTGTCGTTGCGACGCTTCAGCGAGACCGAAGCGTCGGACGTGCACGACTTCCATCAGATCGTGCTCGGTCTCGACGGCTCGATGGTGATGGCTGTCGACGGCATCGAGCGGCAAATCGACCGGCGTTCGGCGTGGCTCGTGCCGGCGGGGTCGCGTCACGACTATGCGGGCATCGGCGAAAACCGGCAGCTCGTGCTCGATTTGCCCGCTGCGTCGCTTGCGGTGCCTGAGCGGCTTTTCGAGCGCGCACGGACGATGGATGTCGATAGCGGGTTGATGCAGCTGGTCGGCGAGATTGCCACGCGTGCTGCTATACGGAGTAGCGGTGGCGGCTTCGTCGAAATGGACGACGTCCCCGCGGTGTCGCGCCGCTTCAACTGGAATGCCGCGACGCGGTTATGTGCGGCGCTCGTGCAAGGCGCAAGCGGCGCGGGTGATTTCGCTAGCGCTTCAGGTACGTCCAATGCGCACCGCGCGGCCATCGGCCTCGACTTCGCCCGCATCGACCGCTGGTTACGCGCGCATCTCTCAGAACCGCTGCGTATCGCCGATCTCGCCGCGCATTGCGGCTTCGGATTGCGACGGTTTCACCAGCTTTTTATCGAAGCGTTCGGCGAGACGCCGCATCGCTATCTGCAGCGCTTGCGGCTCGATACGTCGATTACGCTGCTTGCCGATCCGCGCCGAACGCTGACCGACGTCGCGCTCGATGTGGGGTTCGGCGATCAGAGCGCGTATACGCATGCGTTTACGCGCCGGTTTGGGATCGCGCCGGGACAGTGGCGTGCGTTGCGGCATTGAGCACATGTAGCGGGTTTTTGCGCGGCTGTGACCGTGACGGTTCGCGCGCATCTGCTAGCGTTAGCGCACCGCGCGGTTTCCGGCGCTTCCCGTCACGATTCCTGAAGCCGCGTTGCCGCGGCTTCAGGTTCCTGCTTCGTGTTCAATGCGCTAGCAGAGCGGCAAGCCCGGCATTCACGCGCCGTTCAAACCACGCTCGAGATCCGCGCGAACATCGCCCGCATCTTCGAGTCCGACCGCGAGACGAATCAGCCCTTCGGTAATGCCCGCGGCCGCGCGCGCTTCCGGTGTAATGCGCGCGTGCGTCGTGGTGGCCGGATGCGTGATCGTCGTGCGCGTATCGCCGAGATTGCCGGTGATCGAGCAGATCTTCGTGCTGTCGATCACGCGCCACGCGTTAGCGCGCTGCGCTTCCGGCGTATCGCCCTTCAGTTCGAACGACACGATCGCGCCGCCCGATTTTTGCTGACGCTTCGCGATCGCATATTGCGGATGCGATTCGAGGCCCGGATAGAACACGCGCTTCACCGCCGGATGCGTTTCGAGCCAGCTCGCAATCGCAAGCGCATTTGCCGACTGACGATCGACGCGCAGCGACAGCGTTTCCATGCCCTTCAACAGCACCCACGCGTTGAACGCCGACAGCGTCGGGCCCGCGCTGCGCACGAACGGAAACACCTTCTCCATGATGAACTGCCTCGAGCCGACCAGCGCGCCGCCGAGCACGCGGCCCTGGCCGTCGAGAAACTTCGTGGCCGAATGCATGACGACGTCGGCGCCCAGTTTCAGCGGCTGCTGCAGCGCAGGGCTGCAAAAACAGTTGTCGACGACGAACAACGCATTCGCCGCCTTCGCGATCTTGCCGATCGCTTCGATATCGGCGATTTCGGTCAGCGGGTTCGACGGCGTTTCGAGGAAGAACATCTTCGTCTCGGGGCGCACGGCGTTTTTCCACGCGTCGAGATCGGTCGGGTCGACAAAGGTGGTCGTGATGCCGAACTTGCTGAAGATCTGCGAGAACATGCCGAGCGTCGAACCGAACAGACTCTGCGAGCTCACGAGGTGATCGCCCGCCTGCATCGCCGACATCACCACCGACAGGATCGCGCTCATGCCCGATGCGGTCGCCATGCACGCTTCGCCGCCTTCGAGCGCCGCGAGCCGGTCCTGGAACATCGTCACGGTCGGGTTCGTGAAGCGTGAGTAGGTGTAGAAGTCTTCCGAATTCTTGAAGCGCTCGGCCGCTTCGGCCGCATTCGCGAACACGAAACTCGAGGTCAGGAACAACGCTTCCGAATGCTCGCCGAAGTCGCTGCGCAGCGTGCCCGAACGGACCGCGAGGGTATCGAAGTTGAAGGTATCGTCCATAGTCGTTCTTTCCGTTCTATCCGTTGTTTCCGTTATCCGGCACCGGCGAGCCGGCAACAAAAAAGCCCGCGTTGCGTCGGCAATCAGCGGGCTTTGTGTGTGCGGAGCAGCTTGAGCGGTAGAGCGGCGCGCTTGCGCGGCCACCGTTCGCTTTAGCTGTTTCGGGAAACCTTTGTCAGGCCGCCCTGCGTCCGCAAGCTGAATTCAAATCGACGCAAGTCAGGATTCTAGCACCGTCGTTGTCGCGCAGCCTCATTCGACCGACAGCTGCAGATGCAGTTGTGAACGCGCGGTGCCGCCGTCGATCGCTTCGCTTGCCGCATCGCGGTCCGATTGCGCGGCCGGCGCGAGGCGCGCGAGTTCGACGCCATCGAGGTATTCGCTCGTCACGTCGCCGGTGATGTAGTTGCCGTCGAAACACGACGCGTCGAAATCCTTCAGCGCCGGGTTGATGTCGCGTACCGCGTTCTTCAGCGCGTCGACGTCCTGATACACGAGGTAATCGGCGCCGATCATGCGCGCGACTTCGTCGTCCGTGCGGCCGTGCGCGACGAGTTCGCCGCGCGTCGGCATATCGATGCCGTACACGTTCGGGAATTTCACCGGCGGCGCCGCCGACGCAAAGATCACCTTGTTCGCGCCCGCATGGCGCGCCATCTGCACGATTTCATGCGAGGTCGTGCCGCGCACGATCGAATCGTCGACGATCAGCACGTTCTTGCCCTTGAACTCGATGCCCATCGCGTTGAGCTTCTGGCGGACCGACTTCTTGCGCACGGCCTGGCCCGGCATGATAAACGTGCGGCCCACGTAGCGGTTCTTGAAGAAGCCTTCGCGATACTCGACGCCAAGCTTCGCGGCCACCTGCATCGCAGCCGGACGCGACGAATCGGGAATCGGCATCACGACGTCGATTTTCAGGTCTGCCGGCAGAACGCGCTTGATCTTCTCGGCGAGGTAATCGCCCATCCGCAGACGTGCGTTGTAGACGGGCACGCCATCGAGCACCGAGTCCGGACGCGCAAGATAGACGAGTTCGAAAATGCAGGGGTTCAGGCTCGCGTTCGTCGCGCACTGCTGCGCGTGGAAATTGCCTTCGAGGTCGATAAAGACCGCCTCGCCCGGCAGCACGTCGCGGACGAATTCGAAGCCAATGCCTTCGAGCGCCACCGATTCCGATGCGAGCATCCATTCGGTGCCGTGATCCGTCTCGAGCTTGCCGATACACAGCGGGCGAATACCGAACGGGTCGCGGAAACCCACGAGGCCGTACCCGGCGATCAGCGACACGATCGCGTATGACCCGCGCACGCGACGATGCACGCCCGACACGGCCTTGAAGAGCGCCGACGGATCGAGTTCGAGGCCCGAGCTCGCGAGCTGCAGTTCGTGCGCGAACACGTTGAGCAGCACTTCGGTGTCGGAATTCGTGTTGATGTGGCGGCGATCGACGCGGAACATCTCGTCTTTCAGTTGCGGCCAGTTCGTCAGGTTGCCGTTGTGCGCGAGGATGATGCCGAACGGCGCGTTCACGTAGAACGGCTGTGCTTCCTCTTCGCTCGATGCGGAACCCGCGGTCGGGTAGCGCACCTGGCCGATGCCGACCGTGCCCGGCAAGCTGCGCATGTTGCGCGTGCGGAACACGTCGCGCACCATGCCGTTCGCCTTGTGCATGTGAAAGTTGTTGCCGTCCGCCGTCGCGATGCCGGCGGCGTCCTGACCGCGGTGCTGCAGCAGCAGCAGGCTGTCATAGATAAGCTGGTTGACCGGGGACTGGGAAACTACGCCTACGATGCCGCACATGGCATGTCCTTCAAAGGTACGAAATTCGTTTCGGCGGCCGGCTTGCTTGCGCCGGCGTGCCGCCGCGCTTCACGGGCCGGAGGCCGCGGTGTTGCCCGCAGTGCTACCGTTTGCTCCGGCACCCGCGTCGCCCACATGGACGTACGCCGCAATGGCGTCCGGAAGCAACGGCTTCAACTCTCGCACGCCCTGCTCCGCATACGGCCGCAGCAACGCGTTACGCCAGAATGCCTGCTGGGGCAGTTCGGTCAGTCCTGCAAGCGCGACCAGAACCAGCACCAGAATGACCCCGCGCACGAGGCCGAACATCAATCCGAGCGAGCGGTCGATGCCGCTCAATCCCGATACCTGCACGAGGCGACTGAGCAAGGCATTTGCCACGCCCGCCACCAGCATGACCGCAATCACGATGACCGCAAATGCGAGCAGCCATTGTGTCAGCGCGCCGCCCGGCCAATGCTCGGGCATGTACGGCACGACCAGCCCGACAAACCGGCACGCAATCAGAAACGCCACGATCCAGCCGATCAGCCCGAAGATCTCGGACAGAAAGCCGCGCCACGTGCCGCGCAGCGCTGACAGGCCGATCACCGCCATAACAGCGTAGTCGAACGCGGTGAACATCGCTGGCTTATTGAGCCGAGCCGTTGTTCGCGCCCGACGTCAAGCCGGCTTCACGAACCTTCGCTATCGCTGCCGACGCCGCCGCGCGGTCCGCGAACGGTCCTGCGCGCAGCAATGTTCGCGTCGAACCGTCAGCTTGCTTCCGCTTTTCGAGATATGCGGGCACACCGGCCGCTTTCAACTTGCTGGCCCAATTGCGCGCGTTTGCATCATCGGTAAACGAACCCAGTTGCACCGCGAAGCGGCTGCCCGGCGGCGCCGTCGGCGTGCCGGAATCGGCCAGCGCGGCTGCCGCGCCTGGCGTGGTGTTCGCGGAGGATTCCGCCGATGCCGTCTGCGTTGCCTGAGTTGTTGCCTGAGTTGCCGATTGCGTCGATTTCGTTGCCGGGGCGGTGTTCGCCGCTGCAGTTTGCGTGTGCGTTTGCGCTTGCGTGGACTTCGCCGCCGGTTTCGCCGCGGCAGCTGCGTTGTTCGCGGCCGTTACCGGCGCTTGCTGAACTTTGCCCGCGGACTGCGTTGGCTGTTGCGCCTGCTTGCCCGCGCCCTCACCCTGCGCTTGCGTCTGTGTCGCTGCGCTGCGGCTCGACGACCCGTTGGCCGCGGTCGCGACGTTTGTCGACGGTGACTCGCTGGACGGCGCCGGCGCGCCTTGCACGCCCGCTGCCGCGCCCTGCGCACCTTCCGGCGCGGCCGGGTTATCGGGTGCGACGCCCGCCTGGGTGTCCTGCGGATCCTGCACGCGCGCCCGCGATACAGGGCGGCTCGGAATATCGATTGAAATATCGTCGGTGACGGGTTTCGGGTGCGAATCGAGCACCATCGGCAGAATCACGACCGCCGCGACCACCAGCGCGATCGCGCCGACCAGCCGCCGCCGTGCGCGCTGCTTTTCCGGCAAGGTGGGATCGAGCAGCATCGCGTCCGCGTCGCCGGCCCGTTCGGCGCGCCGGGTTCGCCTTTCGACGCGCTCGCCACGATCGGCCGCGCTTGAGCTCCTGTTTGAGCCCCGTCTGGGACTGGAATCTGCACCGCGCCGGTTGGGCGCGCCGTCTTTCTTGCCGAACGAGAAAATTGCCATGAATGCCTTGGTTCGAGGCTGCCCGCGTTCAGTGTTGCTGCGATTTCCGCCAGGCCATCACGCCCGCAACGGTAAAGAAACTTCCGAAAACGATAATTCTATCATTGTCGGAGGCCCGTTTTAGCGCATCCTGAAATGCTTCCGAAGCCGACGCGAAGCGCGTGATGCTGCTGTCCGCGCCGTCAGCAACGCCCGCGTCGCGCAACGCGGCCTCCAGTTGCTCCGCCGAGGCGCCGCGCGGCGTCGGCAGGTCGGTCACGCACCAGTGGTCGATTTCGCCTTTCAGGTGTGCGAGCACGCCTGCAATGTCCTTGTCGCGCATCGAGCCGAACACCGCGTAAGTGTACGGAAAATAGCCCATATTGCCGAGATTTTGCGCGAGCACGGCCGCCGCGTGTGGGTTATGCCCAACGTCGAGCACAATCGACGGCTTGCCCGGCAAGACCTGAAACCGGCCCGGCAATTCGACGTTCGCCAGACCAAGACGGATATCCTGCGCGGAAACCGGCAGGCGGTCGCGCAGCGCTTCAAGCCCTGCCAGCGCCGCCGACGTGTTGATCAGCTGATTGGCGCCGCGCAACGCCGGATACGCGAGCGCCGAGCGGCGCAGCGTGCGGCCGACGTAATTCCACTGCTGGCGTTCACTGCCCGCCTGGCCCTCGTAGCGAAAATCCTTGCCGAACAGCCACAGATCGGCGCCGATCGTGTGCGCATGGTCGATCAAGGTTTGCGGCGGCAGCGGATCGGCGCAAATTGCCGGCCGTCCCGCGCGGAAAATACCGGCCTTCTCGAACGCGATCTTCTCGCGCGTATCGCCGAGGTATTCGGTGTGATCGATGTCGATGCTCGTGATGATCGCGCAATCGGCATCGAGAATATTGACTGCGTCGAGGCGGCCGCCAAGGCCTACTTCCATGACCACCGCGTCGAGGCCGCGCGAGGCGAACAGTTGCATGATCGCGAGCGTCGTGAATTCGAAGTACGTCAGCGACGGCGGCTCATCGAGACTCATGCGCGCCCGTTCGACGGCTTCGAAGTGCGGTAGCAGATCGGCGTCGCTCGCGTTCTCGCCGTTCACGCGGGCGCGCTCGTTGAACGACAGCAAGTGCGGCGACGTGTGGCAACCGACCGTGTAGCCGGCGCGCAGCAGGATCGACTCGAGAATCGCGCAGGTCGACCCTTTGCCGTTGGTGCCGCCGACGGTGATTACGGGGCACGCGAACGACAGCTGCAATGCATCGCGAACCCGGCTGATCCGCTCGAGGCCCATATCGATACCGACCGGATGCGCAGTTTCGAGATGCGTGAGCCACGCATCGAGGGTGGGGAATGTGGTCATCGAATCAAGCGGGAATGCGGGGAGTGCGGTCCGCAATTATCCCGGAAACGACAACGCGCCGCTTGCCTGTCGCTCGCGGCGCGTTGTCTGTTGTTCGCTGGGGCGTGTGCCCGCTCGCCTGCGGCAGTGTTTCCGCGCGCGCGGCGTGGTTTCCGGCCGTGGTGTGCGCGAAGCTCGCAACATCGCGGCGCCCAGCTTATCGCTTTGGCAACCGCCCTATCGTTAAGCGACCGCGTCGGCGGGCTGACGCGTGAGCAGCGCCATCAGTTGCGCAATTTCTTCGCGCAGCTTGCGACGGTCGACGATCATGTCGATCGCGCCCTTCTGCAGCAGGAACTCGGCGCGCTGGAAGCCTTCCGGCAGCTTTTCGCGCACGGTCTGCTCGATCACGCGCGGGCCCGCGAAGCCGATCAGCGCCTTCGGTTCGGCGATCACGACGTCGCCCAGGAAGGCGAAGCTCGCCGACACGCCACCCATGGTCGGATCGGTCAGCACCGAGATAAACGGCAGCTTCGCTTCGGCGAGGCGCGTCAGCATCGCGGTGGTCTTCGCCATCTGCATCAGCGAAAGCAGGCTTTCCTGCATCCGCGCGCCGCCCGAGGCGGTGAAGCAGATAAACGGCACCTGCTGTTCGAGCGCGTTCTGCGCGCCGCGCGCGAAACGCTCGCCGACCACCGAGCCCATCGAGCCGCCCATAAACGAGAACTCGAAGCACGCCACCACCACCGGCAGCGTGTGAATCGCGCCGCCCATCACGACCATTGCGTCGGTTTCGTCGGTTTCGTCGATCGCTTCCTTCAGACGGTCCGGATACTTGCGGCTGTCCTTGAACTTGAGCGCGTCGACCGGCAGGATTTCCTGGCCGATCTCATAGCGGCCTTCCGCATCGAGCAGCCCATCGAGGCGCTCGCGCGCGCCGATCCGCATATGGTGATCGCACTTCGGACAGACGTGCAGATTCGCCTCGACGTCGTTGCGGTAAAGCACCGCTTCGCACGACGGGCATTTGATCCACAGGCCTTCCGGAATGCCTTTGCGGCTTTTCGGATCGGTTTGCTTGATTTTGGGCGGCAGCAATTTGTCGAGCCAGCTCATGATTGATTTTCTCCGGGCCTTCGGTACGCGCTACCTCTCGCGCAATGCGCGCAAAACGCGTACCGACGGCCTTGTTTCTGATGTTGATCGATTGCCGGATCAGGCTGTGCGGGCGCCCGCACCAATCGAATCGATTGCCTGACGGATTTCCCGGATAAACCGGGTCAGCGATTCGGCGGCGGCTTCGGGAGCCGCGTCTTCGAGCAGATTGACGATCCGGCTGCCGATCACGACTGCATCGGAGACTTCCGCCACTGCACGCGCCGATTGCGCATCGCGGATGCCGAATCCGACCCCAACCGGAAGCGATACCCGCGACTTGATGGCCGGGATTTTACCTGCAATATCAAGAACGTCCAGATGTCCGGCGCCGGTCACGCCTTTTAGCGACACGTAATAGACGTAGCCGCTCGCCACGCGGCCGACCGCCGCGATGCGCTCGTCGGTCGAGGTCGGCGCGAGCAGGAAGATCGGATCGATGCCGGCGGCCTTCATTTTCTCGGCGAACGGCGCACATTCTTCGGGCGGATAGTCGACGACCAGCACGCCGTCCACACCCACCTCGGTGGCGGCCTTGGCGAACGCTTCCGCGCCGATGCGCTCGATCGGATTCGCGTAGCCCATCAGCACGATCGGCGTCTTGTCGTCCTTCTCGCGGAAACGCTTGACGTCAGCCAGCACGTCGCGCAGCGTCACGCCTTTCGCGAGCGCGCGCTCGGACGAGCGCTGGATGACCGGACCGTCCGCCATCGGGTCTGAAAACGGCACGCCGAGCTCGATGACGTCGGCGCCGCCCGCGACAAGCGCGTGCATGAATTCGACGGTGCGCTTCGGATCGGGATCGCCCGCCGTGATGAACGGGATCAGGCCTTTGCGCTTCTGTGCGGCAAGCGCCGCGAATGTCTGGTTGATTCGGGACATGTTGATTTTCTCGAAGTCGATTAACTGCGCGTTTTTCCGGCTAGCGGGTGAGTAACCCAATGGTCCATCCGCGTTCGGCGCTCGATTATGCCGATGCCGCGGACGCTACCGAAGCCGCTGCCAAACTGACGCGTTCTCGCGCTATCGCGCAGTAACTTTCATTGATCTCATAGCCGACGAACTGGCGCTGCTGACGCGCGCAAGCCACTGCCGTGGTGCCACTTCCCATAAACGGATCGAGCACGCGGCCGCCCGGCGGGCAGCTGGCGAGCACCATCCGCTCGACGATTTCCAACGGCTTCTGGGTCGGATGATCGACCCGCTCGGCATGCTGCCGATGCAGGCGCGACACCGACCAGACGTCTTTCGGGTTGTAGCCCATCTCCAGCCACTTGCTGCCTTCGAACAACTTGCGCGAACGCGCCTTCTTCGTGGCCGCATCGTACGGGATACGGACGGGATCGAGATCGAAATAGTAGTCTTTCGACACCGCGAACAGACCGATGTTGTCGTGCACCGACGTGAAACGCCGCGTCGTGCCGCCCATGCTCGGTACGCGCCGATCCCAGATGATTTCGTTGACCATCGTGAGTTTTGTCTTCAGAAAGCAGAAGATCTCGGGCGCGTACTGCCACGTGCAGAAGATATACAGCGAACCGGTCGGCTTGAGCTTGGGAATCGACAGTTCGAGCCACTCGCGCGTCCAGGCGAGAAAATCGTCGCCCGAACGCATGTCGGAGTCGTTGCCGTAGTCCTTGCCGAGCCCGTACGGCGGATCGGCAAGAATCAGGTCGATCGACTGGTCCGGCAGGTTCGCCGCATCGGTCAGGAAGTCGCGGTTGCGAAGTTCGATCGCGGCCGGCACCGGCAACAGCACCGCAGGCGCGGCAGGCGGCATGACCGCAGGTGCGGCGACCTGCGCAACCGGTTGTTCCGCGACCGGTTGCGCGGCGGCTTGCCCCACCTCTGCCGCAGCGGTGTCGAGCGCTGGCTGCGATTCCTCGAACTCGTCGCGCATCGCCGCGGCGCTCAGAACTTGATACCCGATCGCTCGGCGACCGTGTGCATGTCCTTGTCGCCACGGCCCGACAGGTTGACCAGCAGGACCTTGTCCTTCGGCAGCGTCGGGGCGAGTTTCGTCGCATATGCCAGCGCGTGGCTCGATTCGAGCGCGGGGATGATCCCCTCAATGCGGCAGCAGTCGTGAAACGCCTTGAGCGCGTCCTCGTCGGTGATCGCGACGTATTGCGCGCGGCCGCTATCCTTGAGCCACGCGTGCTCGGGGCCCACGCCCGGGTAGTCGAGACCGGCCGAGATCGAATGCGTTTCGATGATCTGGCCGTTTTCGTCCTGCAGCAGGTACGTGCGGTTGCCGTGCAGCACGCCCGGCGTGCCGCCCGTCAGCGACGCCGCGTGGCGGCCCGTGTCGATGCCGTCGCCGGCCGCTTCGACGCCGACCAGCTGCACCGATTTGTCTTCGATATACGGGTAGAAGATGCCCATCGCGTTCGAACCGCCGCCAATGCACGCGATCACCGCATCCGGCTGGCGGCCAACCAGCTCGGGCATCTGCACCTTGCATTCGTCGCCGATCACGCGCTGGAAGTCGCGCACCATCATCGGGTACGGATGCGGGCCGGCCACCGTGCCGATGATGTAGAACGTGTTTTCGACGTTGGTGACCCAGTCGCGCATCGCTTCGTTCAGCGCATCTTTCAGCGTGCGCGAGCCCGATTCGACGGGCACCACGGTCGCGCCGAGCAGCTTCATGCGATACACGTTGGCGGCCTGCCGGTGCACATCCTCGACGCCCATGTAGACCACGCATTCCATGCCGAAGCGTGCGGCGATCGTCGCGGTCGCGACGCCGTGCTGGCCGGCGCCCGTTTCCGCGATCACGCGCGGCTTGCCCATGCGTTTCGCGAGCAGCGCCTGGCCGATCACGTTGTTCACCTTGTGGGCGCCGGTGTGGTTCAGGTCTTCGCGCTTCAGATAGATCTGCGCGCCGCCGAGCAGTTCGCTCCAACGCTGCGCGTGATAAACCGGGGAAGGACGACCGACGAAGTGCTTCAGTTCGCGCTGATATTCGGCGATGAAGTCCGGATCGGTCTGGGATTTCTCGTAGGCGATGCGCAGTTCTTCGAGCGCATGCATGAGGGTTTCAGCGACGAACACGCCGCCGTACTGGCCGAAGTGGCCTCGTTCATCAGGTAAGTTGTACATTTCCGTCACTCGTTTCAGTATGCCGGGCCGGCGTCTATTGAACGCCTGCGCGGCCTGAATCATCCAGCGTCCGCTTGTCTGACTGCGTGTACGAACGCCGCCATCCGGGCGTGATCTTTCACGCCCTTGGCGCCCTGCACTTCGATGCCGCTCGAGACATCGACCGCATACGGGCGCACACGGCGTATCGCTTCACCGACGTTTTGCGCGTTCAACCCACCACTCAAAACGGCCCGACGCGCGAGCTCTGCTGGAATAAGTGACCAATCGAAAACCTTCCCGCCGCCGCCATAGCCTTCGACATGCGTGTCGAACAGAAGACCACTGGCAGCTGAATAGTTAAGCGCCGATTTTACCAAATCGCCCGGCCGAGTATCAGGCTCAATACGCAGCGCGCGCAACCATGGCAAACCCGCGACGCTCGCGAGCGCCTCGCATTGCTCGGGCGTTTCGTCGCCGTGGAATTGCAGCAGCGACAGCGGCACGTCGCAGACGACGTCACGCACCCAATCCGGTGTCGCATTGACGAACAGCCCGACCACCGACAGAAACGGCGGCACATTGCGCGTCAGTTCGACCGCCTGAGCGATGCTTAGCGCGCGCGGGCTCGGCGGGTAGAACACAAGGCCGATCGCGTCCGCGCCAAGATCGACCGCGCAGTCGACGTCGGATGGCTTCGACAGGCCGCATAGCTTGATGCGCGTGCGACGCGGGACGGTGGCCGCGGCGCTTGCCGGCGGGGTTGCCTCTGCAGTGCCGGCTTGCACCGGCTCGTTCGAAGGAGTTGCGTTCTTCATGGTTGCGATTTGTCGTCGTTCCAGACATGTGCCCACGGCACGCTGCCGACCGGCGCGGCCGGCACCGCGAACTCGTCGGGGTAGCCCACCTGCGCGAGATACAGTCCGTCGGGCATGAAGGTCGGCGCGGCGATGTTGCGGTCACGGCTTGCCAGCACATCGGCGAGCCAGTCGACAGGATAACGCCCGCGCCCGATCGCGACGAGGCAGCCCATCAGGTTACGCACCATGTGATGCAGGAATGCGTTCGCGCGGAACCGGAAATGGATGAAGTCGCCGTCGCGGCGGATGTCGATCTGATACAGGTGTTTGACCGGTGTCTTGGCCTGGCATTCAGACGAACGGAACGCCGAAAAATCGTGCTCGCCGATCAAGTATGTGGCCGCGGCGCGCATGGCGTCGATCTCGAGCGGCGTGTGGATCCAGCCCGCGCGGCCGGAGAGCATCGGCGAGCGCACCGGGTTCACGTACAGCACGTAGTAGTAGGTACGCTCGAAGGCCGAAAAACGCGCGTGGAACGTGTCCGGCATCGGCTTCGCCCACTGGACCGCGACCGTCGACGGCAGGAACGCATTCGTCCCGCGCACCCACGAGAACTCGGCGCGGTCGAGTTCGGTGTCGAAATGGACCACCTGGCCAAGCCCATGCACGCCGGTGTCCGTGCGGCCTGCGACGATGGTCTGCAGCGGCGTCTGCGCGAATTCGCGCAGCGCGCGCTCGAGTTCATCCTGCACGGTCTTGCCGTGCGGTTGGGATTGCCAGCCGCAAAATGCGGCGCCGTCGTATTGAACACCGAGGGCTATGCGGGTTACTGCGCGGGTCACTGACTCAGTCACTGAGTCCGTCACTGAGCGGGTCACTGCGCGCGTCACGACAGCGGCGCGAGCGTCGACAGCATCGCGCGCGCGTCGTTGCGCGTTGCGGTGTCGTTCGACTCGATGACTTCGTTAATCAGCGTCCGCGCGCCCGCGACGTCGCCGAGTTCGATGTATTCGGCGGCCAGTTCGAGCTTGTTGCGCGCGATGCGGGCGAGTTCCTCGGGCGTGAAGGTCGGAAGCGGCTGAGCCGGGCCCGGCGGTAATTCGAGGTCGAAGTCGAGCGCGAGCGGACCGTACTTGGCCGCACCCATGCCGGCGATCGCGCCGTGGCCCGCTGTGCCCGCTTCGATCTGCTCGCCGACGCGCGGCGGCTCGGGCTCGTGCGGCGGTACCGCTTGCCGCGCGGTGATTTCGGGTTCGACGACGGGCTGTGTGGTTAACGATGCGGGCGGCGTGACGGGTTCGGCCGATTCCGCGGCGCGCGGCGGCAACGACATGTCGAGGCTGCCCAGCGCGGCGAGCGCGGCGCGCGGGAATTGCGGGTTGGCGTGCGGTTCGTTGGGTTCTGCCGTTGTGGATTCTGCGGTCGCTGCTGGCTCTTCCGCCGCAGGCTCGTGAGCGTGTTGATCCGGCGACGATTGCGGTTCGCTGAGAGGCTCAGCGTGCGCTTCTTGGGCTTCCGGCGCCGTGTCGGTCGCTGCAGCGGTCGATTCCGCATGCATCGGCTCGTCGAGGGTGGGAATGCTGTCGATGCCTTCGTCCGCAACGGCATGCCCCGCGTCGATCGACGGCGTGGCAACATCGGGCGGCAGTTCAGGCGTAGGCTCGGCTAGCTCGGTGGACTCAGTTGCCTCAGCAGGCTCAGTTGGCGTAACCGGCTCGATCCCGCGCGCTTCGGCTTCGGTTTCATCGATCGGTTGCGCTTCGTGCGCAATTGAGTCAGCGGGCGCAGCAGGAGACCCGAAAACCGATGCCCCGTCGCCACTGTGATCGACGTGCTGATCGAACGCTTGGTGCGCGTGCGTCGGGTCAGATTGCCGGTCGCGCGCCGCAAGCGCATCGAGAGCGGCCGCGGCGGCCATGCCAGCCGTCGCCGCGGCCGCAGCTGCACGGGCGTCGACGCCTGCGGCTACCGAATGCGTCGTCGGCCGTTCATTCGTCGGCTGCTCCGCGGGCGTGCCATAGCCATACGGCCCGGATACGCCGCTCTCCTCAGGCGGCGATACGCGCTCGGTCAACGGCGGCACGTCATCCATATCGACTGACGATGACGGCGGCTCATGCGACGCTGCGGACTCGCCGCTCTTCGCCATCGTGTCGTATGCGTTTGCCGCGCTGCGCGCTGCCTCGTTTGAAGCAGCAGCCTCCGCGGACTGCGCGCCATCGTCGGGCGCGCTCAATCCGGAGCCGCTGCGCGCATGCACAGCGGACGCGTCGTTGCGCTTGCGCCGCCGCATCGCGAGACCCGCGATCACGGCGGCCAGCAACGCGCCGATCAGCGCAGCCGCGCCGACATATTCCTGCTTCGACGTCAGCGTCGACACAGCCGGCTGTTGCGGCGATACGGACGCCGCGGGCGGACGCGCTGCCATCGCCGGCGCGCTCGCCGCTGCCGAAGCGCCGACGCCTGCCGCCGGTTGACCGTTCGTCGCGGTGACGCCGCTTGCCGTCTGCGACTTACCGATACCGTGCTTCTGAAGCTCCATCAACACGCGGTTTTTCAGCGCGAGCAACTGTTGAAGGCTCGACACCTGCGCACGCGGTTGAGAGGCACCCTGCGGCGCACCCGCCGATGCCGCCTGAGCGCCGCTCGCGCTGGCGGCGGGCTGGCTCGGCGCGGACTGGATCGACCCCGACCACACGTTACCGCTGCTCGCCGCGGCAGCTGGTGAACCGCTGGCGCCGGTGACAGGCGCTGCCGTGGAAGCGGACGCGGCCGCCGACGGCGCCGATGTCGGCGCAAGGGCCGCAGTCGCCGCGGTTGAATTCCCCGGCGCCGATGCCGCATTCGATGCCGACGCCGCATTCGACGCCGAAGCGCCCGCAGTAGGCGCGCTCACTGCATTCGCCGCGTTCCCCGCCGTCGTCGAGGACGCCAACGCGGTCGCCGCCGCTGTCGTCGCCGTAGCCGATCCCGCCGCAGCCGCGGCCGCCTGCTCCCGCGTTGCCTGCTCCCGCGCTGCCTGCTCCCGCGTTGCCTGCGCCGCGCTTGCATTCGCTCCGCCGGCAGCCGCCGTCGCGCTAGAACCCGCCGCGGCCGAACTCGCGGCATTACCCGCCATCGCGGCGGCCGGCCCCGAAGCCGCACCGCCCGGCGCAGAAGCCGAAGCCGCCGTCGCAGCAGACGCCCCCACCGCGGCCCCCGCCGACGCCCCTTCCACCGCCGCGCCCGTCGCATCGAGCGCCGGCACATTCAACACCGCGCCGATCTTCATCCGGCTCGGGTCGTTCTTCATGAACGCGCTGGAATTCGCATCGAAAATCGCTTTCGAGGCACGCGCGAGCACCGCGCGGTCATGCGACTGCGTGGCCCCGACCGCGATATCGTGCAGCGACTGTCCGGCCTGCACCGTCACCTGGCTGGCCCCCACCGGCACCGCCGCAACAGCGGGCGCGCTCGAAGCGGCCGGTGCGCTCGCCGCCGCCGCGCCGCCGGTCACCGCCTGTGCAGCACACGTTTGCGCCGCGACCAGCAAAACAGCCGCCGAGATCGTCGTGACTGCTGCGCGGCAACGCGCGCCGTCAAACATCGCCGCAGCATGCAGCGCACGCAGGAAGGGAAATCGATCGGTCATCGGTGCGTTGTGCGCATGCGCGCGCAGCCCTGTTTGGCGAAGCGTTTTCGCGCGATTGGCGATGAGCAAAGACAAGATGTAGAAGCGCCGAATGTAAAAAAGCGCCGCGAAATCGCGACGCTTTTATGTTGCTGTAAGTGTTATACGCGTCTGAAGCGCGTAGTTTACTTTACTTGTCGAGCAGAATGCGAAGCATGCGACGCAGCGGTTCGGCCGCGCCCCACAGCAGCTGGTCGCCGACCGTGAATGCGGACAGATATTCGCCGCCCATCGCGAGCTTGCGCAGACGCCCGACCGGCACCGTCAGCGTGCCGGTAACGACTGCCGGCGACAGATCGCGCATCGACGCTTCGCGCTCGTTCGGCACGACCTTCACCCAGTCGTTGGCCGACGCGAGAATGCTGTTCACTTCGTCGAGCGGCACGTCCTTCTTCAGCTTGATCGTGAGCGCCTGCGAATGGCAGCGCATCGCGCCGATCCGCACACACAGACCATCCACCGGCACCGAACCCGGCTCGCCCATCGCCGGCTTGCCGAGAATCTTGTTGGTTTCGGCGCCGCCCTTCCATTCTTCCTTCGACATGCCGTTGCCGAGATCCTTGTCGATCCACGGAATCAGCGAGCCCGCGAGCGGCACGCCGAAATGTTGGGTCGGCATGCTGTCGCTGTTCATGGCAGCGAGCACCTTGCGGTCGATATCGAGAATCGCCGACGCCGGATTGGCCAGGTCCGCCTGAGCCGCGCCGTGCAGCGTGCCCATCTGCGCGAGCAGTTCGCGCATGTTCTGCGCGCCCGCGCCCGATGCGGCCTGATAGGTCATGGCCGTCATCCAGTCGATCAGGTTTTCGCGGAACAGACCGCCCAGCGCCATCAGCATCAGGCTGACCGTGCAGTTGCCGCCGATGAAGTTCTTCTGCCCCTTGACCAGCGCGTTCTTGATGACATCGAGGTTGACCGGATCGAGGATGATCACCGCGTCGTCCTTCATACGCAGCGACGACGCCGCGTCGATCCAGTAGCCGTTCCAGCCGGCCGCGCGCAGCTTCGGATATACGTCGTTCGTGTAATCGCCGCCCTGGCAGGAGATGATCGCATCGCACTTCTTGAGGTCGTCGATGCTGTTGGCGTCTTTGAGTTTGGTCTCGTTTCTGGCGAACGACGGCGCATTGCCGCCCGCATTGCTGGTGCTGAAAAACACCGGTTCGATCAGATCGAAGTCGCCTTCCTGCTGCATACGTTGCATCAGGACGCTGCCGACCATGCCGCGCCAACCTACGAGACCTACGTTCATGACTTCATACCCTTGGAGTGGACGCTTCCCCGCAACTTTGCCCGGCGTGACCGCGCGGGGAAGACGGGCGGGCACGACGGACGATCAGCGTTTCGTGATCGTTTTCGGGGTAATCGCTTTAATCGACGTCTTGATGGTAATGGCGAGTTCGGTCGCACGAGCCGTTTTGCCGTGCTTGATAGAGACCGAAGTGATTTGAGGAATCAGCGCCATTGCGTGAGTCTACACGAAAACCTTCGAAACAGCGGCGTTTAGGCCGCTTCTGGGCACGAACGATGCTAAACGAGCGCTCGTTCGTGGCCCTGATTTAAAGCCTTTGAAAGCGTCAGGGCCGACGCGTCCGATGATGAGTCGAACGCAAGCCGGCCCTTCAATTACTTCGACATCTTCTTCGATAACGACCGCTTACAGCGCAGCAACGACCGCATCGCCCATCGCCGCGGTGCCGACCTGCTGGCAGCCCGGCGTCACGATATCGCCGGTGCGGTAACCCTGTTCGAGCACCTTCTTCACCGCGTTTTCGATGCGATCGGCCTGCTCCGCCCTGTTCAGCGAATAGCGCAGCATCATCGCGGCCGAGAGAATTGTGGCGAGCGGATTTGCCACGCCCTTGCCGGCGATATCGGGCGCCGAACCGTGCGACGGCTCGTACAGGCCCTTGTTGTTCTTATCGAGCGACGCGGACGGCAGCATGCCGATCGAGCCCGTCAGCATCGCCGCTTCGTCGGACAGAATATCGCCGAACATATTGCCGGTGACGATCACGTCGAACGACTTCGGCGCCTTCACGAGCTGCATCGCCGCGTTGTCGACGTACATGTGCGACAGCTCGACGTCCGCGTATTCCTTCGCGACGTCGATCACCACGTCTTTCCACAGTTGCGACGTTTCGAGCACGTTCGACTTGTCGACCGAGCACAGCTTCTTGCCGCGCTTTTGCGCAGCCTGAAACGCGACATGTGCAATGCGGCGCACTTCGGGCTCCGAATAGCGCATCGTGTCGAAGCCTTCCTTCGCGCCGGCGAACGGGCCGTCCGGCGCCTCACGCAGGCCGCGCGGCGAACCGAAATAGATGTCGCCGTTCAGTTCGCGCACGATCAGGATGTCGAGGCCCGAGACGATTTCCGGCTTCAGCGACGATGCGCCCGTCAACTGCGCGTAGCAGATCGCCGGACGGAAGTTCGCGAACAGCTGCAGATGCTTGCGCAAGCCCAGAATCGCCTGCTCCGGACGCAGCGCGCGCTCGAGCTTGTCGTACTTCCAGTCGCCGACCGCGCCGAACAGGATCGCATCGGCTTCTTTCGCGAGCTTCAGCGTCGCGTCGGGCAACGGATGACCGGCCGCTTCGTAACCCGCGCCGCCGACCGGCGCCTCTTCGAGCTCGAATTTTTCGCCAAGCTTGTTGAGCACCTTCACGGCTTCCTTGACGATTTCCGGACCGATGCCGTCGCCGGGCAATACTGCAATTTTCATGCGTGTTCCTTTATTCGTGTATGGCAGGACGAAACGTCGATCAGCCGATTAGCCGACGATGCGATGGCCGAGCCACGGCTGCTTGGCGAGCCGCTCCGCTTCGTACTGGCGAATCTTGTCCGACTGACGCAGCGTCAGGCCGATATCGTCGAAGCCGTTCAGCAGACAGTACTTGCGGAATGCGTCGACCTCGAACTGGTATTCAGCGCTGCCGTCGGTCTTGCGCACAACCTGCTGGTCGAGATCGATGGTCAGCTGGAAACCGTTGAACGCGTTGGTTTCGTTGAACAGATGATCGACCTGCTGTTCCGTCAGCACGATCGGCAGCAGACCGTTCTTGAAGCAGTTGTTATAGAAAATATCCGCGAAGCTCGGCGCGATCAGCGCGCGAAAGCCGTATTGCTGCAACGCCCACGGTGCGTGCTCACGCGAGCTGCCGCAACCGAAGTTCTGGCGCGCGAGCAAAACCGACGCGCCCTGATAGCGCGGCTGGTTCAACACGAAGTCCGGATTCAGCGGACGCTTCGAGTTGTCCATGCCCGGTTCGCCGTGGTCCAGATAACGCCACTCGTCGAACGCATTCGGGCCGAAGCCCGAGCGCTTGATCGACTTCAGAAACTGCTTCGGAATGATCGCGTCCGTATCGACGTTCTCGCGATCGAGCGGTGCGACGAGGCCGGTGTGTACGGTGAATTTGTCCATGACGCTGTGCCTCTTAACCCAGTTTGCGAATATCGACGAAATGGCCTTCGATGGCGGCCGCGGCAGCCATCGCGGGGCTCACGAGATGCGTGCGCCCGCCTGCACCCTGACGGCCCTCGAAGTTGCGGTTCGACGTCGACGCGCAGCGCTCGCCCGGCTCCAGACGATCGGAGTTCATCGCGAGGCACATCGAGCAGCCCGGCTCGCGCCATTCGAAACCGGCGTCGGTGAACACCTTGTCGAGGCCTTCGCGTTCCGCTTGCGCCTTCACGAGGCCCGAGCCCGCCACGACCATCGCGAGACGGATATTCGGCGCGATGCGGCGGCCGAGCTTCTTCACGACCCACGCGGCCGCACGCAAATCTTCGATACGAGCATTCGTGCACGAGCCGATAAAAATCTTGTCCGGCTTGATCGATTCGATCGGCAGATTCGGTTCGAGCGCCATGTACTTCAGCGCGCGCTCGATTGCATCGCGCTTGACCGGATCCTTCTCGCGTTCCGGATCGGGCACGCGGCCGTCAATCGACGTGACCATTTCCGGCGACGTCCCCCACGTAACCTGCGGCACGATTTCCGCGGCGTTCAGCTCGACCACACGATCGAAATGCGCGCCCGGATCCGACGTGAACTGCTTCCAGTACGTGACGGCCTGATCCCATTCGGCGGCCGTCGGCGAGAACGGCCGGCCTTTCAGATACTCGACCGTCGTATCGTCGACAGCGACCATGCCGGCGCGCGCGCCCGCTTCGATCGCCATGTTGCAGACCGTCATGCGGCCTTCCATCGACAGCGCGCGAATCGTCGAGCCGCCGAATTCGATCGCATAGCCGGTGCCGCCCGCCGTGCCGATCTTGCCGATGATCGCCAGCACGATGTCTTTCGCGGTACAGCCGCGCGGCAGCGTGCCTTCAACCTTGACGAGCATGTTCTTGCTCTTTTTCTGCAGCAGCGTTTGCGTGGCCAGCACGTGCTCCACTTCCGACGTGCCGATGCCGTGCGCGAGCGCGCCGAACGCGCCGTGCGTCGACGTATGCGAATCGCCGCACACGATCGTCATGCCGGGCAGCGTCGCACCCTGTTCCGGCCCGATGATGTGCACGATGCCCTGCCGCAGGTCGTTCATCTTGAACTGCGTAATACCGAACGAATCGCAGTTCGCATCGAGCGTATCGACCTGCAGCTTCGAAACGGGATCGGCAATGCCGTGACTGCGGTCAGTGGTGGGGACGTTGTGATCGGACACGGCCAGGTTCGCGCTGATGCGCCACACGGGACGCTGGTTCAGCTTCAGGCCTTCGAATGCCTGGGGGCTCGTCACTTCGTGCAGCAGATGACGGTCGATGTAGAGAAGCGTCGTGCCGTCGTCTTCCGTGTGGACCACGTGGGTGTTCCACAATTTGTCGTAGAGAGTCTGTGCCATGGTATGCGGGGTAGTAGTGACTACGAGCGAACTACAAAGCGATGCTGTCGGGCAATTATGCCACGCAGTGCGCTTCGGCTGCGCACGGAAATCTGAAAAAACCGATAGAAAACAGTAGCTTGGGTGGTAGTGTCGATACCTGTATGGGTGGCACCCGGCAACACCCGGCAACCCGAGCCATGCATGGCGACCCTTCGTGAAGGAAAACGAAGAACCCGCATTGCGTCAATCAAACCGGCACTGTGCTTGCAGTAGTGCGCGTTCGCTCGCGCCAATGAAAAACGCCTCAACGGCATTGAGCCCGTTGAGGCGTTTTTGTCATGCTTGCGAACCCGCGGCCTAAGTGACGCGCCCTAAGCCACGCGCGCGGCTTAGCGCTTCGCGATCGGCTTCGCTTCGCGCGGCGTATCGCCGATAAACAGCTGACGCGGACGGCCGATCTTCTGCTCAGGATCCGCAATCATTTCGTTCCATTGCGCAATCCAGCCCACCGTACGCGCCATCGCGAAGATGCAGGTGAACATCGAGGTCGGAATGCCAAGTGCGCGCTGCACGATGCCCGAGTAGAAGTCGACGTTCGGATACAGCTTGCGCGACACGAAGTATTCGTCTTCGAGCGCGATCTTCTCGAGCGCCATCGCGAGCTTGAACAGGGGGTCGTCGTGCAGGCCCAGTTCCTCGAGCACTTCGTGGCATGTCTCGCGCATCAGCTTCGCGCGCGGGTCGTAGTTCTTGTACACGCGGTGACCGAAGCCCATCAGCTTCACGCCCGAGTTCTTGTCCTTCACCTGCTTGATGAACTCGGGGATGTTGTCGACCGTGCCGATTTCTTCGAGCATGTTCAGCGCGGCTTCGTTTGCACCGCCGTGCGCCGGGCCCCACAGACATGCGATACCGGCTGCGATACACGCAAACGGGTTGGCGCCCGACGAACCGGCCAGACGCACCGTCGAGGTCGACGCGTTCTGCTCGTGGTCCGCATGCAGAATCAGGATGCGGTCGAGCGCGCGCACGAGCACGTCGTTGACCTTGTACTCTTCACACGGATTCGAGAACATCATCCGCATGAAGTTTGCGCTATACGACAGGTTGTTCTGCGGATAAACGAACGGCTGGCCGATGCTGTACTTGTACGCCATCGCGACCAGCGTGGGCAGCTTCGCGATCATGCGGATCGCCGATACTTCACGGTGACGCGGATTGTTGATGTCGAGCGAGTCGTGATAGAACGCCGACAGCGCGCCGACCGCCGCCACGAGAATCGCCATCGGATGCGCGTCGCGACGGAAGCCACGGAAGAAGAACTGCATCTGCTCGTGCACCATCGTGTGATTCGTGACGGTCTTGACGAACTCTTCCTTCTCCTGCGCGTTCGGCAGCTCGCCCTTCAGCAGCAGGTAGCAGGTCTCGAGGAAGTCTGCATTCTGCGCAAGGTTGTCGATCGGGAAGCCGCGATACAGCAGCTCACCCTTGTCCCCATCGATGTAGGTGATCGCCGAGTTGCACGCAGCCGTCGACATGAAGCCCGGGTCGTACGTGAACTTGCCGGTCTGGCCGTACAGTTTGCGGATGTCGATCACATCCGGGCCCAACGTGCCCTTGTAGATCGGCATTTCGACGCTCGGCGAGTTGTCGCTGAACGATAGCGTGGCTTTAACATCTGACGGGGTCATAGCACATCCTCAATCGAAAGTAGAAAACAGGGTTTCGATAATTGCACGCCTTCTCGGCCATGCTTGCGGTACGGTCGCGGTGGTGGTCCCATCACCGGCAATCCAGCCGCCGGTGCACAATCGGTCACACCCGCCGGTCACGCCGTGCGCAGCATGTCGAGGACCCGTCTGACGTCCGGGTCGGCCAGGTCGCCTTCAGGTTCCTTGCGGGTGAGCAGCAAGTCCATCAGGTCGTTATCGCTCAGCTCGAGCAGGCGCGTCAGCGCGCCAACGTCCGCATCACTGAGGTCATGCTCATATCGGCTGAAAAAACGTTCGAAGATCAGATCGTTTTCCAGCAGGCCGCGCCGTGCGCGCCAGCGTAGGCGCGCGCGGCGAAGAGGGTCGGACTGATGCGATGATTCGTCCATATCAGTACGCGCAGAACCGCTCCCTGGCGTACCGACTGCCCCCTCAGGGGGCAGCGATCGATGGGGAGCGTGGGGGTCACTCATATCAGACAGTGCGGCGCACCATCAATTCCTTGATCTTGCCGATCGCCTTCGTCGGGTTGAGCCCCTTCGGGCACACGTCGACGCAGTTCATGATCGTATGGCAGCGGAACAGACGGTACGGATCTTCCAGATTGTCGAGGCGCTCGCCGGTCGCTTCGTCGCGGCTGTCCGCAATGAAGCGATAGGCTTGCAACAGGCCCGCCGGACCGACGAACTTGTCCGGATTCCACCAGAAGCTCGGGCACGATGTCGAGCAGCTCGCGCACAGAATGCACTCATAAAGGCCGTCGAGCTCGTCGCGCTGTTCCGGCGACTGCAGGCGCTCCTTCTCGGGCGGCGGCGTGTCGTTGATCAGGTACGGCTTGATCGAGTGATACTGGTTGAAGAACTGCGTCATGTCGACGATCAGGTCGCGCACGACCGGCAGGCCCGGCAGCGGGCGCAGCACAATCTTCTGCGGCAGATCGTTGAGGTTCGTCAAACATGCGAGGCCGTTCTTGCCGTTGATGTTCATCGCGTCCGAGCCGCACACGCCTTCGCGGCACGAACGGCGGAACGAGATCGTTTCATCGACGGATTTCAGCTTGACGAGCGCGTCGAGCAGCATGCGTTCGTGCGAGTCGATTTCGAGTTCGTACGTCTGCATGCGCGGCGCTGCGTCCTTGTCCGGATCGTAGCGGTAGATTTCGAATGTACGCTTGGCCATATTGTGGGTCCTTTGACTGGGGCTATGCCTGGAAGAGACGTGCTTAGAAAGTACGTGCCTTCGGCGGCACCGATTCGACCGTCAGCGGTTTCATGTGAACCGGCTTGTAGTCGAGGCGATCGCCTTCGCTAAACCACAGCGTATGGCGCAGCCAGTTTTCGTCGTCGCGATGCTCAAAGTCGCTCTGTGCGTGCGCGCCGCGGCTTTCCTTGCGTGCGTCGGCCGAGACCATCGTGGCGCGCGCCGCTTCGATCAGGTTCGCCAGTTCGAGCGCTTCGACGCGCGCGGTGTTGAACACCTTCGACTTGTCCTTCAGATGCACGTTAGCGACGCGGTCCTTCAGTTCGTCGATCTTTGCGACGCCTTCGGCGAGCAGCTTCGAGGTGCGGAACACGCCTGCATGCGACTGCATCGCCGCGCGGATGTCGTTCGCAATGTTCTGCGTGTATTCGCCCGACGACGACGCTTCGAGTTTCGCGAGACGTTCGAGCGCGCGATCGGCCGCGTCGGCCGGCAGCGGCTTGTGCTCTTTCATTCCGCTTGCGTGCTTGACGATGTGGTTGCCGGCCGCGCGGCCGAACACCACGAGGTCGAGCAGCGAGTTCGTGCCGAGACGGTTCGCGCCGTGCACCGACACGCACGAGCATTCGCCGACCGCGTAGAAGCCGTTGACCGGCTCTTCATGATCGCGCGACGTGCCGACCACCTGGCCGTGCATGTTCGTCGGAATACCGCCCATCTGATAGTGAATGGTCGGCACCACCGGAATCGGTTCCTTGATGCAGTCGACATTCGCGAATTTCAGCGCGATTTCGCGGATCGACGGCAGACGCTTCATGATCGTCTCGGCGCCGATGTGCGACAGGTCGAGCAGCACGTGGTCCTTGTTCGGACCGACGCCGCGGCCTTCCTTGATTTCCTGGTCCATCGAACGCGAAACGAAGTCGCGCGGCGCGAGGTCTTTCAGCGTCGGCGCGTAGCGCTCCATGAAGCGCTCGCCGTCCGCGTTACGCAGAATGCCGCCTTCGCCGCGCACGCCTTCGGTGATCAGCACGCCCGCGCCGGCCACGCCGGTCGGGTGAAACTGCCAGAACTCCATGTCCTGCAGCGCGATGCCCGAACGGGCCGCCATGCCAAGGCCGTCGCCGGTATTGATGAACGCGTTCGTCGACGCCGCGAAGATACGCCCTGCGCCGCCCGTGGCGAACAGCGTGGTCTTGCCTTCGAGGATATAGACGTCGCCCGTTTCCATTTCGAGCGCGGTTACGCCGAGCACGTCGCCGTCCGCGTCGCGGATCAGATCGAGCGCCATCCACTCGACGAAGAACTGCGTCTTCGCCGCGACGTTCTGCTGGTACAGCGTATGCAGCAGCGCGTGGCCGGTACGGTCAGCCGCGGCGCATGCGCGCTGCACAGGCTTTTCGCCATAGTTCGCGGTGTGGCCGCCGAACGGGCGCTGATAGATCGTGCCATCCGCATTGCGGTCGAACGGCATGCCCATGTGTTCGAGTTCGTAGACGGCGTGCGGCGCTTCGCGGCACATGAACTCGATCGCGTCCTGGTCGCCGAGCCAGTCGGAACCCTTGATCGTGTCGTAGAAGTGATAGTGCCAGTTGTCTTCGCTCATGTTGCCGAGCGACGCGCCGATGCCGCCTTGCGCGGCGACCGTGTGCGAACGCGTCGGAAACACCTTCGACAGCACGCAAACCGACAGACCCGCGCGCGCCAGTTGCAGCGACGCGCGCATTCCCGAGCCGCCCGCGCCGACGATCACCACGTCGAAGCGGCGACGCGGCAGAGAATTTTTGATTGCAGCCATTCTTTTACACTCTCCAGAGAATCTGCGCGGCGTAGCCCGCACACGCGAGCAGCCAGACGATCGTCAACGCCTGAAGGACGAGCCGCCTGCCGACCGGCTTGATGTAGTCCATCCAGATGTCACGAATGCCGACCCATGCGTGATAGAACAATGACAGCAACGTGACAAACGTCGCGAGCTTCATCCACTGGGTAGCGAAAATCGAGGCCCAGCCGTCATAAGAGAATGCATGAGCGGCGAAGAACCACACGAGCAGGATCACCGTGTAGATCGCCATGATCGCAGCGGTAATGCGCTGCGCGAGCCAGTCGCGCAGACCGTAGTGCGCGCCGACGACAAGGCGCTTCGAACCGATTCGGTTATTGGAGGACATTTTCTTAGAAGGCTCCGAACAGTTTCAGCGCGAACGCGATGGTCAGCACCGACGACACGGCCAGCACCACGATCGACGTGCTCTTGCCTTTTTCCTTCGACACCGCATTGTGGTTGGTGTCCATCATCAGGTGACGGATACCGGCGCAGAAGTGAAACAGGAAAGCCCACGCCAGAACCAGCGTGATCAGCTTGACGATGATGTTGGAGAGAAAGGCCTTGAAGACTTCGAAGCTGAGTTCGGAAGTGAGACTCTGATCGAAGAGGTACAGCAGGAACGGAAGGAAGATGAAGAGCAGTGCACCGCTCACACGATGCAGAATGGACACGCGCCCCGCTAGCGGAAGACGGTACGCCGTTAGAATCTGCCCGATACCGATGTTCCGGAATTCCGGCCTCGGCTTTTTTACGGCTTCAGACATGCTAGACCCCTACTATGTTGTCACACTAATCCGCGATTTTAGCGCCTTTTCATTCCGCGCTGCAGCGAACATCTGCTCAAGACTGCTTTATATCGGCGGAAACAAAGACGCTTTTCCAGCTGATGCGAGAACGGTTGCACCAAACGGCCGCCGCACGCTACGTCGGCCGTTACTTGCGCTGCCTGCCCGCATCAACTGAGGTCGTTCTGATAGTAATAGCCGGTTGTGACATACCAACCTCGCCGCACTTCGACCGGCCGATCGCCATACGTGTACGAGACGCGCTCGACCGACAACAGCGGAAAACCCGGCGGCACATGCAGCAGATCGGCGACCGTCGGGTCCGCCGCCACTGCGCGAATTTTTTCAGACGCGCGGATCATCCGCGTGCCGAATTCCGTTTCGAACATGGCATAAAGCGGGCCCTTGTATTCGGACAGACGCTCGAGCGTGAGCCCGCGAAACACACCGCCCGGCAACCAGATTTCGTCGAGCACCGTGTCTTCGCCATCGAACTGCAACAGGCGCCTGATCAGCACGACCGGGTCCGCCGGTTTCAGATCGAGTTGCCGTGCGATCTCCGCCGATGCGCGCATGCGCCGGCACTCGAGCAGCTTGCTGATATGCGGATGCTCGACGCCGTCATCGGCCAGTAATCTCAGGAAGCGAAACTGTGCACGGTCTTCGTTGTGCGTTGCAACAAACGTGCCCTTGCCTTGACGCCGCACGAGCAAATTGTCGGCGGCGAGTTCGTCGATGGCTTTGCGCACCGTGCCTTGGCTCACCTTGTAGCGCGCGGCCAGTTCGACTTCGCTGGGAATGATCTCGCCGGGCTTCCATTCGCCGGACTCGAGGCTCTGGGTAATGAGCGCCTTGATCTGCTGGTAAAGCGGGCTGAACGTAGGCGACGAAGACGATGTCGAAGCGGGCAAGCCTTCGCTTGCGCCCGCCGGGCCGATCAGATTCGAGGAGCTCGCCTGGTTCGAATTCATTCGCGCATTTCATCATAAAGCGCTGACCGCCGTCCACCTATTTCAGGTCAATACTTATGTCTTATATAAGACATAAGATACTGTTGACTTTGTCTCAGCCCGCTCCTACACTCCTTGTCGAGCAAGGGTTTGCGGGTAGTTTCCAGAATACGCGGCAGCGGCGGAATGCAAGCGAAAGCGTAGCCGGGAGCGCCGTTCCTGAGCATGCTGTGCCCCCTCAGTCCAGCTTTCGATTCGCCTGCCGTCCGCCTCACGAATGGCTTCACAAGATCTGAACCGGCGCTGCTCACGCGCACGATTTCAGGCTTATGCACCCCACTTCATGCGGCCTCATCGACGCTCGCCGAAATGCGCTATTGCAGGATTGCGCAGGTCGCAGCGAGCCACGCGCGCCGTCACGCCCCTGCGCAAAGAGTTCATCGAGTTTGCGACGCTTCGGCTGACGCGCATATAAAATGGCGTTTTCTCAAAGCGTCTGATGCACTAATCAATGCACTAACGCACTTAACGCACCGTCCTGGAGATTTCTCAATGGCTAAGCCCGCAAAGCGTGTTGCCGTCACTGGCGCCGCAGGTCAAATCGGTTACTCCCTGCTATTTCGCATCGCCAATGGCGACATGCTCGGCAAGGACCAGCCGGTGATCCTGCAGCTGCTTGACCTGCCGCAAGCGCAAGCCGCCGTCAAAGGCGTCGTGATGGAGCTCGAAGACTGCGCGTTCCCGCTGCTCGCGGGTGTCGTGGTCACCGACGACCCCAAGGTTGCGTTCAAGGACGCCGACGTCGCGCTGCTGGTCGGCGCCCGTCCGCGCTCGAAGGGCATGGAGCGTAAGGACCTGCTGTCGGCCAACGCCGAGATCTTCACGGTTCAGGGCAAGGCGCTCAACGATGTCGCGAGCCGCGACGTGAAGGTGCTGGTGGTCGGCAACCCGGCCAACACGAACGCCTATATCGCGATGAAGTCGGCGCCGGATCTGCCGAAGAAGAACTTCACGGCCATGCTGCGTCTCGATCACAACCGCGCGCTGTCGCAACTCGCGGCCAAGTCGGGCAAGCCGGTCGCATCGATCGAGAAGCTCGCCGTGTGGGGCAACCACTCGCCGACGATGTACCCCGACTTTCGCGTGGCGACGGCCGAAGGCCAGAACCTCACGAAGCTGATCAACGACGACGAATGGAACCGCAACGTGTTTATCCCGACGGTCGGCAAGCGCGGCGCGGCGATCATCGAAGCGCGCGGGCTTTCGTCGGCGGCATCGGCAGCGAACGCGGCGATCGATCACGTGCGTGACTGGGTGCTCGGCACGAACGGCAAGTGGGTGACGATGGGCATTCCGTCGGACGGCTCGTATGGCATTCCCGAAGACATCATCTACGGCGTGCCGGTGACGTGCGAAAACGGCGAGTACAAGCGCGTGACGGGTCTCGAGATCGACGCATTCTCGCGTGAGAAGATGGACGGCACGCTCAACGAGCTGCTCGAAGAGCGCGACGGCGTCAAGCACCTGCTGTAAGCATCGATGCGCAATAACCGGAACCTCGTTGCTGTGCGGCGGGTTCCGGTTTTTTACGCCCATTCAGTCAGAATCCACGGTTTCCAAACACGCTTTTGACGTCGATAATGCGCGCCCCCACCCCCGCCGAAGTGCTGTTTGACGGCGAAGCGCCACCCACCGTCCTGCCTGCCTGCGATCACTACGCCGGCAGCGAGAAGCTGATGCTCAAATCGCTCGCGCTGCAGCAGGAGCTCGGTCCGGTATTCGACGTCACACTCGATTGCGAAGATGGCGCGCAGATCGGCCGCGAAGCCGAACATGCGGAGCTGGTCGCCTCGATGCTCGGCAGCGAGCACGATCGCTTTAACCGCGTCGGCGTGCGTATCCACGATTTCGACCACGCGCATTGGCGCGATGACGTGCGCCTCATCCTGCGCGCCGCGAAGCGTGCGCCCGCCTATATCACGCTGCCGAAAATCCGCAGCGTGCCCGATGCCGCCGAGATGTGCGCCTTCATCGACGCGACACGCCGCGAACTCGGCATCGCGCAGCCGGTGCCGGTGCAACTGCTCGTCGAAACGCATGGCGCGCTCGCGCGCGCGTTCGACCTCGCTGCACTGCCGGGCGTGGAAGCGTTGAGCTTCGGCCTGATGGACTTCGTCTCGGCGCACGACGGCGCGATTCCCGATACCGCGATGCGTTCGCCGGGCCAGTTCGATCATCCGCTCGTGCGGCGCGCCAAGCTCGAAATCGCCGCGGCGTGCCATGCGCACGGCAAGGTGCCGTCGCATAACGTGTCGACCGAAGTGCGCGACATGAGCGTCGTTGCTAACGATGCCGCGCGGGCGCGCAACGAATTCGGCTACACGCGCATGTGGAGCATTCACCCGGCGCAGATCCAGCCGATCGTGGCCGCGTTCGCGCCGCGCGACGACGAAATCGCGACGGCCGCCGAGATTCTGCTTGCTGCGCAGGCCGCGCAATGGGGCCCCACGCGTTATCAGGACACCTTGCACGATCGCGCGAGCTATCGCTATTACTGGTCCGTACTGCGCCGCGCGCGCTCGACCGGACGCACCGTGCCGGAAGAAGCAGCGCCGCTGTTCGGCGACGCCGCCGGCGCCGGGGCCGCAGGGACACAAGGCTAATTGAAAAGGCTAACTACGGGACGGCACACAAGGAGAGCGCTGGAGATGAGCGACACGACGACGCAAACGCCTGCTTCGCAATCCGCTGCACAACCGGGCGGCACGGCCCAAGGCGCATTCAAACCGAAGAAATCCGTCGCACTGTCCGGCGTGACGGCGGGCAACACCGCCCTGTGCACGGTCGGCCGCACCGGCAACGACCTGCACTACCGCGGCTACGACATTCTCGATCTCGCGGGCGCCTGCGAGTTTGAAGAGATCGCGTATCTGCTCGTGCACGGCAAGCTGCCGAACGTCGCCGAGCTCAATGCATACAAGACGAAGCTCAAGGCGATGCGCGGCCTGCCCGCGAACGTGAAAGCGGTGCTCGAATGGATCCCGGCCGCCGCGCATCCGATGGACGTGATGCGCACCGGCGTCTCCGCCCTGGGCACCGTGCTGCCCGAGAAGGACGACCACAGCATCGCCGGCGCACGCGATATCGCCGACCGGCTGATGGCGTCGCTGGGCTCGATGCTGCTCTACTGGTACCACTACTCGCACAACGGCAAGCGCATCGAGGTCGAAACCGATGCCGACTCGATCGGCGGCCACTTCCTGCATCTGCTGCACGGCAAGGAGCCGTCGAAGTCGTGGGTGGACGCGATGCACGTGTCGCTCAATCTTTATGCGGAGCACGAGTTCAACGCGTCGACCTTCGCGGGCCGCGTGATCGCGGGCACGGGCTCGGATATCTATTCGGCGATCACCGGCGCGATCGGTGCGTTGCGCGGACCGAAGCACGGCGGCGCGAACGAAGCCGCGTTTGAAGTGCAAACGCGCTATCAGAATCCCGATGAAGCAGAAGCCGATATCCGCAGGCGCGTGGAGAGCAAGGAAGTCGTGATCGGCTTCGGCCACCCGGTTTATACGACCGGCGACCCGCGCAACAAGGTGATCAAGGAAGTCGCGAAAAAGCTCTCGAAGGAAGCCGGCAATACGAAGCTCTTCGATATCGCCGAGCGGCTCGAGACGGTGATGTGGGACGCGAAGAAGATGTTCCCGAATCTCGACTGGTTCAGCGCGGTGTCGTATCACATGATGGGCGTGCCGACCGCGATGTTCACGCCGCTGTTCGTGGTCTCCCGCACGAGCGGCTGGAGCGCGCACATCATCGAGCAGCGCATCGACAACAAGATCATCCGGCCGAGTGCGAATTACACCGGGCCCGAGAATTTGAAGTTCGTGGCGCTAAATAGGAGAAAATAGCGTCCGCTGTGCGCATTCGGGGCGCGCCCAGTCACCCCGGCGGCTCGGTTCCAGCCAGCCGCGCACGATTAATCGATATTAGATAGAAAGGTTCAATTGTCATGAAAAAGCTGCTGATCGCTGCCGTTGTCGGCGCACTGTCTTCGACGCTGCTGGTCACCGCGGAGAATGCTTCCGCCCAGGCGTCGAGCACGACGACCACGAAAAAAACCACTACCTCGAAGGCGAAAGCCCCGCAACCGAAGCGCCTGTTCAAGCGCAAGCCGAATCCGGCCAAGGAAGCGAAGGTCGATCCGATCCCGGAAGGCTCAGAAAAATGGACTTGTAAGGAAGGCCTGTCGTTCGACATGAAGGGCGACATGAAGCGCGACCAGATCGTCACGGTGCACTGGGCCAACAAGAACTACCAGTTGCCGCGCGAAGCGACGACGACGGGCGCCGACCGCTTCCACGACTCGGCGAGCGGCCTCGACATGGTCGTGATTCCGACCAAGGCGATGCTGTTCTCCGACAAGGAAGGCGAGCGTCTCGCCGACGAGTGCAAGACGGCTGCAATGATGCAAGGCGCACCGGCTCCGACGCAATCGAACGCGCTCGACAAGACGCAGTAATCGCCTCGCTGTCGTCGCCCTGTAGTAATCGACTCAAGCGAAGCAATTTCAGGCTTAACAGCAAACCTCGCAGGAAACCTCGATGTCCGCACCGATCTCAAACGTCCGTCCCGAACCGGACAAAGTCCTCGTCGATATTGTCGACTATGTGCTGAACTACAAGATCGACAGCGCGCTCGCGCTCGAAACGGCACGCAATTGCCTGATCGACACGCTCGGCTGCGGCCTCGAGGCCCTCTCCTACCCGGCCTGCACGAAGCTGATGGGACCGATCGTGCCTGGCACGATCGTCCCGAATGGCGCAAAAGTGCCGGGCACGCAGTTCCAGCTCGACCCGGTTCAGGCCGCCTTCAATATCGGCGCGATGATCCGCTGGCTCGACTTCAACGACACCTGGCTCGCCGCCGAATGGGGCCATCCGTCCGATAACCTTGGCGGCATTCTGGCGACCGCCGACTGGCTGTCGCGCAACGCCGTCGCCAACGGCAAAAAGCCGCTTGCGATGAAAGACGTCCTGATCGGCATGATCAAGGCGCACGAAATTCAAGGCTGCATCGCGCTCGAGAACTCGTTCAACAAGGTCGGGCTCGATCACGTGCTGCTCGTCAAGCTTGCGTCGACCGCCGTGGTCGGCCAGCTGATCGGGCTCACGCGCGACGAGCTGATCAACGCCGTGTCGCTCGCATTCGTCGACGGGCACTCGATGCGCACGTACCGCCATGCGCCGAACACGGGCTCGCGCAAGTCGTGGGCCGCGGGCGACGCGACCTCGCGCGCGGTGCGCCTCGCGCTGATCGCGAAGACCGGCGAGATGGGCTATCCGTCGGTGCTTACAGCGAAGACGTGGGGCTTCTACGACGTGCTGTTCAAGGGCAACGAGTTCAAGTTCCAGCGTCCGTACGGCTCGTACGTGATGGAAAACGTGCTGTTCAAGATCTCGTTCCCGGCCGAATTCCATTCGCAGACCGCGGTGGAAGCGGCGATGACGCTGCACGGCCAGCTCGCCGCCAAGGGCAAGCGCGTCGAAGACATCAAAAAGATCACGATTCGCACGCACGAAGCGGCGATCCGCATCATCGATAAAAAAGGCCCGCTCAACAACCCGGCCGATCGCGACCACTGCATCCAGTACATGGTTGCCGTGCCGCTGATCCACGGCCGGCTCACGGCGGCCGACTACGAAGATGCCATCGCGCAGGACCCGCGCATCGACGTATTGCGCGCGAAAATCGAATGCGTCGAAGATGTGCAATACACGAAGGATTATCACGACCCGGACAAGCGTTCTATTGCCAACGCCTTGACCATCGAGTTCAACGACGGCTCGAAGCTCGACGAAGTGGCGGTCGAATATCCGATTGGCCACAAGCGCCGCCGCGCCGACGGCATCCCCTTGCTCGTCGAGAAGTTCCGCACGAATCTGGCGCGGCGTTTCCCGGCAAAGCAGCAACAGGCGATTCTCGATGTGTCGCTGGATCAGGCAAAGCTCGAAGCGATGCCGGTCAATGAGTACGTCGATCTGTACGTCATCTAGTTCGTAGCAACGTCATTTCCTCGAAACCCCAGGAAAATACCATGGCCCACAACCTCCACAAAACACTCAAGGAATTCGACAGCGGTTCCGGCAAAGGCAAGTACTACTCGCTGCCGCAACTTGGCAAGGCACTGAACGTCAAGATCGAGCGACTGCCGGTCTCGATCCGTATCGTGCTGGAATCGGTGCTGCGTAACTACGACGGCAAGAAGATCACCGAAGAACACATCGAGCAACTGGCGACGTGGAAGCCGAACGCCGCGCGCGTCGACGAAATTCCGTTCGTCGTGTCGCGTGTCGTGCTGCAGGACTTTACGGGCGTGCCGCTGCTCGCCGACATCGCCGCGATGCGCGGCGTGGCCGAGCGCTCGGGCAAGAACCCGAAGTCGATCGAGCCGCTCGTGCCGGTCGACCTCGTGGTCGACCACTCGGTGCAGATCGACCACTTCCGCGAAAAGGATGCGCTCGACCTCAACATGAAGCTGGAATTCAAGCGCAATAACGAGCGCTACCAGTTCATGAAGTGGGGCATGCAGGCATTCGACACGTTCAAGGTCGTGCCGCCGGGCGTCGGCATCGTTCACCAGGTGAACCTCGAGTATCTCGCACGCGGCGTGCACAAGAAGAGCGATAACGGCGATACCGTGTACTACCCGGATTCGCTGGTCGGCACCGACAGCCACACCACGATGATCAACGGCATCGGCGTGGTCGGCTGGGGCGTCGGCGGTATCGAAGCAGAAGCCGGCATGCTCGGCCAGCCCGTGTACTTCCTCACGCCGGATGTGGTCGGCGTGCACCTGTCGGGCAAGCTGCGCGAAGGCGTGACGGCGACCGACCTCGTGCTGACCATCACCGAAATGCTGCGTAAAGCGAAGGTTGTCGGCAAGTTCGTCGAGTTCTTCGGCGAAGGCACGCGCTCGCTGTCGGTGCCGGACCGCGCGACGATCGGCAATATGGCGCCGGAATACGGCGCGACGATGGGCTTCTTCCCGGTCGACGAAAAGACCATCGACTTCTTCCACGGCACGGGCCGCACCGACGCGGAAATCTCGGCCTTCGAAAACTACTTCAAGGCGCAGGAGATCTTCGGCGTCGCGGGCGAAGGCGAAATCGACTTCACCACGGTGCTCAAGCTCGATCTCGGCACGGTCGCTCCGTCGCTGGCCGGTCCGAAGCGGCCGCAAGACCGCATCGAAATCGGCAACGTGCAGTCGACGTTCAAGGACCTGTTCTCGAAGCCGGTCGGCGAAAACGGCTTCGCGAAGAAAGCCGCGGACCTCGACGCGCAATACACGACCACCAACGGCGTGAACGTGAAGAACGGCGACATCCTGATCGCCGCGATCACGTCGTGCACGAACACGTCGAACCCGAGCGTGCTGCTCGCCGCCGGCCTGCTCGCGAAGAAGGCCGTCGAAGCCGGCCTCACGGTTGCGCCGCACATCAAGACGTCGCTCGCACCGGGGTCGCGTATCGTCACCGAGTACCTGACGAAGACGAACCTGCTGCAGTACCTCGACAAGCTCGGCTTCACGCTTGCCGCCTACGGTTGCACGACCTGTATCGGCAACGCCGGCGACCTCACGCCGGAGCTGAACGAAGCGATCACGAAGAACGACATCGTCGCGGCCGCCGTGCTGTCGGGCAACCGTAACTTCGAAGCGCGTATTCACCCGAACATCCGCGCGAACTTCCTCGCGTCGCCGCCGCTCGTCGTCGCTTACGCGATCGCCGGCAACATCACGCGCGACCTGATGACCGAGCCGGTCGGCAAGGGCAAGGGCGGCAAGGACATCTACCTCGGCGACATCTGGCCGTCGAGCGACGAAGTCAACGCGCTGCTCAAGTTCGCGCTCGACGCCGACGCGTTCCGCTCGAACTACTCGCAGCTCACGAAGAAGGGCGATCTGTGGAGCAAGATCGAAGGCGCGGAAGGCCAGGTCTACGACTGGCCGAAGTCGACCTACATCGCGGAGCCGCCGTTCTTCGGCGACGACTTCTCGATGGAGCCGTCGACGAGCATCGCTGCTGTGAAGGGCGGCCGTGCGCTCGGCGTGTTCGGCGACTCGGTCACGACCGACCACATCAGCCCGGCAGGCTCGATCAAGGAAGACTCGCCGGCCGGCAAGTGGCTGAAGGAAAACGGCGTGCAGAAGGCCGACTTCAACAGCTACGGCTCGCGCCGCGGCAACCATGACGTGATGATGCGCGGCACCTTCGCGAACGTGCGGATCAAGAACCTGATGATCCCGGCGAAGGCGGACGGCACGCGCGTCGAAGGCGGCCTGACGATTCACCAGCCGAGCGGCGAACAGATGTTTATCTACGACGCCGCGATGAAGTACATCGGCGAAGGCACGCCGACGTTCGTGTTCGCCGGCGAAGAGTATGGCACGGGTTCGTCGCGCGACTGGGCCGCGAAGGGCACGCAGCTGCTCGGCGTGAAGGTGGTCGTGGCGCGCAGCTTCGAGCGGATCCACCGCTCGAACCTCGTCGGCATGGGCGTGCTGCCGCTGCAGTTCAAGGGCTCGGACAGCATCCAGTCGCTCGGCATCACCGGCGAAGAAACGTATGACGTCGAAGGCCTCAACGACGACTTCAAGCCGCAACAGGAAGTCACGCTCGTGATCCATCGCAAGGATGGCGAAACGAAGCGCGTGCCGGTGCTGCTGCGTATCGATACGCCGATCGAAGTCGACTACTACAAGCACGGCGGGATTCTGCCGTTCGTGCTGCGCTCGCTGCTCGCCGCCTAAGCGCTCGCGAGTAGCCCGCCTGCTAGCGTTTTGCAGGTGCTGCGTCCTCGCAAGGGGGCGCAGTAACTTTAGAAGCCCAGCGATGCTGGGCTTTTTTTATGGCTCGACGGATTGGACCGGCTCGAGGGCGCTGAAGGCCGCCCGGCCCAATGGCGGCTCGGCCGTTGGTTCGGCGAAAATGCGTCGCAGGCAGGCGTCGAGCGCATCGAGACCGGCCGGCTTCGGCAGGACCGCGGCGAACAGCGCGTGCGGCACATGCGGCACGTGGGACACCTCGGCGCCGGCGCGCGCGGCCGCTTCGGCTGCGTCGGCTCGTTCGCCCGTCATCAGCACGACCGGTGTGACGCCCGGGCCCTCGCGGTCCTTCGCTCGAATACGCCTTGCGAGATCGACGCCGCTCGCACCCGGCATATGCAGGTCGGTGATGACCAGGTCGAAGCGTTGCCGCATCATGGCGGCGAGCGCGTCGTCGACGTCGGGCGCGACGATGCTGCGATAGCCGAGCACATCGAGTTGCCGCGCGACGACCCTGCGATTGATCTCGTTATCGTCGACGACGAGCACGAGGCGCGGCACCGCGGCGGCATCGGGAGCCGGGCCGGGCGCGACAGTGTGCGCGCGCGGCGGCCTGACGCGTACCCCATGGTTCACGCCTCGCAGCGCGCACACGCGCTGTACCGCGCTCCACGACAATGGATTCACCGACAGCGTGAACTGGCCGGAGACCTCACGCAATCCGCCCGGCGCGAATGCCTGGGATACCCGAATGAATCGGTCCGTGCACGATGACGCGGAAGGTGCCGCGTCTTCATCAGCAAACCAGAGATCGAGATGCTCCGGCGCGGGCATGCCGGCCGGCACGACGTCGACGCCGAGCCTGTCGAGCAGGTCGCACAACGCCACGCGCTCGTCGCGCGCGGCCAGATCGACGAAGGCCGTGCGCCGGCCGCGCGCCGATGGCAGACGTGCAAAACGCTCGACCGTAAACGGCGCATGGAACGCGACGCATACGCCGAACGTCGCACCGTGGCCGACCTCGATATCGCCGCCCATGCGCTGCGCGAGCACGCGGCAGAGTGCGAGGTCCGGATCGTCCGTTGCGCGCATGCCAGCCGGTGGGTTGGCATCGGTGGCATCAATGCGGTCGTCCGATGCAGGGTCGCCCGCTCGCGCCGCACTGGCCCGCCTTTCGCCGCTGACGCCGATAAACACGCGCTGCGCGCCGGCGTTCAAGGTCTCGCTGCGGGCAGCAACCGTGAGCCGGTCCGCGCCGGCCGATTCGATCGCGGCGGCGAGCAGATTGAACACGATCTGGCCGACGCGCTCGCGGTCGGCCAGCACCGACGCGGCGACCGTCCGGTCGATGCAGACGCGTAGTTCGACGCCTTTTGCCACTGCGCGAGGCGCGAGCAGCACGACCACGCCGTCGATCACGTCGCGCAGGTCGACCGGTGTCTCGTCGAGCACAATCGCACGCGCGTCGACCGGCGCCGGGTCCAGGCCGTCGCGAACTGTCTGCGCAAACGTCGCTAGTGCCGAGCGAACGACTTGCGCAACGGGCGTCGCGCCAAACGGCGCAGCCTGGGCGTGCGCGTCGTTCAACATCTCGACGATCGCCTGCGCCGGACCGCATGCGATCCGTTGCGCTCGCTCGGCCGCACGGGCGCGCTCGAGTTCCGCAGCGGCACGGTGCTGCTGGGCTTCAGTTTGCAGGTGCTCGATGTGCGCGTGTTGACGCGCGACAACGCTACGCAAGCGGGCGAATTCTTCCTCGACGCTACGCGCGCGGCGCAACGCGGCGGCGTTAACCGTGCATGAGCGTGACAGCGCGATCAACGCCGACACCACAATGCCGGTCGCCGGTGCGCCAAGCAACGCGAACGCACAAATCGAGGCAAGCGACGCCGGATGTTGTGCCGCGCCCGCACGCGCGGCCTCGTGCCAGCGCCGCACGCGCGGCCATGCGCCCGCCGGAATGACGGCGTCATTCATCGTTTCCCGTTCAGACACAGGTCAGTCGATCAGCTTGTGATGCGTCGCGAACTCGATCATGCCGGCCAGCGAGGATAAGCCGAGTTTCTCGCGCAACCGGGCTTTATAGGTGCTGACGGTTTTATCGGACAGATATAACTTCGTGGCTATATCCTTATTGCTGACGCCGCGCGCGAGATATTGCAGCACCTCCACTTCGCGCGGAGACAGGCACTCGAGGCCGCCTTCATGACTCGCATTGACTGCTTCCACCGGAAAGCAGTCGTAACCGAGCAGGACTGTGCGTGCCGCAGTCAGCAATTCGCCGAGTTCACGCCCTTTGCTGACGTAACCATTTGCGCCGGCAAGCCGGGTTTGCCCGGCCATCACATGCTCCGGTTTCGCGGACAAAACCAGTAAGCGAATGGTTTCGCTTTGCGCGCGAATTCGACGGACCATCGAAAGGCCGTCGAGTTTTGGTAAATCGAGGTCAAGAATGGCGAGGTCGGGCAATTCAGAAAGAATCATTTTCAGGCCGCCTTCTCCGTCACCGCATTCACCGATGACCATCATTTCGGGATCCGTAGCAAGCATGCTTGCCACCGTGCCCCGCACCATTGGGTGATCATCGACAATGACGATTCTCTTCATTAACAGCCCTCATTTACCGATGATTCAGTTTTTGGACCCGACCTGAATCAGGTGGATAAATCAGCAAAATCAGGTACGATTATAACAAGCCTATACGGTGCGGATTCCTTATCATAAAGTGCGATATATCTGTATTACCCGTATGACTTCTCCTACAAACCGGCTTAAAACCTGACACTTCTAATTATGTCCATGCCGCGTTCCAGCATTATGGTAGTCGACGATCATCCGGCGATGCGTCTCGCACTGCGTCAGGTATTCAGTAAAACCGGCGAATTCGACGTCGTCGCCGAAGCAGGAACCGCCGTGCACGCGCTGCAGTTGTGCGAAACCGCCGCGCCGCAACTGGCGATCGTCGACTTGCGGCTGCCGGATCTCGACGGCATCGAACTGATCCTGTCGTTGCGCAGGGCACGGCCCGAGATGCGCATCCTCGTGTTCTCGTCGGCTGACGAACGCATCCACGCGTCGCATGCAAAGGAGGCGGGCGCGCATGGCTTCGTCAGCAAGGCACGCGAACCCGATGAACTCGTCGATAGCGCGCGTCTCGTTCTGTCGGACTTCACCTGCTTCACGTCGGAAGCGCAAAAAAAGCGCGGCGCCGTGCTCTCCGAACGCGAAACAGCTGTATTGCGCATGCTGATCGGCGGCACCAGCAATGTCGATATTGCAACGGCGCTCGACATCAGCCCGAAGACGGTCAGCACCTACAAGACGCGACTGTTGCGCAAGCTGGCGCTGCGCACCGTCATCGACCTCGTCGAATGGGCGAAGTCGAATGGCATCCGCCACTAGGCGCCGCGGCTGGTCCGATCTGATTGAACACGGGCCGGCCGATTTGCGGGAGATGCTGATCGACACCACGCGTGCGGATCTTCGCGAGGTATCGGAAGCGCTGTGCGCATGCAACTACGCGCATGCCGAATTTATCGCGCATCGAATGAAGGGAACGGCGCGGCTATTGGATGTTCATGCAACGATTGCTGCATGCATCGCGCTCGAGACGCAGTGCCGCCAACGCGACGCCGCGCGGGCGTGCATCACATTGCAGGAGGTCGAGGAAAGCTTCGAAGCCGCGTTTCGGGCGCTCGACTCGTCTGCAGAGTCGAGCCAATCGACACGTTCTTCTGCATCGGATACCTGAACGATTCGAGAAAACGGCCGCCGCACCCTTCCTGTGCGGCGGCCGCATCACTTCTGGCGCGGACGCGCATTCAACTTTTACTCGCCGGGCTGCTGTACTCCGGCGGCCGGACCCGAACGCGTGAAATTCATTTCCACACGCCGATTCGGTGCAAGACACTCGATCAACTGTTCACGATTGCGCTCGTCGCACTGAACCACCGGATCAGCCTTGCCGTGTCCGCGCGACGTCATCGGCACGCTGACACCGCCCTTTTGCAGGTAGTTCCGCACCGTGTCGGCGCGCTTCTTCGACAGCTGGCGGTTATACGTGTCGCTGCCGATGCGATCGGTATAGCCGTCGATACCGATACCCCTCACGTCGTCGACCTGCTTCAGATCGTCGATCAGCCGGTCGAGCCGTGCGCGTCCGTCCGGCAGCATGCCGGCCACGTCGCCGCGGTCAAACCTGAAGGTCGTATCGCCGCCCAGCGTCACCTTCGGCGCGATCCTCGGTGGCGGGGGCGGCGGAGGCGGCGGCTTGCATGCGTTGAGCGCCGTGCCGATAGCGGGCAGCGTCTGCGTCACCTGATCGACGCGTTTTGCGCTGTCGCTGAAATCGCGCGTCCATGCTTCGTGACCTGCGTGGATCATCTCGACTTCAGAACACGCCGTCAGGCGCTGTGCCTCGATACAGGTGGGAAACTCCGGTGCGCTTTTCGCGGCGAGGATTTGCTGCCAAACGTCGGGACGCACAACCGTCGCCGTGCGCAACTCGGGATTCTCCGCCGAGAGGTTGTTGCCCGTTTCGAGCGATGTCGTGAGCCGGTCCGCTTCGCGCAACGCCTCCTCGACAAAACCCCAGTGGTTGAACTGGCTGCGCTCCTGCTGCGCGGCATCCGCCCAGCATTGCGCCTTCGCGCCGAAATAGTTGTCCTTGCGCGCGCCGAGCGCCTGCAAGCGCTGCTGCACGCTATCGGCCATCTTGCGGTTGTCGGCGCCACGATAGGTGTCGAGCCATTGCGCCGTCGCGGCGCCGGCCGCAGCATCCTGCGTCGCGCCGAAGCCGGTCTGCAGGACCGTCGGGTTCTGCACCTGCAACTGATCGCGTGTCGCCGACGCCGAGCATCCGGCAAGCAACGCCGCGCACGCGAGGGTGATCAATGAATACTTCATGTTTGTGTTCCATCAGGAAAGGGCCGCGCGGGACATTCCCGCGCGGCCCGGTCAACTACACCGAGGGTTCGGTCTCAAATCGATGCATCGCGGCCGGCTAGTTGCCGAACACGATGCCGATGCCCGCGCGAACAATCGTGCTGTTGCCGCCCGCGCTCGAGACGCCGAGGTTGTAGTTGATGGTGCCCTTCTCGTTCCAGCGCGAGACGCCAAGGCCGAGCGCCGCTGTGCCGCGGTAGCCCGCCACGCCCGCGTTCAGCGTCGTGCGGCCCGGCAGATACGGCGTGACGACGTTTAGCGCGGATGCCGCTGCGATACCGCGGCGATTGTCGCGATCCATGTCGTTCATACGGCTCTGGATGCCGTTGACCGCGCCGCTCAACTGACCCACGTTGACGGCATCGGTCGGCGCCGAGCCGGCTGCGACGTTGGTGATCTGACGTTCCGCGCCCGCCGCGCCGACCGACACCGTGTTGTCGCGATCGGCAACCGAATTGGCGCCCAGCGCGACTGAGTTGGTTGCTGGTGCAGACGCCTGGACGCCGAGCGCGACGGACTGGTCGCCCGCGGTGACCGTGCGCGCGCCGATCGCGATTGCGGCCGTGCCCGATGCGATCGAGCCGTTGCCGATGGCGATGGCGTCGGTGCCGGTGGCGGAGCCGGTCGGCAGGTCGTTGAAAGACGGCGGCGAAGGCGGCGTATAGCTGCTGATCTGATTCGTCACATACGACTGCATCTGCCGCAGGTTCACCGCATCGAATGCATCGACAGCGTCGGCAATGTTCTTCAATTGCGTCGGCGAACCGCCCGCGTTGAACGTCACGCTCGCCTTCGACGAGTTGTCGTAGGCGACGAACGAGTTCGTCACGACGCCGTTCTGGTCAACGTTGAGGCCGGCTGCTTTCAATTGCTTGAGGTTGACCGCGTCGAGATCGGTTTTGGCGTCGGCGACGTTGGTCAGCGTAACGGGCGGGCTGCCGTTGACGCCGCCAAGCGTGACCCTGTCGCGATCCGAAGAGTCATACACAACTGGATTTACGCCGACAGGTGTGCTACCCGCGATATATGCATTCACCTCATCGAACGCGCTGCCGACGTTGTTATAGGTCTTGCCGTTAATCGAATACGCGGGCTTCGTCACCTTGCCGTCGGCGCCGACGTTCGCGCTGCCACCCAACGCACTCGCGATCGAATCAGCCGTGCTATACAACTGCGCGCCGTTGATCGCGTCGCGACTCGACGCGGATACTGCGCCCGCCGCGAGGTTGGTCAGCGTGACCGGCACGTTCGCGCTGGTGCCGCCGAGCGTCACACGGTTATGTGAAGTCGAGTCATAGTGCACCGCTTCCTCATCGTGGTTGCCCCCGCTCGTGACCGCGGCGGCTGTAATCGCGGAACCGACGTCCGTATAAGTCTGACCGCCGACCGTGTACGTCGGCTTCTTCACGGTGCCGCTCGCGTCGATACCGGCCTGTCCGCCCAGCGCCGCAAGCACGCCCTGCAACTGGCTCACGTTCACCGCATCGTAGTTCCCGGTGCCCGCCGCCACGTTCACGATCTGCCGCTGCAGCGTCGCATTGCCGACCGACAGCACATTCACCCGATCGGCGAGCGAGTTTGCGCCAAGCGCGATCGAACCAGCCTTATTGGCCACGGTTAAAGAACCGAGCGCGAGCGCATCCTTGTTTTCGGCGCTTGCAAGGTAGCCAATCGCAACGGAGTTGTCGGCCTCGAAGCCCGTCGTGGCGTTGACGCCGATGGCCGTCGTATTGAGGCCCAACGCACCCGCTTTCGCACCGATCGCCGTCGAGTATGAGCGCATTGCGCCCGCGCCTGCCCCGACCGCCAACGCGTTGGGTCCGGTGGCCGCCGAAGTCGGCCCCACAGCCATCGCGTTCAGATCGTCCGAAGCGCGCGTGTCCGAGCCCGGCGTCGTATTCGAACTGACCGCGATGTAGTCCGTGACCGGCTTTGCCGCACCGAGCAGCATCGACTGCACGCCAGCCGTCTGCTTGACCACTTGTTGCTTGAGCGTGGCCAACTGGCCGACGGTCGCCGCGTCCGTGGCATCGATACCGTCGGCGACATTCGTAATACGCCGCTGGCTAACCGCGCTACCCACCGACACGACATTCGCCGCACTGGTCGTGGAACCTGCGCCGAGCGCAATCGAATTGTCGTTCAGCGCTTGGGCGTCTTTACCGATCGCAATCGAATTGACATTGCGTGCCCGCGCGTTGCTGCCGAGCGCCATCGATCCGTCGACCGCCGCCAGCGCACTCAAACCGATCGCGACATTACCCTTGCCCTGCGAAGACACCGCGCCGGGCCCGATCGCGATCGACTGGTCAGCACTCGCGAGCGTCCCGCTACCGATCGCCACCGCGCTTCCTCCAGACGCCTTCGCCTCAGGTACCGAAGGATCGTCGGTCGGCGCAGCAACGCTGATGAACTTCGTCGCCGACGTCACATCCGCATTGATCGTATCGACCGTATAGCCGACCGCCGCCAGCGCCGAGCCCACGTCGCCATACGTCTTGCCGCTGATGTTGTAAGCCGGCGCCTTGATCTTGCCGTCCACGCCCGCCACCGCGCCACCGCCCAGCGCGGCAGCCGTGCTCGTCGCCGTATTGAACAGTTGCGCGCCGTTCACCGCTTCGCGGCTCGACGCCGTGAGCTGGCCCGCGGCGACATTCTTCAGTGCAACCGGCGCCACCGCAGCCGTGCCGCCGAGCGTCACCGTATCGTGCGACATCGAGTCGTACAGCACCGAGTTCGCGATGCTCGCCGACGAACTCGCCGCAACCGCGGACTTCAACTGGCTCACGTTGACCGCGTCGGTCCCCGCCGCGCCCGCGGCAACGTTCGTCACGCGGCGTTCCTTGCCAACCGAACCCACCGACACTTCACCGACCGGCGTGGCGCCGGAAAGCTCGAGCGAGCCAGGCTGATAAGCCGGCGTCGCCAGATTGGCGACCGTCAGCGAATTCGAACCGAGGGCAACCGAGTTCGCACTCGTCGCCCGCGCATTGCCGCCGATCGCGAGCGAATCGGTGCCCGTCGCCGTCGCGGCATCGAGCGTCGAATTCGCGCTGAAGTATTTGATGCCGCTGCCGTTCGTGATGTTATTCACGACGTTGGTCAGGTTCGTCACGTTCCCGGCGACGTTCGAGACATTCTGGTTCGTCTGGTACAGCTGCGCGCCATTCACCGCATCGGTGCTCGTTGCGCTCAGCGTGCCGGCCGCAAGCCGCGTGATCTTCGTGCCGTCCGTGCCCTTCAGCGTGATCGTGCCGCGCGTCGCGTCGTCGTAGGCGACGAACGAGTTCGTCACGCCGCCCGTCGTGTCGATGCTCGCGCCCATGTCTTTGAGCTGCTTGACGTTGACCGCGTCGTTGTTAGCCTTGCCGTCCGCGACATTCGCAACCGTCACCGGCACTGACGCGTTCTTGCCGCCGAGCGTGACGCGCGTCTTCGATGTGTCGTCGTACGAGACAAACGAGCCCGTCACGCCGCCCGTCGAATCGAAGCTCGCACCCATGTCTTTCAGCTGCTTCAGATTGACCGCATCGCTATCGGCCGTACCGGCTGCGAGATTGACAATCTGACGCTCCGCGCCGGCCGCACCAACCGACACTGTGTTCGCACGATCCGCAAGCGCGCCCGAACCGAGCGCAACCGAACCATTTGCCGTCGCACGCGCATTGCCGCCGATCGCAACCGTATTCGCGCCCGTCGCCGACGAATCGGCCAGCGTCGAATTGGCGTGGAAATACTTGACCCCGTTGCCGCCGCCCGTGATGTTGTTCACGACGTTGGAGAGGTTCGTCACGTTCTGGTTCGTCTGGTAGAGCTGCGCGCCATTCACCGCGTCCGTGCTCGCGGCGTTCAGCGCACCTGCCTTCAGGTTCGTGATCTGCGTGCCGCCGGCGCCTTTCAGCGTGATCGTGCCGCGCGTCGCATCGTCGTAGGCGACGAACGAGTTCGTCACACCGCCTGTCGTATCGATGCTCGCGCCCATGTCCTTCAGCTGCTTGACGTTGACTGCATCGTTGTTGGCCTTGCCGTCCGCGACATTCGCAACCGTCACCGGCACCGACGCGTTCTTGCCGCCGAGCGTGACGCGCGTCTTCGATGTGTCGTCGTACGAGACAAACGAACCGGTCACACCGCCCGTCGAATCGAAGCTTGCGCCCATGTCCTTCAGCTGCTTCAGATTGACCGCGTCGCTATCGGCCGTACCGGCTGCGAGGTTGATAACCTGACGTTCCGCGCCGGCCGCACCGACCGACACCGTGTTCGCGCGATCCGCGAGCGCGCCCGAGCCGAGCGCGACCGAACCATTCGCCGTCGCACGCGCATTGCCGCCGATCGCAACCGTATTCGCGCCCGTCGCCGACGAATCGGCCAGCGTCGAATTGGCGTGGAAATACTTGACCCCGTTGCCGCCG